>JACQZM010000649.1 GCA_016213885.1 Candidatus Rifleibacteriota bacterium | reverse complement strand
TTCAAGGAGATGTCACCGACCAACCTGATCGTCACCAAGCTCGACGAGACCTCGTCCTTCGGCTCCATGATCTCCCTTCTGGCGCGGTTCAAGAAGGGGGTCTCCTACGTGACGACCGGCCAGAGCGTTCCCGAGGACATCATGCCGGCCAGCCCGGCGAGGCTGGCCCGCTTCCTGTTCGAGAAGAGGCTCGGAGGATAGCGTTTACAGCCGCCGCGGCCGGTGGTACCATCTGGTGAGCGTGCTCCTCAAGTCGCCCTCATCTCAAGAGTTGGGTGCGTTCCAGGAGATCCTGGAGGAGTGGGCAGGCCTTAAGGCTGCGGGTAACGCATCTTGCGCCGGGATCCGCGCGCAACTGGTCACAGCGCTGTGCCGCGAGAACGGGTTCACCTGCGTGGCCGAGCTCGTCGAGCAGCTGCGGGCCAACCCCGGTGGGGCGCTGGCTCGTCGAGTTCTGGCGCGGGTCACCGTAGGCGAAACCCAGTTCTTTCGGCACTTTCCCCAGTTCCTCGCTCTGGAGCGCCTGATCCTGCCGCAGCTCCTCAGACAGCGTGCCGAGACCCAGCGGAAGCTGGTCTGCTGGAGCGCCGGTTGCTCGTCCGGCGAGGAACCGTACTCCCTGGCCATCCTGCTCTGCCGGATGATTCCCGATGCTGACCGATGGAACATCACGATCCTCGGGACCGACATCTCCGAGATCGCGCTGGAGCACGCCCGGCGGGGGAGCTTCACCCGATGGTCGTTCCGCTCCGTTCCTCCGGCCCTGATGACGTTCTTCCAGGAGGAGGGCCAGGAGTTCATCGTCCACCCGTTCCCCCGGGGGTTCGTGCGGTTCGCCTGGCACAACCTCGCCAAGGGCCCGTTTCCTCCGGAGCGGCTCAGGGACGGCGAGGTGGACCTCATCCTGTGCCGAAACGTCCTGATCTACTGGTCGAAGCCCGCCGTGGCCCAGCTGCTGGAGCGGTTCTCCCGGTTGCTGTCCCCCACGGGGTACCTTCTGGCGGGGCCGTCCGAGACGCCGATGGTCGCCGAGATGGGCAACTTCGAGAGCGTGACTCACGGGAGCGTGACGCTGTTCGGTCCCCGGAGGGAGCCGCCCGCTCCGGCGTCCCGACCCGCGTCTGCTTCCACTGCCGCGTGGGATCCGCCGACGACCCCCGTCGGGGCGATCCTCGGAGCGGTGTGCGACCGTTCGTCACACGGCCCGGGCGGTGCCCGACCCGGTCCGCCGGCGGCCGCCGATCCGGCGCCGCGGTCGGCGACGCGCGAGACCGTCCCGGTCGTGCCGGTCGTGCCGGAGGCGCCCCGGACCGACGCGGGTTCGACGGTCCGGGAGGCCTGGGAGGCCGCGAACAGGGGCGATCTGCCCCTGAGCCTGAAGCTCGTGGCGGGGGCGCTCCTCCAGCGCCCGCTGGACCCGGAGTGCTTGCTGCTGAAGGGGATGATCCTGGCCGATCTCGGTCAGTTGCCGTCGGCGGCGGAGGCGCTGCAGAAGTGCCTCTTTCTCCGGTGGGATCTGGTGATGGGGCACTATCACCTGGGGCGCATCCTCCTCAAGATGGGCGATCGGAGGCGAGGTCGAGGACACCTGAAGACGGCCCGGAGCCTCGTCTCCAAGAGAAGGCCCGACGAGCCGATCCCGCTCTCGGACGGTCTTTCGTGCGGCCGTCTGCTCGAACAGCTGGACATGTTGAGCCCTCCCAACGATGAGGTGTCATAGACCGTGACCCAGGGCAACGCCAAGCATCTGCTCACGTTCAATCTGGCCGAGTGGTTCTTCGGGATGCCGCTCGAAGGGGTGCAAGAGGTCCAGCGGATGGTCGAGCTGGCGTCGCTTCCGCAGACGCCGGGTGGCCCGCGGGGCGTCATCAACCTCAGGGGCGAGACCGTGCCGGTGTGGGAGCTCAGGGCGATTCTCGGCTTCTCCAGCCTGGAGCTCCATCCCGACCAGAACATCATCATCACCAGCCTGTCCAGGATGGCAGGCGGACGCCAGGGCTGGATCGTCGACCAGGTCCACGAGGTGGTGGACCCGTCGCTGGGGCAGCCGGCGCCGTTCCACGACGTTCCTGTCGCGGAGTATCTCACCGGGGTCATCCGCATGGAGGGCCGGCTCGTGCTCGTGCTCGAGATCGGCCGGATCCTGAAACGGGCTGACGAACTGGCTCGAGCCGGCAAGGGGCGTCTCCTGTGAGCGAGTGGGACCAGATTCTCAAGGACCGGGCCGAGCTCCTGGCCGCCCAGCCGGCGTCGGAGCACCTGGGCGAGATGCTCGAGCTGGTCTCTTTCGCCGTGGCGGGGGAGCGCTACGCCCTGTCCGTCGACGAGATCCGCGAGATCCAGCCGATCTCCGAGGTGACGCCGATCCCCTGCGTTCCGAGGTTCGTCCGGGGGCTGATGAACCTGAGGGGAGGGCTGCTGACCGTGATCGATCTCCACGAGTTCCTGAGCATCCGGCGCCCCGGCATGAGGGACGCGAGCCGTGTCATCGTCCTCGCCTCCGACGACCTGGAGGTGGGCCTCGCAGTGCGGGAGGTGTTCGATCTCGTCCGCGTGGCCGCCGGTGGGGTGCTCCCCCCGCTGGTGGCGCCGGGCGGCATCGACGGGAAGTTCCTGAGGGGGATGCTCCCGGACCTCACCCTGGTCCTCAACGCGAACGCCCTGCTGGGCGATCCCAAGATGGTCATCGACGACAGCAGGGGTGGCCACGCCAGGGCGCCCCAGCCCGCCGGCGGAGGGGCCTGAGAACGTGGATCCCGCAAAGAAGAAGAAGCTGGTCGCCCTGTTCCGGGCCGAGGTGAACGATCACCTCGGCAACCTCTCCGAGCATCTGCTGGTGCTGGAGAAGAAGCCCGCCACCGAGAGTCCCAAGAGCGAGGTGGAAGAGATCTTCCGGTCGTTCCACACGCTGAAGGGATGCGCCAGAGCGCTGGGCGCCAAGGGGATCGAGGTCGTCTGCCACAGGCTCGAGGAGATCTTCTCCAAGGTCCGCTCCGGCAAGCGGCCGGTGGATCCGCCGCTGACCGACGTCTCGCTCAAGGGGCTGGACGTCATCCGGGAGCTCCAGTCCGGCGAGATCGAGATCATGGAAGACGACCCGAGGGTGCTGGGGTTCCTGAGCCACCTTTCGGGGGTCATGGCGGCGGGGCCCAGCAGCCCGGCCCCGGAAGGGGAGGGGAGCCGGTCGGCCGTGGCGCCGGCCGCCCAGGTCCCGCCGGTGGCGCCGGAAGCCCAGCTCCCGCCGGTGTCGCCAGCTGCCCAGGTCCCGGTGGAGCCGATCGCACCTCTCGCGGCTCCCCCGGCGCCCTCGCCGGCCACGCCAGGCCCTGTCGTCCATCACGTCGACGTGGCCGCTCTTGCCGAGGCCCCGGACCGGCCGGCCGTCGGCAGCACCAACGCCCTCTCCGGGCTGGCCGAGCCTGCCCCGGCGGAGCCGGCCGTGCCGTCCCCGCCGAGGGGCGCCGGGCCCCCGCCAGGCCCACCGCCGGCAGCGCCGAGAGAGCCTGCGCCCCCATCCGTCCCGAAAGCCCAGGAGACGATCCGCGTGGCCGCCGGCAAGCTGGACTCCCTGATGAACCGGGTCGGCGAACTGGTCATCTCGAAGATCAAGACCGACCAGCGGCTGCAGGACATCCAGGGCATCCTCACGGCGGCCGGCCGGTGCACCCGGGCGTTCGCGGCGCTGCGAAACCTGGCCGCCGGTGCCTCCGTGGTGGCGAGCCGGGAGTGGCGCTCTCTCGACGAGAGCCTCATCAACATGGAGCAGCGCGTGACGGCCCTGCAGAGGGACTTCTCCGCGGACATCGCCCGCATGTCCCTGGTTTCCAGGGAGCTGGAGGAAGACGTCCGGTACCTGAGACTGCTGCCCTTCTCGGAGAGCGTCGGGACCTTCCACAGGATGGTCCGGGACATGGCTCGAGAGCTCGGCAAGGACGTGGTGCTCAGGGTCGAGGGTGGAGACACCGAGGTGGACAAGGGCATCCTCGAGGGGCTCAAAGACCCCATTCTCCACCTGCTCAGGAACGCCCTGGACCACGGGATCGAATGGCCCGCCGACCGTACGGCGACGGGGAAGCCGCCTGAGGCCACCATCGTCCTGAAGGCTTCCCAACAGGGGATGCGGTTCGTGGTGGAGGTGACCGACGACGGTCGGGGCATCGATCTGGAGAGGGTCCGCAACAAGGTGGCCCAGACCGGGCTGGTCGGGCGGGACCGGCTCGCCTCGCTCACGGAGGCCGAGCTCATAGAGGTCCTCTTCCGGCCGGGCTTCTCCACGGCGGAAGAGGTCACGGAGATCTCCGGTCGGGGCGTCGGCCTGGACGTGGTGGCGGAGCGGCTCGCCCGGCTGAACGGCACCGTCGAGGTGCAGACCAGGGGCGGCTGCGGGACGACGGTCTGCCTGTCCCTGCCGCTGACCCTCATCACGACCCAGGCGCTGCTCGTCCGCTGCGAGGGGCAGATGCTGGCCCTCCCCACCGCGTCGGTGGAGCGGACGCTGGAGCTGGGGCATGAAGAGATCAAGACCGTCGATTGTCGGCAGGTCGTGATGCTGAACGGACAGCCGATCCTGCTCGTGAGCCTGGGCCGCGTGCTGGAGCTGCCACCCCGCACGAGAGGCGACCGCCAGGCCCTGAGCATCCTGATCCTCTTCGACGGGGTGCGCCGGGTGGCTTTCCATGCCGACGAGATCGTGGGCGAGCAGGAGGTCGTGCACAAGAGCCTCGGCAAGCAGTACATCCGGGTGCGCAACATCGCGGGAGCGACGATCCTCGGCACCGGGCGGGTGGTCATCATCCTCAACCCCCAGGACCTGATCCGGAACGCCCTGGGGGCCCAGCAGACGACGCTGGGGCCCTCGGCCTCGGCCACGGGCCCGCGAAGGGTCCTGGTGGTGGAAGACAGCTACGGCACCCGGACCTACGAGCGGGAGATCCTCGAGCAAGCGGGTTTCGAGGTGCACACCGCCGTGGATGGCGCCGCCGCCCTCGAGTTCCTCGCCGGGCGCACCGTGGACCTGATCGTCTCCGATGTCGAGATGCCGCGGCTGGACGGCATCTCGATGACCAGGCGGCTGCGGGAGCAGACCAAGTTCAAGCGGCTGCCCATCGTGCTGGTCACCCACCTGGAATCCCCCCGCAGCCGCCAGGAGGGGCTCGAGGCGGGTGCGGACGTCTACGTCCAGAAGCAGGAGTTCGACCAGGAGGCGTTCATCGACCTCCTGAAGAACCTCTCCAGCCGGGTATGAGTCACCGCGGGCGCTCTCGGATCTCGGAGGGAACGGTCCGGGCGGGCCGGAGCGTCCTCCGGGACCGGCTCGACCCGGCCCGGGCAGCGCCAGGCCGCGAGCAGACCTGGACCCGTGCACTGACCGGCGAGTCAGGCCGGCTCCGGGACGAGGACCGGGCCGCACCGGGCGCTGGTGAAGAGCCATGATACGCATCCTGGTAGTCGAAGATTCGCGCATGGTCAGAGAGCTCGTGGTGCAGGCCCTCCAGACGGATCCGGAGATCGCCGTGGTCGGGACGGTCTCCCGGGGGGATGAGGTGCTCGACAGGGTCCTGGCGCTGAGGCCCGACCTCATCACCATGGACATCCAGCTCCCTGGCCTCTCGGGGCTCGACGCGACGAGGCTCATCATGCAGTCCTGTCCCACCCCGGTGATCATCCTCACCAGCCTCACCGACGACGAGGAGAGTCGGATCGCGTTCCGCTCCCTGGCTGCCGGGGCGCTCATGGTGCTGGACAAGCCGGTGAACTTCGTCGGCCTCTCCGGCGACGCGTTCACCCGTCATCTGGTCCAGCAGGTGAAGCTGAACCACCGGGTCAGAATGAACGCCGGGGCTCTGGAAGGCTCGCCACGGGCTGCCAGGGGCTGGCACGGGTCCCGGCGCGTCAAGCGGTTCGACGTGGTGGGCATCGGGGCCAGCGCCGGCGGTCCCATGTGTCTCTCCCGGCTTCTGTCCGGGCTTCCCGGGGACTTCGGATTGCCGATCGTGGTGGTGCAGCACATCTCGCGGGGGTTCACCCAGGGTTTCGCCACCTGGCTCGGCGACCAGATCGGCAGGCCCGTGGTCCTCGCCCGCGACCGGGCGAAGCCGGAGCCTGGGAGCGTCTACCTGTCCCCGGAGGACATCCACCTGGAGTTCGATGCTTCCGGGTCATTTCAGCACTCCGGCGCCCCGGCGCTCAGGGGCCACAGACCCTCGGTGGACGTGCTGTTCTCGTCGCTGGCCCAGATGTTTCGCTCCCGCGCCATCGGAGTGCTGCTGACCGGCATGGGTGCCGACGGAGCGCAGGGTCTCAAGAAGATGAGGGATGCCGGGGCCACGACGTTCGCCCAGGACGAGGCGACCTCGCTGGTCTTCGGGATGCCCCAGGAGGCCCTCAAGCTGAGGGCCGTCGACCAGGTGTTGCCGCTGAATGCCATCGGTGACGCGCTCCTGGAGCTCGGGGGAACCGGCTCCGGATTACCGGTCCAGGAGAACTCCGGACCAAGGTGAGGACAATGACGGCAATGAAGGGCCTGACACGCCTTCTACCATCGACGTTCGGGTTGCCATACGCCCTTGCCCTGGGCACTCTGGCCGCGCTGCTCGTCGTCGCGGCGTTCTCTCATTTCTGGTGGCTCGGCGGCGTGACCGCAGAGCTCATGACGTTCCACGAGCGGTGGGCCGATGGCTCCATCGATCTGGTGGCTCGCCAGCTCGGGGCCGTCCTGAAGGATCCGAAGAACGTCCCCGCGGAGCAGCTGGCCGAAGCGCTGAAGGGGTTCGGCGTCCTGCCGGACCTCGCCTACGTGCGGGTGGTCGACGCCGCCGGCCAGACCGTGCCGGGCGGCGAGCACGGCAGCCAGGACTCGTGGAAAGAGACCCGCTCGTCGGTCTCGGGGCTCAAGACGGGCAGGGTCATGGTCTCCGGCAGCGACCGGGCCGTCGAGTGCACCCGCGAGGTCACCGGCACCCCCTTCCGGGTCGTCGCCGCCTTCCGGGCGAGCCAGCTCGACGAGAGGGTCTGGGCGTTGCAGCAGAGCCACCTCGTGGCCGTTCTGCTGCTCGTCGCCGCCCT
>JACQZM010000648.1 GCA_016213885.1 Candidatus Rifleibacteriota bacterium | reverse complement strand
ACTTGCCGGAGTCGAGGTCGACGAACGTCACCCGCGACCCGCGCTTGGTGCCGTCCTTCCCCGTCGAGTACCACGTCGTCACGACCACCTTGCGACCGCCGCCGGACGTCGTCCATCGCATCGTTGCCTCGCTTCTCCAGCTCGACCGTCAGGGACATGACGTCTCGCGTCGACCCGGACGACCCGACATTCTGGCCGGTGCCGAGCGCCGGGGGCGGTTGCGGCGGCCGGAGTCGGTCCTGACCGCCCGGGCGGAGCGCCAGCAGCAGGACCGCCACGAGCGCGCACAGCAACGCCCCGAATGCCAGAACTCGCCTCGATCCGGTCGTGGAGGCGACCGAAGCCGCCGCGGTGGTGAGCGGGGCACGAGACAGGGGGACCAGACTGACCGTGGCCGGTGAAGGTCGGGTCAAGCCGCGGCTAACCGGCCCGGCCCCGGCCCGTCGTGAGATCGCGTCGAGCGCTGTCTGGAAGGCGGCGGCATCTCGATGGCGATCGGTGCAGCTCTTTGCCAGCGCCTTGGCCAGAAAGCGGTCCACCGCCGCCGGGCAGTCGTCCACGATCCTGCGGATCGGCGGGACCGGGTCGCGAAGGTGGCATCCCAGGAGGTCGAGGACGTTCTCCGCCATGAAGGGAGGCCGGCCGGCCACGCACTCGTAGAACAACACGGCCAGAGCGTAGAGATCCGAGGCTGGCGACGGGGGCTCCCCACGGATCAGCTCCGGCGCCATGTAGCCGGGCGTGCCGAGGGTGAGGCCCGCCTCGGTGTGGACGGCCCCGTCTGACCTGGCCCTGGCGATGCCCAGGTCGGCCAGCAAGGCGCCGCGGTCGTCGGTGAGGAAGACGTTGGCCGGCTTGACATCGCGATGGATGATGCCTGCTTCGTGAAGAGTGCCCAGGACGTCCGCGATCGCCCGGGTCACGTCGAGAGCCTCCGACAAGGCCAGCGAGCACACCTGGTCGAGCCTCTCCTTCAACGTTCGTCCACGGACGAGCTCGAACGCGATGAAGAGCCCCCACTCGCTCTCGCCAGAGTGAAGCACCTTCACCAGATTCGGATGAGAGATGCGGGCAGTGAGCAACGCTTCCTGGAGGAATCGAGCCCGCGCGCTCGACTCGAGCTCGAGCCCGGGCGCCAGAACCTTGATCGCCACCTCTCTCTGGAGGTCCAGCTGTACGGCGCGGTACACGACGCCCATGCCGCCGGCTCCGAGCCTCTCCTCGATCCGGTAGCCCGCCACGATGCCGCCGGGCTGGATCTGGGTTGCCCGCGTCGGGCTCATCTCCCGTCAACTCCCATGATCGCCAGCCACAGCCTCGTTCACGGTCGAAAAGGATGAGCGGCCCTTGGCCCCGGGAGACCGTGCTCGTGGGGCGCGACGAGGCTCTCGCCGGTTCTGCAACAGGCACGCGGGAGTCTCGTTCCTGTCTACCGGGTCGAGGCCCCCCCTGCGCAGAGCATCACCTCCGCTGCCGGGCGGGGGCTGGGCCTCCTGGCCCCCGCCACGGGAGGCCCTGCGGCCGGAACTCGAGAACGGCCAAGGAAGTCCGCGTGCTCCGTACCTGAGTCTACAGTCTCCGGCCGCTCACGTCACCTGTCGCCGCGTCCCGGCCCGGTGGCGCGACGAGCACGCGGCAGCCGTTGGCCCTGGCGATCCGCACGGTGCCATCGCTGCTGCCGCCATCGACGACAATCCGCTCCACGCAAGTCGCTCCCATCGAGGACTCGAGCGTCCGGCCGAGGCACTCCTCCTCGTCGAGCGTGGGGATGATGATCGAGATACGATCAGCTGAGGGCATGTCCGGGATTCCGCGTCATGGAGAGTCGCCGCGGCACCCCGCCGGCTTGACGCGACATCCGGCCTCTTGGTCCAGAGACGTCGTGGCCGCGAGTGTCATGAGCCCCCAGACCCAGTCCACCCGGTAGGTCTCGAAGTGGGAGACGGCGAGGCCGCACTGCGTGGCGAGCCGCAGGCACTCCGCCGAGGGCAGCGAACCAGCGTGCGCGGCCCGCCCTGTCAGTCGCGTCGACCTGGCTCATCCGGGGACTTCCGCCGCTCCACCTCGAGCGCACCGAGTGCGAGTACCGGGTGTTCCGGCTCGCCGGGACCGCGGCCACGCCGCCCACGTCGTGGACCACGATGGGCCCCCTCACTCGGCTTCCACCGGAGCGGGCCGCTGGCATCATGCTCCCCGGCGGCTGACGCAGGACACCGAGGAGTCGTCCGATGAGCGGAGAATCGAGCCCGGAAGCGGTCCCTCGTCCGGCCATCTCCACGGTGTTCCCGCTCTTCGTCATCCAGGACTGGTCAGCGGAACTGGGCGTTCGCGCCTGCACGCCCGAGATGAGCTGCTGGATCCACCACGAGGTCCTCGAGGGGCTCACCAGCTTGACGGCGGTCGAGAGAGGAAAGCCGCTCCGGCTCGCGGACTTCGCCGTTCTCCCAGGGGAGCGCCGTACCCGCCATTCCGAAGTGAGCCCCGTCCGACTCCCCGGCGTGGAGAGGTGACACGCGGGCTCTCCTGGGCGGTCGTTGCTCCCCGACCGCGACGAGGAGGACGATCTCGACGGGAGCCGGGATCGCGCCGCGGCCGAGTGCGAAGCTCCTCTTGGCGCTCGGCAGGAGCCGTGCGGCATGCCGTGAGGCTCCGGATGAACCGGCGAGCGGCTCGAAGGAGGAACCCGTGCGCCCTGTTTCGCTTACCGTGCTGCTTCTTCTCGCCATCGGGAACTCCCCCTGGCGGCGAGCCGGGCTTCGGTCCGGCACCGTTCGTGGGGCGTGGTCCGCGACGTCCGCGCCCAGGTCCACCCACGGCCGGCCCGTACGTCCACCAGATCCAGAGCGCTTCGAGTCCCGACGGGCTGACCTTCCGCTGGGACCCGGGCGTGCGGGTGGATCACGCGTCGGTACCCTGCGCCGTGGTCCGGGGCGGTCGGATCCTCCTCTACTACGTCGACGCGGTGCTGGGGCCGGGCCGGCCGTTCGAGTCGATCGGCTGCGCCGTGTCCGACGACGGTCTCGCCTTCGTCAAGCAACCGTTCAGCCTGGAGGGGCTGCCATCGCAGAAGGCTCTCGACCCGTCGGTCCTGGTCGACCCGGACGGGCGGTTCCGCCTCTACTACCATGCGTCGGACATCCAGCCCGGGGAAGTGGGAGACCACTCCGTGAGGGTGGCGCTCTCCGACGACGGCGTGAACTTCCGGGATGCGGGGCTCGCCTTCCGGCACGAGGCGCTGGTCGATCCCGACGTGTTCCTCCACGGCGGCCGGTGGCTCATGTACGTGTTCGGGAGGGGGAGGACAGTCATCGCCACGTCACGTGACGGCCTGCGGTTCGCCTACGATCGACCGCTGGGGCTGGACGGGTTCGGCACGGTCGCTCCCGTTCCGCTGCCCGACAGGAGACTCAGACTCTACGCCTTCGAGCAGCGTCGCCGGTCCGGTAATCGGGTGCTGAGCTTCCTTTCGGGGGACGGCCTGAGCTGGACGCAGGAGGAAGGTGTGAGGCTGCATGCGGGTGAGACCGAGGCGATCACCGATCCGTTCGTCGTCCCCTTCCGGGGCGGTTACAGGATGTTCTTCAAGGTGGAGCCCCGGAACGGGACCGCGGGCGCGCCCCAGGGCGACCGGGGTGGATTCCGGCCGTTCCACCCGGGGCGGGGCCTTCCGGGAGAGGCCATCGGCCCCGGGCAGCCGGAGATCGGCCGCTCCGGGCAGCACGGGCCAGGCCCGTGGGACTCCGACGTGAACGTGCACAGGGTCGACCGATCCGGGGCAGTGACCCATCTGGCTACGTTCGACCGGGCCGGAGTGCCCACCCTCGCCCGGATGGGCGGCGGCCGGCTCATCGTGGCCCACCAGCACTTCCCTCAGGGCGATCCGTCGGCGTTCGACAAGGTCGCGGTGAGGTTCTCCTCCGACGAGGGCGCGACCTGGACCGCGGCCCGGGTCATCGGGCTGAGAGGCCTCCCGTCCGGGAACAGGTTTCCCTTCGACCCGACCCTGGTGCCGCTTCCCGACGGCAGGGTCCGGCTGTACTTCACGTCGGTCGAGAGGCAGCCCGGACGGCCGTCGCCTCCGGGCATCCACTCGGCCCTCTCCGCCGACTGTCTTGAGTACGTCGTCGAGCGCGGTGTCCGGTTCGCCCTGGAAGGGCGGCCGGTCATCGACTGTGCCGTGGTCCTGCACGACGGGCTCTTCCATCTCTTCGCCCCGGACAACGGGGCCGGCACGCGGCTGGACCAGGAACCGCCGGATCGAGGCGGGGCCGATCTGTCCGGGTACCACGCCGTGAGCCGGGACGGCCTCGCCTTCACACGGGTCGCCGACGTGACGGTCGGCAGGGATCGTCGCTGGCTGGGCTGTGCCTTGTCCGACGGCACGGAGATCACGTTCTTCGGGACGGGCGGCGGCGGTCTCTGGAGCGGGTCCAGTCCGGACGGACATGGCTGGCGCGTCGGGTCGGTGCTGCGAGTTCCCGGCGCGGACCCCGGCGTCGTGCGTGGGAGGGACGGGGGTTGGATCGTGGTGTCGACGGGCGCGCCGCGGCCTGGGACGCCCAGCGCGCAGCGGTGGCAGGGTGGGACCCGGGGGCGGCGGGGCGTTCCGGGACCTTCCAGCGGCCCTTGAGTGGGCTCCTGGCCCGGGCGCCGGGAGCTCCGGGACAGCCCGCGTCGACGCGCAGATCCGCCCCGAAACTGGGGGCACCAGGGTGTAGCGAAGCAGCTTCTCCACGAGGAACACGCCGAAGAACTGCCCCTGCCGGCAGACGACGCCGACCCCCTTCGCGTACCACATGGCGACCTCGGTCAGCTTCGAACCCAGCCCCTTGTCGGTGATCACCAAGTTGATCTTGACGCACGGGAAGGTCCCGGCCGGAACCGTCTGATTCTCGGAC
>JACQZM010000647.1 GCA_016213885.1 Candidatus Rifleibacteriota bacterium | reverse complement strand
GGGAGCGGTGGCCTCGAGTCTCCCCGCGGTCTTCGCGGCTCGTCTGTCGCCATCCCTGGCCCTGCGGCAGGTGAGATGATGGGTGTCCCGCTCAGGTACAACGTCCGGAGCATCATGGTTCGGCGCGTCACGTCCACCCTGACGGTGTTCGGGATCGCCCTGGTCATCTTCGCCCTCTCCTGGGTGCTCGCTCTCATGGATGGGCTCGATCGGGCGCTGGTCTCCGTCGTCGATCCGGCCATCGTGATCATGATCCGGCCGTCGGCGCTGTCCGAGACCACCTCCAACATCAGCCCCGAGGTGTTCAACCAGGTCCGCTTCCAGCCCGAGATCGCTCTGGACGGTTCCGGGCAGCCGCTGGCCTCCGCGGATGCGGTGGTGAACGCCTTCCTCTTCAAGCCGAACGGGGAGCGCGGTGGCGTCATCATCCGCGGCGTCGGCCGAGAGGCGTTCCCGATCCACCGGCGCATCCGTTTCACCCGGGGCCGGATGTTCCGGCCGGGGTCCACGGAGCTCATCATCGGGAAGACGCTGATCGGGCGATTCAATGGGCTCGGGATGGGGGAGAAGATCCGACTCGCCCGGTTCGACTGGACCGTCGTGGGGGAGTTCGAGGCGGGCGGCGCCGCCGCGGAGTCGGAGGCCTGGGGCGATGCCCGGCAGGTCATGCAGGGGTTCCTTCGTGAGGCCTACTCGTCGTTCGTCGTCCGTCTGACGTCGCCGGCGGAGTTCGCCCGGTTCGCCCGCCGCGTCGAGGGCGACGCCCGGATCAACCTGAAGGCCTGGACCGAGGAGGGCTACTACGCCACCCAGGCGTCGTCGGCGCTGGCGATCTGGACCATGGGGTTCGTGATCGCCACGATCATGGGGATGGGAGCGATCTTCGGGGCGATGAACACGATGTACAGTGCCGTGGTCGGGCGCGTCAGGAAGATCGGGACGTTGAGGGCTCTGGGGTTTTCCGGGGGAGCGATCCTCGCGTCGTTCCTGTTCGAGGCGATCCTCCTGGGGGTGGCCGGGGGGGCGGTCGGGGCACTGCTGGCAGGGCTGTTCTTCCAGGGACAGACGACCTCGGTCATGAACCTCCGCAGCTTCAACGAGATCCAGTTCACGCTCCAGGTCACACCGCAGCTTCTCCTGAGAGCATTCGCCGTGGCAGGCGTGATGGGCATCGTGGGCGGCCTGTTGCCGGCCATCCGGGCGGCCCGGTTGCCGATCGTGAGAGCTCTCCGGGAGCTGTGAGCGGTCAGGGCCAGGCCTCGCTCTGGGTGAGGCTCGAGGCCGTGATCGAGGGGGAAGAGCCATGCGCCGGTCCCGCCGAGCCTTCAGCCTGGTGGAGATGGTCGTCGCCACCTTCATCGTCCTCGAGGTGATCGTCGTGGTGTCGCGGATGCTCTCCACCTCCTGCTGGCCCGGCCCCGCCGTGCTGGTAGCCGCCAGCGCCAGAGCGGCGGCCCCGGTCACTCGCCCGTGAACCGGGGACGACGCTTCTGAAGGAACGCGGGCGGCCCCTCCCGGTAGTCGGCGGAGTCGTGGACCTTCCGCCCGAGCCCCTGGATCCGCTCGAACGTCTCCGGTGCGCCCGGGCGACCTCGCGTCCGGTCATGCCACGACCGGCTTGAGCGAGGGTGCGGAGGAGGGCCACGTGACTTGGCGCTCCGAAGATGATGCGGAGAGGCCGAAGAAGGAAACGCCCTGTGGCGTTCCTGAGCGATCCGGTCACGTGAGCATGACGTCGCTTCCTGGCGGTCAGAACTCCCGCAGAGCACGAGTGATCGGCACCGATGTCCCCTGGCAGGCCGGCAAGAGCCCGCCGAGGAATCCGATCAGGATGCTCAGGATCAGGGCTCCCAGGATGATCGGGACCGATATGGTGAACGAGAACGTCACATCGGACATGGAGCGGAGGTTCAGGGTGCCCATCGTCCAGCCGTCCACCGGAATGGCGAGGAGACAGCCCAGGATCCCGCCCGGCAAGGCCAGGAAGACCGCCTCCACGATGAAGCTCGCGGTGATCTCTGCCCGCGTGAACCCGAGGACCCGGAGGGTGCCAATCTCCTTGGTCCGGGCAGCGATGGCCGCGTACATCGTGTTCATCGCGGCAAGGGCTGCCCCGATTCCCATGAGAAGGGCGATCCCCATCCAGAGATCCCGGAGCCGGCGGGCCGACTCGGACTGCTCGTCGAAGTAGTCCACCTCCCGGCGGGGTTCCAGGGCGATCCTCGGGTCAGCATCCACGCGGCGACTCAGGTCATCGAAAAGGGACGCCTTCTTGAGCTTCGTGACCACCGCAGAGTAGTAGGAGCGCCGGGTGTCAGAAGCAAGGCCGTCGAGGTCGCACCAGATTTCCGATTCGTAGACCCCACCGGCTGCACTCATGATCCCCACCACAGTGTACTCGCGGAGAAACAGCTGCACCTTGGATCCGAGCTCGAATCCCGGGTAGCGGGTCGGGATTCTCCTTCCGACCACCAGATGGTCTGACCGGGCTTGCAGCGTGACCCCTTTCTCTATCCTGATGTCTCCTCTGACGGCAAACGCCACGGGGCGCACCCCCCGGAGGATCACGTTGCCGTTGCCGCCGTCGCGCCTGCGCCACAGGAGCTGGCAGACGAGCTCCGGCGAGGCCAGGGTTCCGACATCCGGTCTGGTCATGATCTCCGGCAGCTCGGAGAGCGCCCTGAACTGCTCGATTGTCAGCGAGCTGGTCGCGTCAGCCACGGCGCCCTTGCGGAGGAAGATGACGTTCTCCGGAACGCCGCTGGAGCGGAGGGTCCGGTCGAGCCCGGACGCCATGGCCATCAGGGCCACGAACGTGGCCACCACCAAGGCAATCCCCAGCATGGTCATCAGCGTCGTGACCTTGCGGACCATCAGGCTTCGTAGATTGTAGGCCAGTGGAATCCGCATCACACGACCCGCCGAAGAGCATCGGCCACCACGAGCCTCGCCGCAAGCGCGGCCGGTATCAGGCCAGCCGCCACGCCCATGAGAGGGGCGATCCAGATCCAGGTGATCACCGCCCGCCCCGGATACGACAGGTAGGAGCTCCAGATGCCGATGAGACCGTGACACCACCCGCTCGTCAAGAACAGATGAGCCGCTGCGCAGCCGATGATTCCGGCCGCAAGCCCCAGCGCCCCTGACTCCGCGAGGATGATGGTCAAGACGGTTCCGGGAGAGAACCCCAGCGCCTTCATCACGGCGACCTCGGAAGTGCGCTCACGCGCCGACATGGCGATCGAGTTGGCGGCCACCAGCAGGATGAGGCACACCACGATGGCTCCGACCCCGCCTGCAAGAACGCGGACATTCCCCGCCATCGAGATGACCTCCAGGAAGATGTTCTTCTCGAGCTCGACCTTCACTGCCGACGAGGAGTTGGCAAACATCGCCTCGGCGGTCCTCATCACGCTCGGGATGTTCTCGCCGCGGTCGACCGTGAGCCATACGTTGGTCAGGATCCCTGGCTTGCCGAGGGCCTCCTCCAGGTACTCTCGATGCAGGTAGAACCCGTACGGGACGACAGAGTTGCGGATGATGGCGCAGATCTTGAACTTGAGATCCACAGGGCGCACCGTGCCCTTCAGCGTGACCTCGTCGCCCACCTTGAATCCAAACCTGTCAGCCACGGTGTGGTCGATCGCCGCGCCGGTTCGTTCGTGCCGGAATCTCTCGTATTGTCCAGGCGGGACAGCGCCCTCGGGCCATACCTTGCGGAAGGACTCCACGTCGACCCCGGCGGATCCGAGGATGCCTTCCTTGAAGCTCCGGTACACCCCACCGTAGTAGACGAACCCGCAGACGTCGACCACCCCCGGGATCGTCTTCAGCCTTGCCGCGTGCGACTCCGGAAGATCGAAGAAGAAGCCCATCTTGTGGAGCACCACGACCCTGAGGTTCTTGTCGGCTCGCTGCATCCAGACGTCCACGGTGCCCAGCGCCGTCTGGAGCAGGACCAGCAAGAAGAACGGAACAGCCAGGGACAGGATCGTTATCCAGGCCCTCCGCGGGTTCCGCGTCATGTTCCGCCAGATCAGGGGCAAGAACTTCACGAGACCTCGCCGCCACGGGTTCGCCGGGTCCCCGGAGCCTCGGCTCCGTCCACCCGTCTCATGCATCCGCTCGCCCGACGGAAGAATGCTACCATCGAGCGGCCGCCGCGTGCAGAAGAATCAGGGATCGTTGCTGGACGTGTAGACCGTGCCTTCACAATGCACCGCGCCAGCGGCGATGGAGACCCGATGGCCCCGGGCCAGAGTGTGGATCGGCGGCGGCTCAGTCTCGCCGGTTGGCCGCCACGCGCCTCCATCGACCGAGGTCGCGATCTCCCGCTCGCTGCCCAACCTGGCCCACGACGTTCCATCGGGCGTGGCGCGGACTCGGTCCACCTTCACCATGGCCTTCCATCCACAACGGTCGACGAACCTACCCCCGACCGGCATGGCCAACAGTTCGCCGCCCGCATCGACCCAAGGGCTGACAAGGATCTGTTCTTCGCCTTTCTCTACAACGCGCTGTGCATGCCGGTGGCGGCGGGTGTGCTCTACCCGTTCTTCGGCTTGCTGCTCAACCCGATCATTGCCGGCGCCGCGATGAGCCTCAGTTCCGTCTCGGTCATCAGCAACGCTTTGCGGCTGCGGAACGTGACGCTCTGATTCCCGCGAAATCCGAGCTCGCGGACGACGTGGGCCGAGATGGCCCCGCGAGCTTGCCCCGATGGACACGTTTCATCCCGACCCAGGTGGCAGCAGGAGCAGCGGCAGGGTTTCACCCCATGGAAACGTCCCGCAACAACGCGTAGAGTTCCTTCGGGGTGAGGGCCTCGCTCACACCTGGAGCCATCGAGAGGGAGGCTTCGACGACACTCCTCAAATCAAGGAAGCGATGTGCAGGAGAGGCAGACACCATGGCACTCCAGATCGACGGCAGCATGACCGTGCGGGAGCTGGTGGGGCGATACCCGCAGACCAGGGGGGCGTTCGAGGAGAGCGGGATCGACCATTGCTGCGGAGGGGGCAAGAGCCTGACTGATGTCGCCGGCGAGCATGGCTTGACGCTTTGCGTGCTGGTCGATGCCCTGGCAAAGTGTCTCCAGCCGGGCAAGGCAGGCGCAACGGCCAGGGACTGGTATGTCGCACCGCTTGGCGAGCTGGTGAATCACATCGTCGAGACGCATCACGGCTACATGAAGACTGCGCTGCCGCGGCTGAGTTCGCTGGTGCCAACGGTGCTCAAGGCTCACGGGGCGCACCATGGCGACGTGCTGCGCCAGGTGCAGGGCCTCTTCAACTCCCTGCACAGCGAGCTCACCAGTCACCTCCTCAAGGAGGAACAGGTGCTGTTTCCCTACCTCGTGGCTGTCGAGGCGCACCTTCGGCAAGGGGCACCGCAGCCTCAGGCTTCCATCGGGTCGGCACGCCATCCGATCCGGCAGATGGAACGTGAGCACGAGAGTGCCGGTGAAGTCCTGGCAAGGCTCCGCGAAGTCACCGACGGCTACGCTCTTCCCCCGGACGCCTGCCCGACCTTCAGGGCCCTGTACGAGGAACTGCAACGCATGGAGGCGGATCTGCATCAGCACATCCACCTGGAGAACAACATCCTGTTTCCCCGGGCCATCGAGCTGGATGAACGTACTGGCGAGAACGGATAGTCGGAGCGGATCCATGGTACCGCCGCTGATGCTGAAGACGGCGGCCAATCCCGGCGGCTTGCCGATCGAGGTGTTCGACGGGATCCGTATCCGTAAAGGCTGCCTCGCCGACCGCTTGCAGTTCTACAGGGATCTCGCAAGCGGTCCGTTCTTCGGGGCCAACAGGCCCGGCGCCAAGGTCTCGCAAGGCATGATCGACTCGTTCTGGCTCCAGGGAATGCAGGCCGGCCACAAGGGCACCTTCGACTGTCTCGAGGCCTTCTCCGAGACGGACTTCACCGAAGACCTCGAGAGGTGTGTCGTTCCGACGCTGATCCTTCACGGCGACGACGACCAGATCGTGCCGATCGGCGCCGCGGCTCTCAGCTCATCGAAGCTGGTCGAGAACGCGACCCTGAAGATCTACCCAGGAGCACCCCACGGTCTTGCGTACACGCACAAAGACCAGCTCAACGCCGACCTGTTGACCTTCCTCGAGACCTGAGGTCGTTCCGCCGACGGCTGGAATCGCCCCCTGCGCGCGGAGGTGCCGTGGAACTTCCGGTGCATCCGGGCGGTCGAATCGTCGACCGGAGGAGGGAGGATGGAGGATGGCCGGAACCGGCTCGCGAATGTGGCGTCAGGGAGACGTGTTGCTGATCGCGGTCGACACCCTTCCCGAAGACCTGACCGCGGCCCGCGACCTGGTCGTGGCTCACGGCGAGGCCACAGGCCACAGTCACCGTTTCGAGGCCCACGCCCGTCGCTTCGTCGATCGGCGAGGGAGACAGTTCATCGAGGTCCTCGCCGACCGGGCCGCGCTGGTGCACGAGGAGCACGGTACGATCGTGCTGCCTCGCGGCCTGTATCGTGTCCAGATCCAGCGAGAGTACTCGTTCGGTGATCCCCGTCCGGTGGCCGACTAGACCCGTGGCGACGGCTTCGAGGGAGGACGCCTCTCGCCGCGCGTCAATCTCCGGCTTCCTGGCCGCCGCCTACACCAGCGTGGGCCTGGAGGCCCCTTCGCTCGTCCTCTGGGTGCAGAGCCCGCTCCAGGGTGTCCTCGCCGCGCTGCAGCTGGAGCTCTTCCTTCAGGGAACCGCTGCCCGCGTCTGGGCGCCGTTCTGGCATGAGATGGGCGCGGCTGTGCTCGGTCGCCGGTGGATGGCGATCCTGGAACGGTTCGAGGAGCGCCTCAGGAAGGGCTTGGGCGGGTCATCCTGGCACGGGTGGCCCTGCTCTTGGAGCTGGCCGAGCGCACGGCCTGGTGGTGGGCTTTCGACGGAGCCGTGATCGTCTGCGAGGCACCGGTCCGCCTGGAGCGCGACGACCGCGGGAGACTCCACTCGGCCCGGGCGCAGGCCATCGAGTACGCCGATGGGTGGGGCCTGTACTCCTGGCACGGCCTGCGCGTGGACGAAGACGCGATCCTCCGTTTGGAAACCCTGACGGTCGAGCGGATCCTGGGCGAGAAGAACCAGGAGGTGATGCGGGGGCTGATCGAGCGCGTCGGGGCAGAGTGGTTGTTCGCGCGGGCCCAGGCGGTCGTCATCGACGAGAAGGAGTGTGGCACGCTGTGCCGGCTGGCGCTGAACGGGCACGAGCCGCTCGTGGTGCTCCGCGTCCGATGCCCCAGCACCGGACGCACCTACTTCCTCCGGGTCCCTCCCTGGATGCGGACCGTGGAATCGGCACGCGCCTGGACGTTCGACGTCCCGGAGAGCGAGTTCGCTCCCCTGGTGGAGACGTAGGAAGCCCCGTGCGGTGCGGGCTCCGCCACGCCAGATCGAGGGCCCATCCCAGGGGGGGGGACCATCCGGCGTCCACGGGGTTCACGCGCGGCTACGGCCCCCGCCGGCCCGCGGCAGGATCTCCTGGACCAGGCCCATGGAAACCGCGCGGGCCACGTCGATCGCCCCTCCGGGACTCGAAGCCCTCGCCAAGCGCCATGAGGCAGCTTTCGATCTCACAGAATCACAGTCCAGGATCCACAGAGCCCTGAAGTCGGCGAGAAAGCTCATTTCGGGTACTCCGCGCCTGGAGCTGCCGAGGGCCGCCAGAGGCCCTTTCGCAGGATCCGGATTGTGTTGGCCAGGAGACTCCGGTTAGACTGTGGGACCAGACGCCACCCGGGCGGGGGTCGGCATCGCAACGATCCCGCCGCCTTCGACCGCGGGCCGGGGAGAGCCGGCCCCGGAGATTCCTTGACCATGACCACAGATGCTGGCGCGCAGGGCCCGACCCAGGACCATGCCCCTTCCACGCCCGGCAACACCCGGTGTCCGAAGTGCGGTGAACCGGTCGACGGGGCGCCCTTCACGTGTCCGGGGTGCGCGACGGCGTATCACGCGGGCTGCGCCGAGCCGGGCCGGTGCGTGGTCCCCGGGTGCGGCGGTCTCGAGGGAGCCCCGCAACCGGTCGGGACCGGGCAGCTCAATCCGCTCTGGTCGACGGCGCGGGTGCTGTGGATCGTCGTGCTTGCCTGTGCGGCCGCGGCGATGATGCGATCGTGCCACACCGGCGATCACGTCGTCGGCGAGGGCATCTTCACCATCCTGGTCACGGCCAGCTCCGTCGGGGCGCTCGCCGTCACGCTCCTGGCGTGTGGCCGGGACCTGAGGCAGCCGGGGCCGCTGCCCGACCCTCACGGCACCCGGGCCATCTACGTTCCCATCGCGGTCTTCGTGTTGACCAACCTGTTCATGATGTTCTGCCCCCGGCAGCTGCTCCGGGATGTGGAGGCGCTCGTGGTCCTCTCCATCCTGGGGAGCTACGTCTTAGGGATCGGCAGCGCCCTGGTCGGGCTGTTCCGCGACCGCCCCCCCACCAAGGCGCGGGGGTTCATCGCCGTCCTGTGCGGGCTCGCGGTCCTCGTCGCGGTGCCCAACTATCGGGCCGCCCGGAGCCGCGAGGTCTCGCCCAGGAGGACGTGCTACTGGAACCAGAAGACCATCGCCGGTGCGATCGAGATGTACAACCTCGACAAGAACACGAGGCGGACCTTCCTGGACGCGAACCTCTGGCGAGCCCTGCAGTCCGGAGGGTACATGCAGTCCCTCCCCCAGCATCCCGGCGACGGGCCGGACTCTCACGGGAACTACAGCTGGACCGGCGAGGGCAACGGGATCACCTGCCGCGTCCACGGCAGCATCGCGCAGTGAGCTCCGGCACCCGCTGGAGCTCCTGTCCCTGCCCGGGGCGGACCGGGAGCAGCTCGTCCTGAACCTCTGCGGCCAGGACTGGAACGACAACTTCGTCCTCGAGGAGTTCGAGCGCTCCCGGGAGGCGCCGGTGAGATCCGGTCTTCCGGACACGCCGAACCGCGGGCTCCTCGACGTGATCACCACGTTCACCGACGGGAAGTTCGCCCCCTACTCCGCGGAGGAACCGGTGGAGCTGGTCTACCTGACTCCGGAAGAGGTCGACGCCGGCCGGAAGGGGCTGGGCGAGCTGAGCGCCCGTTTCGGGATGAGGAGCATTTCCGGTTCCGGCACGACCGTGCGTCTCCTGACGCGCCTCGAGAT
>JACQZM010000105.1 GCA_016213885.1 Candidatus Rifleibacteriota bacterium | reverse complement strand
TCCCAGCCCCTGGTTCTACCGGAACAAGATGGAGTTCGCGTTCGGGTTCGAGCGCGGCGACCTCGCCATCGGGCTTCGCCGCAAGGGCCGGTTCTACGGCGTCGTCAAGCTCGAAGAGTGCTTCCTCATGAACGAGGCCGTGGGTCCCGTGCTCGCGGCGGTCAGGGCCTGGGCCGCGGAGAACTCGGCTCAGCTTCCGCTGGAGAAAGACGATCTGAGCGTCGGGCTGTGATCGACAGGGCCGCCAGGCGCCGGCGATTCGTCCTGGGGCTGGCGCTGCTCGGCGCGTTTCCGCTGGCCGGTCTGCTCCGACCGTTCCTGGGAAGCCTGGTCCCCGGGTGCTCGTTCAGGGTGATCACGGGCAGACCGTGCATCTTCTGCGGGCTGACCCGGGCGCTGGCCTCCGCCTGGCACGGCGACGTGACCGGAGCGTTCGGGCTCAATCCGCTCTGGGGGCTGGCGGCGCTCGCCGTGATGGCGACCGGCCTGGCGGCGCTCCGGGACGCCGCGCAAGGCACCGACCATCTGTCGGGTCTGGCCCGGGTCTGGGATCAGCGATCGTGGGTCATCATCGGGGCGCTGGCCCTGGCCACGCTGGCCCGGGTGCTGCTGGGGTAGCCCAGGATGCCCCGCCTGGTTCGCGGAGTCGGGCCTGTGATCGGGCCTCGGCCTGGCTGCGGAGTCACCAAGGAAGTGGAGGGGATTCACTTG
Organism: Candidatus Rifleibacteriota bacterium; assembly: GCA_016213885.1. Taxonomy (GTDB): domain Bacteria; phylum Muiribacteriota; class UBA6191; order JACPRK01; family JACQZM01; genus JACQZM01. Next base: position 9,718 of record JACQZM010000105.1, on the reverse strand, counting down.
AGGCTCTCGACCAGGTCGATGTAGGCCTGCATGGCCTGCTCCTCGGTCTTGCCCTTCTCCTCGGCCCAGGCGTCGTACTTGGCGCGTCCCACCAGGTCGAAGAGACCCGGCCTCGCCCCCGACACGTCGCCCGCCGTGGCCTGCTTGTACAGCGCGTAGAGCTTCAGCATCGTCTCGTCGCTGGGTCGCTCATCGAGGGACTTGACCTCTTCGGTGGCCTTCTGAAAGCTCTTCTTGAGATTCGCCATGGCTGATCCTCGCCGTCCTGCGCCGGCTGTTCGCTCCCGTCACGACGGTTCGAAGTAAAGCCCATGCACCGCTGTTCTGTCCACCGGTCGATCTGCTAATGTGGGAGCCGGACCGCACGACGGGATGGGACCCGGATCTGGAGGTGCTCCATGTACGTAGGGGACTGGCTCGAGCGGTGGGCTCTCCTGGAGCCGCGGCGGGAGGCTCTGGTCATCAGCGAGGACGGCGGTCGCCATACGTACGGCGAGCTGCACGAGCGGACGCTGAAGGCCGAGCGGTGGTTGATCGAGGAGCACCGCGTGGCCGAGGGCGACCGGGTCGCCGTGCTGGCCAAGAACTCGACCGAGCACCTGGAGCTGTTCTTCGCGTGCGCCCGGCTGGGAGCCATCCTGGTGCCGCTGAACTGGAGGCTCGCCGGTCCGGAGCTGGCCTTCATCCTGACCGATTCGACCCCCCGGATCGTGCTGGTCGAGAAGGGGCAGACGCCCCCACCGGTGCCGGCGGCGACCACGATGGTCGAGCTGGTGCCCGGCGCGTCGCCCTGGGGCGGGGGCCGGAAGTCCGGGTCGGCCGGCCCGCGTCGACCCGGCGAGGCGGTGCCGCTGATGATCCTCTACACCTCGGGCACCACCGGCCAGCCCAAGGGCGCTGTGCTCACCCACCGGTCGATCTTCTGGAACTCGATCAACACCTCGCTCTCGTGGGATCTGTCCGGTTCGGACTCCACGCTGACCCACACGCCGTTCTTCCACACCGGCGGCTGGAACGTGCTCACGCTGCCGCTTCTCCATCGCGGCGGCCGGGTGGTGCTCACGGCCACCTTCGACGCCGGGAAGGCGCTGGGGTTCGTGGAACGGGAGCGGCTGACGCTCCTCTTCGCGGTGCCCACCATGTTCGACATGATGCGCCAGGCGCCGGAGTTCGAGCGGACCCGCCTCGACTCCCTCAGATTCGCCATCTCCGGCGGCGCCCCGTGCCCGGACGACCTCAGCCGCTCGTTTCTGGCCCGCGGGGTCCGGTTCAAGCAGGGGTACGGCCTGACGGAGGTCGGTCCCAACTGTTTCGCCATCTCGCTGGCCGAGGCGGCGGAGCACCCCGACGCCGTGGGCTACCCGATCCACAACGAGACGGTGCGGGTGGTGCGGGACGACGGGACCGACTGCGGCCCCGAGGAGATCGGAGAGCTGGTGCTCTCGGGTCCCCACGTGTGCGCCGGATACTGGAACCGCCCCCAGACCACGGCCGCCGCGGCCCAGGGAGGCTGGTTCCACACCGGCGACCTGGTGCGTCGCGACACCCGGGGCCTGACGTACATCGTGGGCCGGAAGAAGGAGATGTTCATCTCCGGAGGGGAGAACGTCTACCCGGCGGAGGTGGAGCGTGTGCTCTTGATGCACCCGGAGGTCGTCGCCGTGGCCGTGGTGGGCGTGCCCCACCCCAAGTGGGGAGAGGTCGGCCGCGCCTTCCTGGTGACGGAGCACGGCCGGGCCGTGCCTGCGGAGAAGCTGAAGGAGCACTGCCGGCAGCACCTGGCGCGCTACAAGGTGCCGCACCACTTCGAGTTCAGGGACAAGCTCCCGATGACCTCGTCGGGCAAGATCGCCAAGGCCGCTCTGGCGGCGGAGCCTCTGACCGGGACGCGAGACTGACCGGGGCGTCAGTCGGGGCGCCCGGGCGGTGGGCGGTGGAGTGGAGGGGAGTCACTCGAGCCTCTCTCCCCGGATCGTGGCGACGATCCGGACGAGGCCGCTCGTCCGGGTGTCGTAGACCAGGTAGAGCTTGAGCCACCGCGTCACCACCGGGCTGTGCGACGGGAGGGTGTCCACCGTGGCCTCGAGGACCAGCCGGCTCGCCGACCTGTTCGCCGAGGCGATGCGAAAGGTCAGCGTGTCGATCGGGGAGACCTTCCGGTAGAACTCCATCTGGATCCGGGCCCACCTGGAGAGGGACCGGGCCAGATCGGGCGTGAGCCTGGCGGCCACGCGCCGCCACTCGACCCGCCAGGCCGCCTGGACCCCGGGGAGGTGCTCCGCGGGCACGTCGCCGTGCCGCGACTCCCAGCCGCCGTCGCGGGCGTCCGCCTCGGCGATCCGCCCCATCTCGGGAACCGTGTCGAACGGCACGCCCGCAGCCAGGGGGCTCGGCGTCGACCTGGTCTCCCTGTCAGCTCCCATGGCCACGGCGCCGGCGCAGAGGAACAAGGCTCCCCACAACAGCTCTTTCACTGGACCCTCCCACGGGCCGTCCCGTACCGTTCACCGAGGTGCATGGCGGCTCCACGCTTCAGCGGGGCTTCAGCGCCATCTGCAGCGCCGCCACCAGGGCGCGGTTCTCGTGCGGCAACCCCACGGTCACCCGCAGGCAGTGCGGAAGGCCGAACGCCCTGAGCGGGCGGACCGCCACGCCCTGGCGCAGCACCGCCTGGTGGAGCGCGTTCACGGCCTCCTCGGTGCCCAGGTCGATCATGACGAAGTTGGACCACGAGGGAACCCAGTCGAGCCCCAGGCGGGCGAACTCCTCGACCAGGTACTTCTTGCCCACGCGGTTGTTCTCGCGGGTGTTGTAGAGATGGTCGTGGTCGGCCAGCGCGGCCAGACCGGCGGCCTGGGCCAGGGTGTTGGGCTCGAACGGCAGCTTGATCCGGTTCACGTAACCGATCAGGTAGTCGTGGCCGAGACCGTAGCCCAGCCTCAACCCTGCCATGCCGTAGGCCTTCGAGAACGTTCTCAGGGTGAGGACGTTGTCGTACCGGTAGGTCATCGAGTCGGGGAAATCCGGGGAGTTCCCGGTGAACTCGACGTACGCCTCGTCCATGAGGATCAGCACGTGCTCGGGCACCCGGTGCATGAACTCGTCGAACTCGGCGCGCGTGAAGATCGTGCCGGTGGGGTTGTTGGGGTTGCAGAGGTAGACGATCTTGGTCCTGGCCGTGATGGCGTCGGCGATGGCCGCCAGGTCGAACCGGTGGTTCTTCAGCGGCACCAGGTTCAATCGCACTCCGTGGGCCCGGACGAGCACGTAGAAGCCGATGAACGTGCCGTTGGCCGTCACGACCTCGTCGTCGCCGTGGAGGAACGCCCGGACGATGTTGGCCATGATGCTCTCGGAGCCGCTGCCGATCGCCACGTTGTCGATCTTGACCCGGTAGCGATGGGCCAGCGCCTCCCTCAACTTCAACCCGCCGATCTCGGGGTAGCGGGCCGCGTCCTGGAAGGCGATCTGGATCGCCCCCTGCACGCTGGCCGGGGCGCCGAGCGGGTTCTCGTTCGAGGCCAGGTTGATGAACCTGTCGATCCCCAGCTCCCGCTTCAGCTCCTCAGCCGGCCGACCTGGCTGGTAGGGCTGGAGGGATTGCACGTGGGGGGGGACGAGGCCCTTCGGGACCGGCTTCCTCGCCGGGGGTTTGACTGTGGATCCTCTTCTCTTCATGGCCATTTCGCCTTGCCGGGCGACAACGTTGTCGGTGAGCTGCATGATGGGCTGAGAGCATAAGGGCTCGCCATCTGCAATGCAAGCCCGGCGGAGCCCCAGGAGCCCCCGGCTGTGTCGCGGAGACGGGCCTGTGAACAGGCCTCGGCCTGGCTGCAGAGTCACCAAGGAAGTGGAGGGGGGGCGATCGAGGTCGCGCTCGGGGGCAGGGAAGAGGAGGGGATCCGGATTTGGGTCGCGCTCGGGGGCGCGACTCGGACCCGGCGAGGCGCCGGGTCTTGCGATTCGGACCCGGCGAGGCGCCGGGTCTTGAGAAGCGGTCGTCGTTGCGCTAGGTTCAAGGGACGGCTCCGGTCGCCGTCACCGGGGCCGGTATCGCTCCCGGCCGGGACGAGGAGGACATCGCCTTGAAGAGGTGCGGCGAGTGCGGCTTCGATCAGGCCGACACGATGGTCCACTGCGTCCAGTGCGGCCATCGCCTGGAGGGGGCGCCGGCGCCTCCGGACCCGAAGGAGCTCGGGGTCATGCTCACGGCGGCGCTGAGCCAGGCAGCCCAGCCGCCCTCTACCGGGTACCTGCAACCGTTCCTCCTGGTGGTCGCTCTGCCGGTGGTCGTGCCGGCGCTGATCCTCGGCTGGCTCGTGGCGGGCCGGTGGGGACGCCGGGACGGGACGGTCCTGGCCGCCGTCACCCTGGCGCTGCTCGTGGGCACCGTGCCGTGGCCGCCGCTGTGCGTGACTCTCCTGCTGGCCGCCCTGGCGAGCGGGCTGCTCCTGGCTCTGAGGCAGTCGAGGCTCGACGGCGGGATGGTCCTGGGCTACTCGAGCGCCGTGGCCTGGCGGCTCGTGGCCAGCGGGGCGCTCCTCGGGATCGGCGTCGGGACGCTGGTCCCGTGGGGCGCCGCCGCCCGCATCGCCTCCCTGCTCTGGCGCGTGGACCCGGAGTCCGTGGCGTCGCTGGCGAGCCCGGGGGCCGCTGCCGGCCCGCGCGCCGTCCGGATCGACGGCCCGGCCGTGGACCGCAGCCGGATCCTGGTGAGGGTCGATCTGCCGACCGGCCCGGCCGTGGTCGATCCGGACCGGGGAGCGCCGGTACGGATCGAGGACCCGGGCGACCTGTGGACGCGACGACAGGAGTTGCTGGGGCGGTGGATCTACCTGACCCGCGCCCCGGTGGTCGACCGGACCTACGAACGGTCGACAGTGGAGCTGATCCGGGCCAGGGGAGGGTTCAAGGAGGTCGACCGGGTCCGGCGGATCCACGCGCCGGTGGCGGCCTCTGGCGGCAGGGTGTGGCTGGTCTCCGAACCGGTCGTCGCCGGCGACGCCGCGGTCCGTCAGTTCGTGGACCGATCGCTGACCGGGCTTTTGGTCCATCTCTGCTCCGATCCGGAGCTCAGGCGCTCTTACGCCATGCATCACAAGGACCCGCTGCCGCAGCTGATGGTGGGCCTGCTGGCCGGCCGGCCTCCGCCGATGCCCGTTGCGCTCGAATCGTACATGCCGTTCCAGGGAGTCGGCGACGCCTTGTGGGCGGCGTTCCCGGGAGCGCTGCCCGGGCCGCTCGGCACCACCATGCTCGGGGTCTACGAGACCGGCGGCCCGACTGTGGCCCGGCTGCTCGCGACGGTCAGGGAGCGAGCGGCGTCGCCGGAGGCGGTGCCCCGGATCGGCCTGGTCCGGAGCCTGTCGCCGGCGGAGTACGTGGATCGGGAGCACCTGCTCGAGGGCTTCCAGGAGCGGATCGGGTGGAGCGGACTCCTGTGGATCGTCCTCGGATCGCTGCTGCTGATCTGGGCAATCGCCCTCTGCATGGAGGAGTAGGGCCCCGGACGGGGGCCAGCGGTTGGTGCTATCCTCACCCTCCGGGTCCGCGGTAGAATCCGAGGGCCCGACCCGCACCCCCATGGCCAGCCAGAAGCGCGTCCTGCTCACGAACTGTCCCCGGCCGTACCCGGAGCATCCTCCCGATCGCGACGGCATGGACCAGTACGGGCTGAGAATCACGAAGCACCAGCAGCTGTTCCAGGTCCCGATCGAGTACCCGTTCCAGCCGGCGCTGCACCTGATCGCCCGGAACCTGGGATCGGCCCAGGTGACGGTGCTCGACGGACCGGACCGGGGCCTGCTCACCGCGGAGCTCTCGAGGAAGCCCGACCTGGTGGGCATCTCGTTTCCCACGCCGCTGACTCCGCTGGCGCTCGACGCGGCCAGACTGGCCCGCCGGGTCGCCCCGGACGCCGGCCTGGTCCTGGGCGGCCATGGCGTCATGACCGTCCCGTCGCCCGGCATGGACAGTGTCGAGGTCGACGGGATGCTCAAGGGGGTCGCCCCCGGATCGGTGGCGTTCGAGTCGGCCCGCGAGCTGGGCCGCCTGGCGCACCGGGTGTGCCGCGGGGACGGCGTCTCGTGCGTTCGCGAGCTGCTCGGGGAGAGACCCGACGCCCCGATCGACGCGACGCTTCCGCCCACCGGGCTCCTGCGGCCGTTCGGTCTGTCGCTGGTGTCGCCGCGGAACATGATCAGCCTGGCGCCGTCGCTGGGCTGTTCCGGGGGCTGCGACTTCTGCACCACCGGGTCGTTCTTCAAGAAGAGGATCGTCCTCGTCACTCCGGATCAGGCCCACGCCTCGATCCGGAATCAGCTGAGGCGGGTCAGGCCCGGGGACTACGCCTACGGGGTCATCCTGGACGAGGACCTGATGGCGGATCGGCCGTGGTTCGAGGCGCTGGGCAGAAGGCTCGGCGACGACCCGCTGGTCCACAGCACCGGTTTCACGTTCACCACGTTCGGCAGCGTCCGGACGATCGGTTCCTACGACCCGGCGGACCTGGTCCGGTGGCGGGTCAACAACATCTGGATCGGCGTGGAGACCACCTTCGAGCAGACCGGGGTCGGTTACCTGGAGCGCAAGAAGGAGGGGCGTGACGCCGAGGTGTTCTCCCGCATCCACGGGGCCGGCATCACGACCTGCGCATCGCTCATCCTGGGGTGGGATTTCCACGACGCCGAGTCGGTCGGCCGCGACGTGGACCGCTTTCTCGAGCTGGAGCCCACGTCGGCGCAGGTGCTCCCCCTGATTCCGGTCCCGGGAACGAGGCTGTGGAGCAGGATGGTCGACGAGGGCCGGATCACCCCGGTGGAGCGCTGGGAGGATGTCCACTACTACTCCCGCCTGTTCAGATACAGCCACTTCGCCGTCGACGACCTCTGGCGGCTCGAGGACGACGTGGAGAGGCGACTCTACGCCGAGCAGGGGCCGTTCTTCCTCAAGATGGTCCAGGTCTACCTGCGGGGGCTGGGCTGGCTCCGGTCGGCCCACCCTGGCCTCGACTCCATGGCGCAGGTGTACCGACGGCTGCTCCGGGAGCTGAGGCCGACGCTGCCTTCGGTGATCCGGTTCGCTCCCTCCGCCGCGGTGGCCAGCAAGGCTGCCGCCGCCCTGGCCGAGGTCGACGGGGCGCTGGGAGCACCGTCGCTGTCGCAGCGGGCCAAGGGGCTGGCCCTCTGGGCCTACAACCTGCTGAGAAGCGACGTTCTGGGCATCTCACGGCCGTACCAGCCTCCCACCAACCGGACGGTGTACAGGGGCGGGCGGATCGTCGAGTCCACGTGGGGCGGAGAGAGCTGGGAGGTCCGGCCTTGACCGGCGCGCACCAGGGGCGTGGCTCGTGACGGGTGGCCGCGGCGGGTCCGCCGCGATCACCCTGGCAGAGATGATCGCCACGGCCGGCTGGCTCGGCCCGGTCGCGTCGGCCCGTCGCGGCCTCGCCCGGCGCTTCCTCGAGCAGCACCACCCGGAGGTGCTGCGGGTTCCCAAGACCCGGAAGGTGCTGCTCATCAGCCCCACGACGCCGCTGGCCGGCGGACGGGTCTACAAGGAGCGACGGGTGTACACGCCGGCGCTCTCCCTGCCGCTGCTGGCGGCGCTCACGCCACCGCACTGGGACGTGCAGATCTGCTACGAGACCGTCGAGGAGATCCCCTGGGACACCGACGCCCAGGTGGTGGGCCTCTCCACCATGGGGCACTCGCTCTGGCGCGCGTTCGAGATCGCCGACGAGTTCAGGAAGCGCTCGAAGCACGTGGTCCTCGGCGGCACCATCGTCTCCCTGATACCGGACTACTGCCAGGCGCGCTGCGACACGGTCTTCGCCGGCGATGCGGAGTCGGGCTGGGCGACGTTCGTGGGCGACTTCGAGGCGGGCCGCCCGGCGCGGCGCTACGGCGTCGTGGGGGAGCGGCACATCGACGACCTTCCGGTGCCCCGGTACGACCTGCTGATCGACAAGCCCGCCATGGGGCCGCTCTGGCCCGTGCAGGTCGCCAGGGGCTGCCCCCACAGGTGCCGGTTCTGCACGGTGAGCGCTCTGGCCGGGGGGTGCTACTGCCCCCGTCCGGTGTCGCAGATCGTCCGGGACGTGGAGGCGCTCCGGCAGCTCGGGTTCTCCAGCTTCTTCTTCCTGGACGACAACATCGCCGGCGACCCGGCGTTCGCCCGCGCGCTGTTCGCCGCCGTGGAGCCGCTGGGCATCCGGTGGGTCAGCCAGTCCACGCTCAACATCCTGGCCGAGGACGGCCTCCTCGACCTGGCCGTGAGGAGCGGCTGCCTGTCCCTGTGCTTCGGCCTCGAGTCGCTGGTCCAGCGGAGCCTGGGCGAGGTGGGGAAGGGGTTCTGCCGGGTGACCGACTACGATGACCAGCTGGTCAGGATCCAGCGGGCCGGGCTGTTCGAGTCGGCGGAGTTCATCATCGGCCTCGATCCGGACACGCCGGAGAGCATCGACCGTCTGGCCGACTTCATCGTGGAGCGCTCGATCCCGATCGTCCGGGCCTACCTGTTCGCTCCGATCCCGGCCACGCCGGTCTGGCACGACCTGAAAGACCAGGGGCGCCTGCTGCATCGGAGGGGCCAGCGTCGGGTTCCGTCCGGCCCACTTCACACCGGATGAGCTCCTGGCGAGCTACTGGCGACTGCTGGACCGGATCTTCTCGTGGCGCGCCATCGCCCGCCGGGTGTTCGTGCGGCCTCGCCGCAGCTGGCTCGACGCCCTGATCGTGCTGGGAGTGAACCTGGAGTACCGGAGGCAGGTCAAGAGGAGGGTCGTGCCCGGCCAGGCCTGACAGGGAGCCCGTCGGGCCGCGGAGAGCAGGAGCTCCGGGTCGGCTCGCCGAGGCGCTCTGCTGGAGGTCGCCACGGGATATCGCGGCATGCTCCGGCCGAGGTCGAGCGGCCGAGGTTGACAGCCGGCGGCGCCGGGCCGCAAGATGCGATGGTCCGGCAGGCCGACCGGTCCGGAGCGGGCCGCCGGCCGTGGGAGCCCGGTCCGGGCCGGCCGTTCCGAGAGGCGAGACATGGGATCGGTACGCGAGATCAGGGACAAGAACGAGCTGGCCAGGGCGCTGGGCGACCTCCGGGCCGCCGTCTACCAGGGCCTTCCGGGGTGGCACGAGCCGCCGGAGTTCCTGGAGCTCGACCGCTTCGACCTGAAGCACGAGCCGTTCTGGGAGAACCACGAGGGCGTGACGTTCGCCTTCGAGGAGAACGGACGGGCCACCGCCCGGGTCACCGCCTTCTGCGCGAAGGCCGGGTCGGAGCTCGGCCGGTTCGGGCTGTTCGACTCGGTGGACGACCCGGAGCCGGCCCGGGCGGTCCTGGGGGCCGCGGCCGCCTGGCTCGCGGCTCGCGGGTGCAGGCGGATGGAGGGGCCTTACTTCTTCTCGATGCACGAAGAGGTCGGGCTTCTGACCGACGGCTTCGACACGCCCTCGTCGATCTACATGCCCTACAACCCGCCCCACTATGGCGCCCTCCTCGAGCACGCGGGCCTGTCGGTGTCCCGATCGTTCCGCGCCTTCCGCTACGACCTCGACACCTGCTACGACGCGGCGGTCGCCGGCGGCAGGGACCGGCCCGGCGTGACCGTCCGCGGGTTCGACCTCGCCCGGGAGAAGGAGGAGTCGGAGAGCCTGCTCGAGGTCTACAACTCCGCGTTCGCCGACAACTGGGGGTTCGCGCCGCTGACTCCCCGGCAGGGCCG
>JACQZM010000646.1 GCA_016213885.1 Candidatus Rifleibacteriota bacterium | reverse complement strand
TGGACAGAACGAGGGCCGTCATCGCCTGGAAGGCGACCAGGGCCGGATCGAAGACGCCGAGGATGGCGAACGAGCCGCCGGCGAGCATGAAGAGCCCGTTCATCACCAGACCCCGACCGGGAGCCTCCGGGCCATCGGCTCCCTCGTCCCGGCGCCAGAGCTCCGGGCCGGAGCCGGTCGGGCCGGGAGATCGACAGGCTCCCGGAGGATCCAGCGAAGGGATGCAGCCGTAGATGGCGCAGCCGCCCAGGTACTCGTGGCACTCTCGATGGTACGGCACACCGCAGTCGGGGCAGGCGACGGCGTCGTCCGCGATCGGATCGGCGCACACGGCGCACCGGGCAGGGCCGGACGGCGTATCGACCTCGATGAAGAGAACCGACGGGGCGGACGGGAGGGACAGGGGCGGTCCGTCGGGCCGATCCGGCCGGTTCGACGCTTCCGGATGGCCGGCGATGGCCCGTGCCTCCAGCCCCGGCCAGAGCCACGACGAGGCGAGCTGAAACGACCGGAAGGCGAGGAGGGTCGCGACGCCCAGGCCGGCCGTGGTCACCGTCTCCAGCGGAAACACCGACAGGATCAGCGCCAGCGCCACGGCGACGAGGATCACGATGAAGCGGAAGCAGTGAACGGTCGGACTGCCGTGGAGGTGTCGCCGCTGGATCAGGTCTATCTTGGTCACGGACTCCCGGCCGCCCGAGCTCGTGAGAGATCGTCTCGGGAGCGGCCGGGTGAGGTGACAACGGAGACGCCGCGGATGTTCCCTCCGGGTTCACTCCACCCACAGACCGGTGCGCCGCCTCCGGGCCGGCGGCGCCAGAAACGTTTCCGGGTCGGCGAATGTCCGGGGCGCGAGGCCGGAGCCTCTCGAGGCCCGCTGCGCGACGTTCCACGGGCCGTGGCCTGTCGGGGATGGCGACGCCAGGCCCGGGGACCGCCTCCGGGCCGTCCACTTCGACCTTGCATCCTCAGCCGGCCAAGGCCTAATCTGACAGCGAATCGGCTCCAGATGGGCGCGTTCATGCAAGGGGACCGGGACCTCGTGATCCTCACCGCCACCTCCGGCGACACCGGCAGCGCCGTGGCCCATGCCTATCACGGCGTGCAGCACGTGCAGAGCGTGGTCCTCTTCCCGCTGGCGGAGGTGTCGAACCGCCAGCGCAAGCAGATGACCACGCTGGGCGGAAACGTCACCACGTTCGGGGTGGACGGCAAGTTCGACGACTGCCAGGCCATGGTCAAGCGCGCCTTCGCCGACCCGGATCTCGCGGGGATCCAGCTGTCCAGCGCCAACTCGATCAACATCGGGCGTCTGCTCCCGCAGTCGGTCTACTATGTCTACGCCTACGTCAGACTGGCGAACGTCCGGAGCCTGGAGCCGATCGTCTTCTCGGTGCCGTCGGGGAACTTCGGCGACATGATGGGTGGCGTGCTGGCCATGAGGATGGGGGTGCCGGTCTCCCGGCTGGTCATCGCCACGAACTCCAACGACGAGGTGCCCCGGTTCTTCGAGACCGGCGCCTACGAGAAGATCGTCCCGTCCCGGGTCTCGATCTCCAACGCCATGAACGTCGGACACCCGTCGAACCTGGCCCGGCTGGTGGACGCTTACGGCGGCTGGATGGACGAGACCGGGACGCTCAAGGAACCTCCCGACCTCGAGCGGCTCAGAAAGGAGTTCTACTCCGTCAGCATCTCCGACGACGAGACGCGTTCGACGATCCGATCGACCTGGGAGCGGCACAGGGCCATGCTGGAGCCCCATGGCGCCGTGGGGTGGGCCGGGCTCGCGCGCTACCTCGACACGCCGGGGGCGCCGGCCGATTCGCTGGCCGTCTCGATCGAGACCGCCCACCCGGCCAAGTTCCCCGAGGAGATCCAGTCGCTCCTCGGCATCGACCCGGAGTTGCCGCCGTCGCTGGCCGGGATCGAGTCGAGGCCCGAGACCTACGGCCGGCTGACCGTGGCGTACGAGCCGTTCCGTCAGCTGCTCAAGGAGCGGTTCTTGCGGGCCTAGGCTCGCGGAGGTGGCGGCATGTCGGTGATCAAGCCGTTTTGCGCGTACAGGCCGCGCCCGGAGCTGGCGCGGAACGTGGCCAGCTTCCCCTACGACGTCCTGTCGTCCGACGAGGCCCGGGAGCTCGCCCGGGGAAACCCGGTCTCGTTCCTCCACGTGGGCAAGCCGGAGATCGATCTCGACGGCTCGATCTCCCTCTACGACGATCGGGTCTACGCGAGGGGGCGAGAGAACCTCTACCGGATGATCTCGGACGGGACGCTGGTCCGCGACCCGGCCCCTTGCCTCTACGTCTACCAGCAACGCATGGGGGCCCATGTGCAGGCCGGCGTGGTGGTGGCATGCAGCGTCCGGGAGTACGAATCGGGCCTGATCAAGAGGCACGAGCACACCCGGAGAGACAAGGAGGACGACCGGACCCGCCACGTCACCGAGACGAACGCCCAGGCCGAGCCGGTCTTTCTGGCGTACCGGGCGCACCGGACGATCGACGCTCTCGTCGATAACGTCCGCGGTCGGCCTCCGGTCTACGACTTCGTCTCGACGGATGGCATCGGCCACGCCCTGTGGGTCGTCTCGGACCGGACCGAGATCGACGCTCTGGTCGAGCGGTTCTTTGAGGTCCCGTGCCTGTATGTCGCCGACGGCCATCATCGCACGGCCGCCGCGGTTCGCCACGCCCAGATGACGCGGGGCAAGCACGGCGGCCCCGGCGGCCAGGCGCCCTGCGAAACGTTCATGGCGGTCCTCTTCCCGCACGATCAGCTTCGGATCCTCGACTACAACCGCCTGGTGAAAGACCTGAACGGCCTGACCCCGGACCGGTTGCTCGAGAGGGTCGGCGAGCGGTTCACCGTGGAGCCGACCGCCACGGCCAAGCCGGCGGCGGCCCGGACGTTCGGCATGTTGCTGGACGGGCGCTGGCACAGGCTCCAGGCCAGACCGGGCTCGTTCCCGGACGCCGATCCGATCAAGCGGCTGGACGTCTCCATCCTCCAGGACAACCTGCTGGCGCCGGTGCTGGGCGTCGTGGACCCACGGACCGACAAGCGGATCGACTTCGTCGGCGGCATCCGGGGGATGGGGGAGCTGGAACGTCGCTGTCGCGAGGGCTGGGCCGTCGCCTTCTCGCTCCACCCCACGTCGCTGGACCAGTTGATGGAGGTCGCCGATGCGGGACAGGTCATGCCGCCCAAGTCGACCTGGTTCGAGCCGAAGCTCCGCAGCGGGCTCACGGTTCGCATCCTGGACGAGTAGTCTCGATGGCCGGATCGCGCCGATCGATCGCCTCCCATGAAGCCAGAGAACCTCCGGACCGCCCTTGCCGCCGCCATCGCCTCGGGAGCGATGGACGGCGAGAACCCGACCATCGTCCTGTACGACCTCGATGCGTTCCGGGCCCGGATCCGCGAGCTCGTCACGGAGCTGCCCGGCGCGCGTCACGCCCTCGCGGTCAAGGCGAACCCGCTTGCGGCGCTGCTCACCGAGGCCAGAGCGCTGGGCCTGGGAGCCGAGGTGGCGTCCCGGGCGGAGCTGGAGCACGCGCTCAGGATAGGATTTGACCGATCGGTCATCGTCTTCGACTCGCCGGCCAAGACCGTCGGGGAGCTCCGGCGAGCGCTCGAGGCAGGAGTCCACCTGAACCTCGACAACCTGCAGGAGGTCGAGAGGGTCTTCTCCATCCTGGGCGAGGCCGGGCCCAGCCGGGGCATCGGCCTCAGGGTCAACCCGACCGTGGGGCCGGGACGGATCGAGGAGACCAGCACCGCCACCGCCCACTCGAAGTTCGGCGTGACGCTGGACGAGCACCGCGACGAGATCCTGCAGGCGTTCGGCCGGCATCGCTGGCTCACGGGACTCCATGTGCACGTGGGCTCCCAGGGGTGCTCGCTGGAGCAGATGGCGCTGGGGGTCCGGCGCGTCCTCGACCTGGCCCGGTCGGTGAACGAGAGGGCCGGGGCCGCCCGGATCAGGCAGGTCGACATCGGCGGGGGGCTGACGTTCCGGTACCGCGACAGCGACCCGCTGTACTCGGTTCGCGACTATGCGCGGGCGCTGGAGCGCCTGTGCCCGGAGCTGTTCACCTCGGGGTACGACGTCATCACGGAGTTCGGCAGGTGGGTCAACGCGCCGACCGGAGTGGCGATCACCCGGGTCGAGTACACCAAGATCGCCGGCGGTCGCCGGATCGCCATCATCCACGTGGGTGCGGACCTGTTCCTGCGGATGGTCCATCTGCCGGACAGCTACTACCACCGCATCTCGGTCTTCGACGCGACCGGCGCCGTGAAGGAGGGGCCGCTGGAGGTCCAGGACGTGGCCGGCCCGCTCTGCTTCTCCGGGGATCTGCTGGCCCGGGAGCGCTCGCTACCCAGGCTGGAGCCAGGCGATTACGTGGTGATCCACGACGTCGGCGCCTACACGCTCTCCATGTGGTCGCGCTACAACAGCCGCCAGGCGCCAGCGGTCTACGGTTTCGAAGAGCTCCCGGGCGGGCCGGTCACCCTGAAGCTACTGAAGCCGGAAGAGACCATCGACGACGTCCTGAGATTCTGGTAGGGGGTCCCCCACCTCCAGCTTCACTTCCAAAGCCGAGTGGGGGCTGAGGGTCCCCCACCTCCAGCTTCACTTCCAAAGCCGAGTGGGGGCTGAGGGTCCCC
>JACQZM010000645.1 GCA_016213885.1 Candidatus Rifleibacteriota bacterium | reverse complement strand
CTCGACGTGGTCGCACTGGTCTCCGCAAGGCTCATGGCAGCTTTTTCCGGCCGGACCGGCACGCTGCTCTGGTCCCGGGCCGTGGACCAGTGGACCTACGGGCCGCTCACCCTCGGCGCCGTCGACGGCGACGACGTGCCCGACGCCCTGATCCCCACGGCGGACGGCTATCTCATGGCGTTCTCCGGCCGGACCGGCGATCTGCTGGGGTGGACCGCCCTGGGCGCCCCGTCCTCCGTGGGCGCCCGCGTGATCGACACCACCCTGAGTCCGCGGCCGTTCATCGCCAACGTCGGGACCGGTCCGATCCGGCGGGGAAAGCCGTCGGAGAAAGCTCAGCTGCTCCGGGCGTACGGGGTGGACACGGTCGTGATGAGCTATGCGTCAGGGATCCTCTGGGGCCGCTGACCCTCGTCGCCTTGGCCGGGGCAAAGCGTGGTAGACTGGGGTGAGACGGCCGATCGGCCGCTCGGAGAAACGGGGGGACGGATGATGAGACTCAGGCTGGGAGCTGCCGTGGGGTCGCGGCCTCGCCCCGCGACCCTCGCCCCGGGAACGATCGCGCTGGCGGCGGTCGGGCTGCTCGTCGGGCTGACCTCGATGGCCCGGGCCGACGTGCCTGCGGAGCTGGAGCCGATGGCGAGGTGGGACCGGGTCCTGGAGGCCGTCGGGCAGTTCGCCCCGGCCCAGCGGAGCGCCTTCGAAGCCGAGGTCAAGCCTTCGCTGAACGCCAAGGGGCTCCTCCTCGGCGTGGCGCCCAGGTCTCACGTCTACGTGCGGCGGGGCGCCTTCTTCGGTGCGCTGGCCACTCTGGTGAAGCCTTCCCTGGCCAGGGGCGAGACCCGGAAGGTGCTGGACCTGTTCCAGAAGCTGAACCTCAGCGACTGGATCCGGGCCTGGGCCTCGAACCGTGAGTATCAGGGACCGCTGGCCGTGAAGCTCGACCTGGCGACGGCCGACGACGGGGGGCTCGCGGTGAGGGTCACGTTCGCGGCGATCAAGAGCCTCGGCCACCCCCCGGAGTTCATCTGGGGCGGTTGGTGCCAGACGATCAGCTACCCCACCGGCGTGCGCCCGGCCGGCGCCCCGCCGCAGCCGAAGTGAGGTCGCCGCGAACGGCCGGAAGCGCGTACCCCGGACCCCAGGAGAGCTTTGCGAACCTCGACGGATGGGCCCGGGCGCGATCCCGGGCTCGTTGTTTTCCGGGCCGACCGGGCGACGTCCGGCCGAGCGTACCGGAGGTGGCGACGATGAGCTGGCTGCCCGATCTGGAGCGGGGACGGCGGTTCGTGAGGCAGCAGGCGGGGTTGGACCCGCTCCTGGTGGCCGTGACCGGAGCGCACTACTACGGCTTTCCCAGCCCGGACAGCGACCTGGACCTGAAGGGGGTCCACGAGGCGCCGGTCGATCGCATCCTGTCGCTTTCGCCCCCGCCCGACACGGTGCAGGCGTCGGGCACGTTCGAGGGCCAGGAGATGGACCTCACGACCCACGAGCTGGCGTTCGCCCTGCGCCTGCTTCTCAAGGGAAACGGGAACATCCTCGAGCGGCTGGCGTCTCCGTACCAGCTCTTCTCGTCGCCGGAGCAGGGGCGGCTCGTCCAGCTGGGCAAGAAGGCCGCGGCCAGGTGCTTCTACGGGCACTACCGGGGCTTCTTCGCGAAGAAGCGGAAGGAGTGTCTGGAGAGCCGCACCGTGAAGGGGGTGCTGTACGCCTACCGGAGCGCCCTGACCGGGATCCACCTGTTGAGGACCGGCGAGTGCATCGGCGACGTGACCCAGCTGGCGCCGATCTACGGGTTCTCGGAGGTGGAGCGGCTGGTGGCGTCGAAGCGGGCGGGGACGGAGAAGGGGGAGATCGACTCGCCGGAACGGGCCGGACCGGACTTCGATCGGCTGGAACAGCTGCTCATCCGGAGTCACGAGCGGTGCGAGCTTCCGGACACACCGCCGATCGAAGCGGAGGCGTCGCTCTTCCTCGTCAGCCTGCGCAGGGCCCGCCTGGCCGATCACGAGCCGGGGTACTGACGGGCTGCGGCCGATGGGTGGCTCGGGGGCCGACGTCGGGGGGCACCCTCCCCTCGGCTGGTCGCTCGGCCTCGAGCTCAGTCACCCTCGCGAACCGGCCCGAAGCGGCAGGCCGGCTCCGCCACGGACTGGGCGCGGACCCCCGCCCCTTCCATGCCCTGCTCCACGTACGGAACCTTGAGCTGTCCGGCCACCTGCTGGCCCAGCGCTCGGACCCTGGTCAGCTCCTCCAGGAACTCACGGCGAGACTCCCCCTTGCCCGGCACCGAAAGCGGGTAGATCAGGTCCAGTCCACCGTCGGGAAGCTCGCAGGCCAGCTGGAGGCGATAGGCCTTGACCACCTCTCGTTCGGCCCCGTCACCGAACGCCGGCCTCAGCAGCACGCCCCGCGCCCTCAGCGGCTGACCGCCGATCCAGGGAGGGATCAGCCTGTACCGGTGCCGGTTGAGCAGCCGGTTCCTCACGATGCCCCCCTGGCCCTCCAGCTCCACCAACAGCTCCCCGTTCTCCGCCCGAACGAGCCAGGCGCGGCACGCCTCGGCCCGCACCCGGTGACGCATGCGCTGCCGGATCGCCACCACCGCCGACACGAGCACCGGCCCGACGAGCACCTTCACGGAGGTGATCGGGGGAGCCAGAAACGCGATGACCCCGGCCGCGGCCACCGTGGAGCCGAGGCAGAGGAGCAGCCACACGAGGGGCGACAGGTCCAGGGAGCGGACCGGGAGCTCGAAGAGAATCCCGGAGGGAATCTGGATCGCCACCTCCCGGTAGCCCAGGGTGATGTGCGCCCCTTCGGCGGAGTACATCAGCACGCCCACGGCGTCGACCAGCGGCGCCCGGGGAAGGAACCGGGCCGGACCGTCTTCCATCAGCGCCAGGTGCACCGGAGCGGGCGGCGAGGCGGCGCGGCCCGTTGGCGGGGCGACCAGTCCGTCACAGCCGTAGGTGGCGCACCGACCCCAGTACTCCCAGCAGTCCTGGTGGTGCGGGGTCTGGCAACGCTCGCACACCACCAGCTCGACACCGCTCATCTCGGTGCCACAGATCCGGCAGATAGGGTCCATGCGGGCGCTCCACCTGGGCGATCAGGCCCGGCGCCCGCGACGCGGCGACGCCCCGGTCCGACCCCCGGGAGCCTCTCGGAGGGAGACTCCGCGAGGCTCCTCGTCCCTGATGGTATCACACCGGGACCGGCGGTCCCACCGGCCCAGCGTCCGAAGCCACGCCCGGCGGCGCCGCGGCCCGCGATCGCCGGACGTCGACCCTGCTACGGCTCCGGCCCGGGAGGGACGGCCCGGGGGGGACCGGGGGGGCCGGTGCGCAGCGGCGGCCCTCCTGGCTTCGACGCCTCCACGGCGACGACATCGGGCCAGCCACCGCCGAGCGCCTTGTACAGCTGGACCGCCGAGACCAGCTGCGCCTTCAGGATGTCCGCGGAGAGGAGCTGGGCGTCGAACAGCTGCCGCTGGGAGTCCAGCACCTCCAGGTAGTTGACCACTCCGCCCTCCCATCGCATCTGGGAGAGACGCAACGCCTTGCGAGAGGCGGCGATCTGCCGCTCCACCTCGACGCGCTGGTCCCGGTAGGTCCGGATCGCCACCAGGGCGTCGTTCACCTCGCGGAACGCCTGGAGCGCCGCGCTCTCGTACGCATGGGCCAGCTGCCGGGCCTTGGCCTGTTCGATCTGGACCCGGCGCCGGTTCTTCTTGAACGCCACGACGGGCGCCACCAGGGTGGCGCCGAGGCTCCAGATCGACGTGCCGGCGTGGAGCAGCCGGCGCAGATGGTCGCTCTGGGTACCCCCGGCGCCGGTCAGGGAGAAGGTCGGGAAGCACTGGCCCTTGGCGTACTGGACCCTGTAGTGCTGGGCGATCAGCTCCTGCTCGGCCCTGACGATGTCGGGCCGCCGGGCCAGCAGCTCCGCCGGGAGCCCCGCCGGCACGTCGGGCAGCACCGGCCGGTCGGCGAGGCGCTCCCCCCGGACGATCGGTCCGGGGGCACGCCCGATGAGGATGGAGAGCTCGTTCTCCTTCTGGGTGACCTGGCGGTCGAGCTCGGGGATCGAGGCGGCGGCCTTGGCCTCCTCTCGCTCCGCCTGGAGCACGTCGACCTCCGCGACGATCCCGCCGCTGAACCGCTTGCGGATCAGCGCGGTGTTCTGGGTGCGACCCTTGAGCGTGTCCACGGCGATCTCGCGCCGCCAGTCGAGGCTCCTCAGCTCCAGGTACGCGCTCGCCACGTCGGCCATGAGCTTGTTGACCACGGCCCGTCGGTTGGCCTCGCTGGCCAGCAGATCGGCCCTGGCCGCGTCGGTGGCCCTGTGGAGCTTGCCCCAGAGATCGATCTCCCACGACAGCTCCCCGGCGGCCCTGAGGTCGCTGGTGGTGAGCCCGGGGGGCGCCACGTCGCCGCTGGCCTTGGCCCTGGCCCGAAAGACCCGGGCGTCGACGCGCGGCAGGTAGTCGGCGCGGGTGAAGCCCACCCTGGCCCAGTACTCGTCGATCCGCGCCACGGCGATCTTGAGATCCTTGTTCTCTTCCAGGGCGATCCGGATCAGCTCCTGGAGCTGCTTGTCGCCGAACACCCGCCACCAGTGCCAGGTCGCCAGGGAGGCCCCGCCCGGCGTGGGCAGCCGGTACGCCGAGGGCACGGGCACGGGCGGCCGCTTGTACCCGGGCCCGAGGCAACCGCACGCGAAGAGCGCGGCAGCGCCGCAGGCGAGGAGAGCTGACCGGGTCATGCGTGGGGCACTCCTTCCTTGACCGGCCCGGGATCGCAGGCGGCCGGTGTCGGTCCGTGGCCGCCACGGCCGGTCACCCTCTCGATCACGGTGAAGAAGACCGGTATGAGCAGCACCCCCAGGAGGGTGGCCACCAGCATCCCGCTGAACACCGACGTGCCGAGGACCTGACGGGACGCGGCGCCGGATCCCTGGGCGTTCATCAGGGGAACCACGCCGAGGATGAAGGCGAACGCCGTCATCAGGATCGGCCTGAACCGGATGCGGGCCGCATCGACGGCGGCGTCCACGAGTGGCCGCCCCCCGTGGTGGAGCGACCGGGCGTACTCGACGATCAGGATGGCGTTCTTGGCGGCGAGACCGATCAGCATCACGAGCCCGATCTGGGCATAGATGTTGTTCTCGAACTTGCCGATCCAGAGGCCCAGGAACGCGCCGAAGACCGTGAGCGGCGTTCCCAGGAGCACCGAGAACGGGAGCGACCAGCTCTCGTACTGGGCGGCGAGGATGAGAAAGACGAAGACGAGCGCCAGTCCGAACGCCCTGGCCGCTGTCCCGGTGGATCTCTTCTCCTCGTAGGACATGCCGGACCAGTCGTACCCGGTGCCCTGGGGAAGCACCTGCTTCGCCACCCGTTCGAGGGCGTCCATCGCCTGCCCGGAGCTCACACCGGGGGCCGCGGCCCCGTTGATCGTGACGGAGCGGTACAGGTTGTGCCGCGTCGTGGACTGGGGTCCGCTCATCCGCCCGGTGGAGAGCATCATGGAGAGCGGGACCATGTCGCCCTTCCGGCTGCGGACGTGGTAGTTCCTGATGTCGGTGGGATCGTTGCGGGATTCCATGTCCGACTGGAGATACACCCGGTAGAGCCGGCCGTACTTCAGGAAGTCGTTCACGTAGGACCCGCCGAGGAACGTCTGCAGCGTCGTGTAGACGTCGGCGACCTCCACGCTCATCTTCATCGCCTTCTCCTCGTCGAGGTCGACGAGGATCTGGGGCACGTTGGCCCGGAACGTCGTGAAGACGCCGGCGAACTCGGGCTGCTTGTTGGCGGCGTCGACGAACTTCCGGGCGCTCTCCGCCAGGAACTGCACGCTCTTGCCGCTCCGGTCCTGGAGTACGAAGCTGAACCCGCCGATGGTCCCGAGCCCCGGGATCGAGGGCGGGCCGAAGGAGAAGCAGGTCGCCTCGGGCAACCGGGCGACCCGAGCGTTCACCGCGGCGAGGATCGACCGCACGTGGAGCTCCTTCGCCTTCCGGTCGTCCCAGGGCTTGAGCGACACGAAGAAGAACCCCCCGTTTGAGGAGGCGCAGCCGGCGAGCAGGCTGAACCCGGTCAGGGTGACGTAGTTGTCGATACCCTTGGTCTCCTGGAGGATCTTCTCGATCTTCCGGCACACCCTGTCGGTCCGTTCCAGCGACGCCGCGTCGGGGAGCTGCACATCGATGTAGAAGTAGCCCAGGTCCTCGTCGGGCAGGAAGCTCTGGGGGAGCCTCTTGCCCAGAGCCGTCGCCTGGAAGACCACGATCCCGAGGATCGCCAGGCCGATCAGGAACTTCCGGATCAAGAAAGCCACTGTCCTGGTGTACAGGCCGGTGCAGCGATCGAAGACCCAGTTGAACGGGCCGAACAGGACCCAGGCGAGACCCCGGGCCGGCGAGCGGGGGACCAGCAGCATCGCCGAGAGAGCGGGGCTCAGGGTGAGGGCATTGAACGCCGAGAGCGCCACGGCGATGGCGATCGTGAGGGCGAACTGCTGGTACAGCATGCCGGTGGTGCCGCCCATGAAAGCCACCGGGATGAAGACGGCGCACAGGATCAGGGCGATCGCCACCACCGCCCCGGAGACCTCTTGCATCGCCTCCAGCGTCGCCTCCCGGGGGGAGAGACCGTGCTCGATCTTCTGCTCCACCGCCTCGACCACGACGATGGCGTCGTCCACGACGATCCCGATCGCCAGCACCAGGCCGAACAGGGTCAGGGTGTTCACGGAGAAGCCCAGCAGCGGGAAGAAGATGAACGTCCCGACCAGGGACACCGGCACCGTCAAGAGCGGGATCAGCGTGGCTCGCCAGCTCTGCAGGAAGATGAACACCACCAGGATGACCAGGACGATGGCCTCGCACAGCGTCTCCACGATCTCCCGGATCCCCGCCTCCACCGGCGCCGTCGCGTCCAGGGAGACCACGTACTCGAGGTCTTTGGGGAAGCTCTTCTTGAGCTGTTCCATGACCTTCTTGGCCGCGCCGGCCGCCGCCAGAGCGTTGGCTCCGGGGGACTGGTTGAGGCCGATGATCGCAGCCGGCGCGCCGTTGAGCCGCCCGGTCACGTCGTACGAGGCCGACCCCAGCTCCACCCTGGCGACGTCTTTGATGCGCACCTGCGACCCGTCGAGGTTCGCCTTGACGATGATGTTCTCGAACTGCTCCTGGGTCACCAGGCGACCGCGGGTGCGGACCGTGTAGGTGAACTCCTGCCCCTTGGGGGCCGGACAGCTGCCGAGCTGGCCTGCCGGCCACTGGGAGTTCTGCTCCTTGATCGCCCTGGAGATGTCGCCGACGGTGAGGTCCAGGCTCTTCATCTGATCCGGCTTCAGCCAGACCCTCATCCCGTAGTCCCTGGCCCCGTAGATGGTCACCTGGCCGATCCCGGGGGCCCGGGCCAGGGCGTCCTTGATGTTGATCGTGGCGTAGTTCGACAGCCAGATGTCGTCGTAGGTCTTCTTCGGCGAGTAGAGCGAGAGGATCAGCAGCGTGCCCGACTGGGACCGCCGGGAGGTCACCCCCTGGCGGACGACCTCCTCGGGAAGTCGCGGTGTGGCTGCGGACAGCCGGTTCTGGACCAGCACGTTCGCCATGTCCGGGTTGGTGCCCACCTCGAACGTCACCGTCAGGCCCATCGACCCGTCGTTGGCGTTGCTGGTCGTGAGGTAGAGCATCCGATCGACGCCGTTGATCTCCTGCTCGATCGGCATGGCCACCGACTCCTCGATCGTCTCGGCGTTCGCCCCGGGGTAGACCGCCGAGACCGTGACCGTGGGAGGGGTGATGTCCGGGAACTGGGCCACCGGCAGACCCTGGAGCGACACGACCCCGGCCAGGACGATGAAGATCGAGATGACCATGGCCACGATCGGCCGGTTCACGAAGAAGGCTGCCATGGCGTCAACGCTCGCCGGACGGGCCGGGCGTGGGGGCGGGGGTCGCATCGGCGGCGTCCGTGGCCGGTCGAGGGTCCACCACCGTGCCGTCCTGGACCTTCTGGAGCCCCTCGACGACGATCCTCTCCCCGGCCTTGAGCCCCGCCTCGACGATCCAGAGGTTCTGGAACCTGGCGCCCCCCTTCACCTGGCGCATCTCGATCTTGTTGTCCGGGCCGACCACGGCCACGGAGTACGTGCCCTGGAGCTCCTGGATCGCCCGCTGCGGCACCACCAGGGCTCCCTCCCGCCGGTCGACGGCGATCCGGATCTTGGCGTACTGCCCGGGCAGAACGACCTTCTCGGGGTTCGGAAACGAGCCCTCGACCTGGATCGATCCGGTCTTCGGGTCCATCATGTAGTCCGACAGGGTGGGCTTCCCGGGTTGGGGGTGGACGCTGCCGTCGGCAAAGATGAGCTGGAGCTCCGGCACTTCCGGTGGCCTCCCCGCCGCCTTCCTCTCCTTGGTGCGCTTGACGATGGTCAGGTAGTCCTTCTCGGTGATGGGAAACCGGACCAGGATCGGATCGATGGTGGACAGCGTGTTGAGCTGCGTGCTCTGTCCCATCCCGACCAGGTCGCCCACCTTGGACTCGGAGAAGCCGATGAAGCCGTCGATCGGGGCATGGATCTTCGTGTAGCCCAGCTCGACCTCGGCCTGCTTGACCGCTGCCCTGCGCGCCGCCACGGTCGCCGCGGACGCCTTCTCCTTGGCCACCGCCGATTCGTAGTCTCTGAGGGGGACGGCGTTCTCGTCGGCCAGCGGCTTCAACCGCCGGACGTTCTGCACCTCGTCGACGTGCCGCGCCACGGCCTCGGCCAGATCGGCCTTGCTCTGCTCGAGCTTGGCCGACGAGCTCTTGGACTCGATCGAGTACAGAAGCTGGCCCTTCTTGACCTCCTCGCCTTCGGTGAAGTGCATCTCCTCCAGGTAGCCCTCGGCCTTGGCCCGGATGACCACGATCTTCGAGCCCTTGGTCTGGCCGACGAACTCCCGGAAGATAGGGACCGTCTGCTGTCTCACCTCCTTGACCATGACCTCCAGCGGAGGCTGGGCCCGGGCCGTGGGTGCGAACGATGGGGCGACGAAGAGCAGCAGGGCCACGGCAGCGCCGGGCCACGGTACGCAAAGATGTGGACGGGTGTGCATGAGAGGCTCTGGAGTCGATCAGGGACACTCGCCCGGACGTGGCGGCCGGGAGCGAGGCGACCGTCCGATCGAAACGCTCAGGAGGCTAACAACCGCACAGCGCGAAGTCAACCGCCCTTCTCGAGGTCGAGCACGAGCGTCCTCAGACCCGGGACCGCTCCGTCCAGGGCGTCCGCCTCCTCGAGGAGCTGCTCCAGGGCCCTGAGCCGCTCTCTCATCCCCAGGGACCTGCTCTCCAGGGTGTCCAGGAGCGGCGCCGCCCGGCCGAGCGCCAGCTTGAGCGGTCCAGGGCCCGGGGAGGAGCCGGGGCCTTGCGGGGCTCCCACGCCCAGCCCTCTCTGCGCCGTGATGTCCTTGAGGTGGAGGACCGCCCCGGTGGCCGGGTCCGAAGACGCCCCCAGGAGCGGGACCAGGGTGAAGCCGATCATCCGAACGGATCCGTCGGGCAGCCTGGTCTCGAGCTGCGCCCTGGGGACCGTCTGCCTCAACCCGATGGTCCGCCCGATCTCCTCGGCGAACGGCTCCAGGGGCACGATCGATTCGGCGCTCCGCCCGATGACGGTCTGGCCGTCGAGGCCCAGGATGCTCAGCGCCGCCGGGTTGACCGCGGTCACGGTGCCCTCCGTGTCGACCACGACCAGGCCGGAGGGAATCGCGCTCAGGATCTGTTCGAGGAGCCCCTTCTGCTTCACCAGCTCCTCTGTCCGCGCCCGGACCTCCCCTTCGAGCTGGCGGCCCAGCCGCTCCACGTGGGCGTCGTAGATCTGGCGCTCCCTGTCCCTCTTGTTGCGGGCGTCGGTGAGCGACTTCCGGTCGTACGCTCTCCGGACGCAACCGACCAGCTCCTCGTCCGTGAGGATGTGGTCGGCCACGTCGAAGGCTCCTCTGCGGAGGCACTCCACGGCCAGCGCCGCCTCGCCCGCCGAGGGGAGGACCACGACCGGCAGCTCCGGCCTCTGCTCGTGGCAGTGGGTGACCAGCTCGAGCACCTCGTCCGGGGTGATGCTCTGCCCGGCGACGACCACGTCGATGTCGAAGTTGGTCAGCACCTCCTTGAGCTGGGCCTGGGTGCCGACGTCGAACACCTCGTAGCCGGCCTCGGTGAGGCGGTCCTTGAGCCGTTTCTCGACCTCGGGCTTCTCGAAGACCATGACCTCCCTGTTGGTCGGAACCCCCTGCACGGAGTTGGTGCAGGCGCGCTGGAGGAGCTTCAGCAGCTCTTCGGGATCCGACGCCTTCTGGATGAAGTCATGGGCTCCGCGCCGGAGCGCCTGGGTGATCCGGCCGTAGTCGAGCCGTCCTGCCAGGACGATCACCGGGATGCCTGGCTGAGACCCGTGGAAGTAGTGGAGGATCGTGAAGTCGTTGCGGCAGGCCAGGTCGAGGTCGGCCAGCACCAGGTCGGGGCAGGCGTTCCGGAACCGTTCCACGGCCACGCGCTCCGACTCGATGGCGGTGACCTCGTAGCCGTCGCTGCGCAGAACCTCTTCGAAGAACCGGGCCGACGAGAGGTCGTCGTCGAGGAGCAAGATCGACCGGGCCCTCTTCACGCACGCGTCTGCCGCAGGGGCTGGCTCTACCTCGGACAAGTCTCCTCCCCGGAGCGACCGGCCTCGAGATCCATCGACCGAGCGGGCCGCTCCTGGCGTGTCCAGCGGGGGGTACCAAGATCCGGCGTCTCGCCGGATCCGAGTCGCGCCCCCGAGCGCGACCTCCAACCTGGTCCTTTCCTCTTTCTCTCTCCCGAGCGCGACTTCAAACGAACCCCCTCCCCTTCCCCGGGGACTCTGCAGCCAGGCCGCGGCCCGATCACAGGCCCGACTCCGCGAAACAGGCGGGGGATCCTGGGGTACCGGCGACCAGGCTAGCATCGTCCGGTGGCGATGGCAAGCTCCGGGACCGGGACCGTGGATCCAGGCCGCCGCTTCGTCACGAGCCAGGCTCCGCGGAACAGGTGGGGGATCCTGGTCCCGCCCGGGAGGGTGACACCGGGGCCAGCAGGTGATAGCATGCTGCCGTCGCCGGCGGGGCTCGCCGGTGCCGGCGACACATCGTCAAGCCGACCGGGAGCATCTGGCGGCCCGGCTCGGGGTCGCGGAGCGGAACCGTGACTCCGCGGTCACGTGAAGCGACCGGACCGGCTGCTCCCGGTATGCACCCGCCGAAGAAAGCTCGAGGACGAGGCCGACCAGTGGTTCGACATGGACCGGTACATCGCGGAAAGAGCCGGGATCTCGTTCTTCCACGTCGTCCGCCCCGGCTGTCGCCAGAGGGCGGAAGAGAACCCGGGGCCGGGACGGTGATGGGGCCTGCTGGCTGCCCAAGGAACTGACCGGCGTTCGGCCGGTGTGCCCCCCGCCGTGGACTCTCCCGTCGAGGATTCCCGATCGGGCGACGACGTGCCGGCGGCATGCCCGAGCGGCGTGGCGAGGCGACCCCCGATCCGCCTGTCGGCGAAGCTGCTCCGGAGAGGGGTGCTCCTGGTGCTTCTGGGGCTGGCCGCCGTGGCGGCCGGCACCGCCCGGTTCTGGTCCTTGGCGTGGGTCTCCGCGACTCTGGCGGGCCAGGGCAAGGTCGGGCTGACCGTGATGGCGATCGGCTGCCTCGCGGCGCTCGTCGGGGTCATGGGCCTGGGGCTCCCGGTGGTCAGGGCCCGGCGCCTGGCCCGGGGGCTGAACAGGAGGGCGCCGGTCGACTCCTCTCGCTCCCGGATCCGGGGTCCCCGGATCGTGGCGCTCGGCGGGGGCACCGGGCTGTCGTGCCTGCTCAAGGGGCTGAAGGCCCACACCAGCAACCTCACGGCTGTGGTCACCGTCGCCGACGACGGGGGAAGCTCCGGACGGCTCAGACGGGACTTCTCCATGCTGCCGCCGGGCGACGCCCGCAACTGCATCGTGGCGCTGGCCCAGAACGAGGGCATGCTGGCCGACCTGTTCCAGTACCGGTTCGAGAAGGGCGGAGACCTGGCGGGCCACAGCTTCGGCAACCTCTTGATCGCCGCCCTCACCGAGATCACCGGCGACTTCCTCGAGGCGCTCCGGATCTCGTCGAAGGTCCTGGCGATCCGGGGGGAGGTGTTCCCCTCGACGCTGGAGAACGTGGTGCTCAAGGCCGAGCTGGAGAGCGGGGATACCGTGGAAGGCGAGAGCCGCATCCCGCTGGCTCGCCAGCGGATCCGCCGCATCTCCCTCTCGCCGGCGGCTCCCGAGCCGCCTCCGGCGGTCCTGGAGCGGATCCGGGAGGCCGACCTGATCGTGCTGGGGCCCGGGAGCTTCTTCACCAGCATCGTCCCCAACCTGCTCGTGAACGGGGTGGCCGCGGCGGTGGCCGGATCGGCGGCGCCGGTGGTCTACGTGGCCAACCTCATGACGCAGCCCGGCGAGACGGACCGGTTCACCCTGGGGGACCACCTGGCGGCTCTGAGGCGCCACGCGGGCCTCGGGCGGATCGACTTCGCCGTGGTGAACAGCGCCCCCATCGACCCGGCGAAGCTGCGGTTCTACGAAACTCGAGGTGCGGTCCCGGTCCGGGTCGGCCAGAAGACCAGGATGCTCCTGGGCCACCGCCTGGTGGAGGAGCCGCTGACTCCCGACATGCCGCAGCGTCGGGTCAGCGACGTGATCCGGCACGATCCGGTGAAGCTCGCGCGGGTGCTGATCCGGATCGCCGAGATGTGTCGAAGGGCCGAGTGATCTACTCCCTCTGGGTCAGGGCGGTCACCGGGTCCATTCTCGCGGCCCGCCGGGCCGGGATCAACCCGGCCAGCACGCTGGCCAGGATCGCCCCGGCGACGATCAAGAGCGTCGTCGTCAGGTCGACGGACCAGAGCGTCGCGGGAATCGCGTCGTCCGGATCGAGCCGCTGCTGACTCGCCCAGCGCAGCACCGCCGTGGAGATCCCGGCGGCGAGACCGACCCCGAGGAGGACTCCCAGGAGAGCTCCCGCCGTACCGAGCAACGTGGCCTGGAGGATGAAGATCGACAGGATGTCCCTCCGGGTGGCGCCCACGGCGCGGAACACGCCGATCTCCCGCCGGGAGTCGGCCACCACCTTGGAGGTGGTGGTCCAGACCAGGAGGCACGAGAGGGCGAAGATGGTCAGACCGATCCCGTAGAAGATCGCCTTCACCGTCTTGAACGCGGTGGCGGCCTTGTCGATCTCCTCCTGGATGAGCGATTGACGGGAGTGGACGCGATAGCCCAGCTTCTCGATCCGCCCGACCACGGCCGGGATCGCCGCGGGCTCCCGGACCGCCACGAGCAGCTTGGAGACCGCGTCGCCCGACGACTCCCCGCCGGAGGGCTGCCCCCGAGCCTTCTGGGCAAGCCGGTTCCTCAGGGCGATCCACCGCCGGGCATCCCTGGCGAACGGCAGCGGCACCAGGACCTTCAGGTCGGACAGCCCGACGATCTGCGCCTTGAGCCGGAGCGCCCTGCGGAAGATGTTCAGGTCGAAGCGGGATCGCCAGTTGCGATACGACGAGACCTGCTCGTCGTCGCGCTCCTTCTCGGTGGTGCGGCGGAAGCCGGGCTGGCCCTCGGAGTAGTCGTACCGGAAGTCCCGGTTCTGAGACTGGTTGAAACCGATCCAGAGGTCGATCGTGCGACCGAGGTACCTGGCGTCGCTGAAGTCGGGGCGCACCTTGAAGCGCTTGGCGGTCTCATCGAACTGGCTCCTCAGGTGAGCTCGGCTCATCACCAGGGGGACGACACCCCTGGCCGGCCACGGGACGTTCGGCGCGGCGATCCTGCGGATGAGACTCTCGGGCGCCGCGGTGAGCCGGTCCATCGAGTGGTACGTCTCCAGGGGCAGCCCGAGCTTCACCGGCTCCACCTGGGTCTCGGACCAGACCGCGTCCACCCCGTCCACCCGCTCCAGCTTCTTCTCGTCGTCGGCCGACAGTCGCTGGCCGGTCTGGGAGGCGTTGTGGATGAGCGCGACGACCGATCCGGACGGGCGCGAGGAGCGCGGGCGCTCCTGTTTCGGCTCCACGGTCAGGTCCGCGTAGAACGACCGGCTCGCCTGATCCAGGGCGGTGAGCGCCGCGGCCCGGATGCCCTCGATGAGGCCCACGGAGGCCGTGAAGATGACCAGCCCCAGGGAGAGCGAGAACACCGTGAACAGCACCCAGCGCTTCCGCACCAGGAGCTTCTTGCTGGCGATCCAGAGGAGGTCCGACCGACGGATCACACGAGCTCTCCGCTTTCGATCCTGATCGTCCGGTGGGCGTACTCCGACAACGCCTCGTTGTGCGTCACCACCAGGATCGTGACCCTCGATCCGGTGTTGATCTGCTTGAGCAGCACCATGATCGTCCGCGTGGCGTCGCGATCGAGATTGCCCGTGGGCTCGTCGGCCAGTATGAGGCAGGGCCGGTTGACCAGCGCCCGGGCGATGGCGACTCTCTGCATCTCCCCGCCGGACAGCTCGCCGCTCTTGTGGGAGTGCCGGTGTCCCAGCCCCACCGCCGTGAGCGCCTCCCTGGCCCTCTCTCTCCTGACCGGCGCCGGAACGCCGGAGAAGATGAGCGGCAACGCCACGTTCTCGATGGCGTCATAGTAGGGCATGAGCTGGAACAGCTGGAACACGAAGCCCACGGTGGAGTTGCGATAGGCCGATGCCTCGTTGTCCGTGAGGTGCGAGATGTCCCTGCCGCCGACCACGACGCGGCCCTGCGTGGGGGTCAGCAGCCCGCCGAGGATGTGGATGAGCGTGGTCTTCCCCGATCCCGACGGTCCCATGATGCAGATCAGTTCACCCGCGGTGACCGTGAAGGCCACCCGCCTGAGGGCATGGACCGGAGCGTTGGCCACGCGGTAGTCCATGGCCACGTCGTCGACCCGGATGAACGGGTCCCCTGAGAGCTCGTCGCCGGTCATCGCTTGTCCACGCTCACGACGATCCGGGCCGCTCCGACGTTCCCGTCCGTGTCGGCGGACCGCACGACGATGGCGTGGGGTCCCGGGGAGAGTCCGCTCGTGGACAGCTCCAGCTCCTCGTTCAGGCTATCGAGGAGCCGATCTTTCGGAAACAGCGGCTTCCACTCCTGACCGTCCACGGAGTGTTCCACCGCCCGCACGGTCGAGAGCGTGTCGACCACGGCGACCCTGATGACGCGGGCGGCGCCGTCCACGGTCAGCGTCACCACCGGCGGGGTGTTGTCGATCACGAACGGGGTGCTGATCTTCTCCCCGGACAGCTCCTCCCCGGGCGGGTTGGACCGCTCGTCGGAGCCGACGATCTTCGCCACGTAGGTGCCGTCGGGGACCGACTCGGTGTTCCAGGAGAAGCTCGAGCCTGTCGCGGGCTCCTTCGGATTCAGCGGGAGCCAGAGCGCGTCGGCCCGCGGCCGGGCGAACAGCCGGTAGACGAGCACGTCCCCGTCGGCGTCCGACGCTTTCCAGCGGATCTCCCTGATCGGCGTCCGGGGGCGGAACGGGTCGAAGCCCGGCGACCGACGGTCCCGGCCCTTCCTGCTCTGGTCCTTGTCTGGCTGACCCTTGCTCGGCGACCCTGGCACGGCGTCGGAGAGCCGCTTCAGGTCCGCCGACCCGGAGGCCTGGCCGTCCCCGTCCTTGTCGTCCCCGTCCCGCTGCGAGCCTGGCCTTGCCGACCCCACGGTCAGCGACTCCATCGCCGGTCTCTGGTTCTGGTTCAGAAAGGAGAGCCGGAGGGTCCGCACCAGGTCGGCGGCGCCCTCGAGCTGGAGCCGGACCTGGACCTGCCGGCCATCGGGCACGTCGAGCCGCACCGGCGACGGGCCCCGCGGCCCGGTCCAGGGGGACCAGGTGTGATCAGGGGCGGAGGTGTTCCCGGAGCGGGCGGAGATCTTCGCGGCGCCCTCGCCCTCCCAGCGGGCCTCGCCGAACCGGGAGCGCAGGCCGCAATCCGTGGGCTTGAGCGTCACCATGCCCTGTCGAGGACGCTCCGGCAGAACCAGGACCGGCCGGGCCGGGTTGGCGCAGCCGACGAACGCCAGACGATCGGACACCAGGGCCAGCGTCACGGCCTGGCCTTCTTCCAGGGTGAGCAGAAGCTCGTACTGTTCCAGGGGCCGCACGGCGAACACCCGGCCCCCCTTGCCCGTGGCCACCAGGACGGTGCCGCTCCCGTCGACCTTCAGATCCATGATCGCCCCGTCGTCGAGGTTGAACAGGTTCTCCACCCGTCGGTCCGGCAGGATCCGTTCGACCGTGGCCGACGCGGACAGATCGTAGCGACGCAGCATGCTCTGCTCGGTGGCCACCTCGCTGCCCTCCTGGTTCACCTCCTCGCCCGAGAAGCGCGCCGCGAGGCTGCGACCCAGGTTCTGGAACTCGATGGAGGTCCGGGTCGACTCCTTCTCGGGGGAGGCCAGCTTGGTCCGCGTCTCGTTGGTCGCCAGATAGAGGGTCTCCCTGTGGAACTGGAGGCACTTCACCTCGCGGCCCTTGAAGTCCGCCACCACCTCGGCGGAATCGGGGCGGGCGATGCGATAGACCAGCCCCTTCTGGGCGGTTCCCGCGTACAGCTCGCCCTTGGGCGAGAAGGCCAGCGACAGGACGTTGCCCTCCCGGGTGTCGTAGTGGATCTTGGCCTCGCCCTTGCCGGAGATGCGGTAGACGAGACCGTCGGGCCCGGTCCCGGCGTAGAGCGACCCGTCCGGCCCGACCAGCAGGCTCCACACGTACGGCGTGGGCAGCGCCACGAGCTGGCGACCCTTGCCCGAAGGGTCCACCGCGTAGACCCGTCCCTGGGGGATACTGCCGACGAAGATCGTTCCGTCGGCGCCCTGGGCCAGGCACGAGAACGCCAGGTCGTCCGTCGAGAACACCCTGGTGGGAGTCTGGTCGTCGATCCGCCAGAGCGCCGCGGAGCTGCCGGTGGTGAAGTAGATCTTGCCGTCCTTGCCGACCAGGGAGGCCCACAGCTCCTTCTCGCCGCCCTTCAAGGCTCGCGTGGCCAGGCCCAGCGACACCTCTCCGAGGCTCGAGATCTTGACGCCGTTCAGCACGGCGTGCTCGCAGTCCTTGATCGTCGAGATCTCCACGAAGCGCGTGGACACCGCGTCCGCCGGCACCGCCAGGCCCAGCGCCAGACCGAGGGCGAGAAGCGCCCGGAACCCGGCCGGGAACGTCCGTCGCGCCGTCAGACCTGCTCCGGTTCGCCGGTTTCTCATTCGATGGCTACCTCCTTGACCGGGACCCTCACGGAACATTCCCCTTCCAGCACCCAGGGGGTCCGGTCGATCGCCCTCACGGTCAGGGGCATGGACAGCACCCGTGAGGTGTTGGGGGCGTCCAGCAGGGGAAGCACGCACGCGGGCAGGCGCCGCAGCACCCGCCCCCTGTACTGCAGCGCCCGTCCAGGAACCCCCACGACGAGGACCAGGTCGCGACTCGTGTAGCGGGTCCGGACCAGCTCCAGGAGATCATCGAGCCGCTCGGGCGGCGCGCCCTCGGGCCGGACGGAGGGCCCCGCGGCCACCTTCACCTCGAGCTCCTGCCCGGCGGCCTCATCGGGCACCCTGAACGTCAGGGCGCGGATCGACCCGGGCTCGCCGAACGGTCTGAGCTCGACGAACACCGTGGCCATGGCCCCGGCCTTGAGCCGTTGCTCGTTCACCCAGGCCCGCCGCACCACGGCGCTCTGGCGACGCGGCACCGTGGTGATGGAAGCCCGAACAGAATCCAGATCGAGCCTCTCGAACGAGTTGCCCAGGGGGCGCAGCAGGTCGTCGAGCAGCTTCCCCACCATGGGGTTGATGGAGTCGGCGCCGGGGCCGAAGAACCCGGCCCGGCCGGCGTGGATCGAATCCTGGAGCCTCACGGACCGGCCGTTGCCGTATCTGGTCTCCACGACCACGGTGGCGGTGACATCGTCCGACGAGCCGCCCGCCACCTCGAGCACCTGGAGGAGCACGAGTCTGAGGAACGTGGGGGTCTCCCGGGCGTTGCGGGCCACCTCGACCCTGTAGTGCTGGACGGCCCGGCTGCCCTCCCGGGACACCGTGGCCTCCACCGGGATCATGGTGGAACGGCGAGCCGTGTCCAGGACGATGCCCGCCGACCCGTCGAACACCATGCTCCCCTCCTCGCCGATGGCCTGGCCGACCTTCATCGACAGCTCCACCCGGGGAAGGACCGCCACGATCTCGGCGGGCCCTGCCGGGAAGGCGGCGACGCCCAGGCTGCCCATGGGGTGGCCGAACGCCAGTACCTGGTCGCCCCGCCTGGATCGCCAGCGGGTCCACGAGCCGCTTCAGGCCGGGCGGATCCTGCGCCGGCGTGGGGCGCTCTTCCGGCCGGCTCAGGTCGGCGAGCATCGCCCGGATCGGCGTGACCCCGCCGATCGGGTCCGAGGAGAACGCCCAGCCCCGGGAGAGGGCGCCGATGAGCCGGTCTCCGACGTAGATCGGGCTCCCGGACATGCCCGCGATGAGCTTGCTGTGCTCGAGCCCGGCGCCGGAGCAGCGGATCAGGATGAGATCTCGCCCGGGGTTCACGTTGCGCACCACTCCCAGGACCTCCACCTCGAACCGTTCGATGGCCGTGCCCTTGAACACGGAGAGCCCGTAGCCCCTGTCCCCCGGTCTCAGCTCGCCGGGGTCCATGGTCGGCTGCGCCCGGGCCTGAAGACCCATCGCGAGCAGCAGGATCAGCACGAGCCGCCAGCCCGGCGACGGGCCGCGCACCGCGACCTGGTCCATGGAGGGCGACGTGGAACGTGGCATGGGTGGAGCTCTGGAGGTAGGGATCTCGCCGCATTGTAGCATCACGAACCGCCGTTGGGCAGGCGAATCGTCCGGCTGTCTGATAAGATGTCGACCCGCACCGGCGCGAGGGGTGATGAACGATGATTCCGTCGAGGCTCGCTGGCTTCGTGAGCGCGCTGGCCCTGGGGCTCCTGGGCCCACGGCCGGCTCCGACAGGGGGGTTCCCGGTCGCCTTCATCTCCGACATCGAGGGCTCCATCGGCAAGCTGAGCCGGTTCGTGGCGCTCCACGAGGCGTTCGAGACCGGCCCCGACGGCCTCAGGCACCTGAAGCCCGGCGCCAGCTTCGTGTGCGGCGGCGACGTGGTCGACCGGTTCCCCGGGGAGCGCCGGGTTCTCCGGGAGCTTCTCAGGCTGAAGAGGGAGGCCCCCGATCGGGTGACGCTGATCGCCGGCAACCGGGACATCACCAAGATCCGGCTGCTCGCGGAGCTGTCGGACCGGGCGATGCGGGACGGCCCCCCCAGGTACGGCACCTACTGGCGCGACTGGCTGGTCGACCGGATCGTGAGAGCCGGGGAGCGATCGGGAGCCGGGGCGGTCCGCCCGGCCGACCTGGCCCGGTGGAACACCCGGGCCAACCGGCTCAGGTGGATCCTCGGGCAGACCATGGGAGCCCCCGAGGCGTTCGAGCTGAGGCGACGAGACCTGGCGGCCGAGCTGGGTCGTCCGGCCCGCGAGGTGACCGATGAGCAGATCGTGGAGAGCTACCTCGCCGACATGCGGGCCACCGGCCTCCTCAGGGAGTACCTCTTCCAGTGCGTCCCGATCCACCGGGAGGGAAACACCCTGTTCGCCCACGGCGGGGTCACCGACGAGAACGTCGGCGCTGTTCCGGGAGAGGTCGAAGCCAGGAGGTCCGGCACCGTGGACGAGTGGGTCCGGCGACTCGCCGCATGGTACCGGCGCGAGCTGGACCGGTGGCGGCTCGCCACCGACGCGCCGGTCCCCGGCGACGCCCCGCCAGGGCAGCCGCTCATCGACTACGCGATGCGCTCGCCGGGCCGGAGCGTCAACCAGTTCAGCGTGGCGTACGGACGCAACGTCGATCGCGAGGGGAAGGTGACGCTCCCGAGCGAGCGGGTCATGGGGTTCCTGCTGGCAAACGGAATCTCGAGGCTCGCTCTGGGGCATACGCCCAGCGGGGACACGCCGCTGATCGTCAGGACCGGAGACGATCGGTTCGAGGTGCTGGTGGTGGACCAATCCCGGGCCGTCAGGCCGGAGATCGCCCCGCTGGTCACCCTCGACGGGCCCTGCGGCGACTCCGTCACGATCCGGGGATCCGCGCCGCACCCGATCGGCTTCCGGTGCTGGCTGGGGAGGCGCTCTCCCCTGGGGAAGCGTCTCGCCGACGGCTCCGTCGTCGTGGCTCCCCTGGCCACCGGCTTTCTCACCTACCAGGTCCACCCCGGCTTCAGGGTGGAGTACCGGGTCATCGACGCCCGGGAGTCAGGCTACCGTGGGTTCCCGTTCGCCGACCGGGTCGGGTCGCCGGGCGCCTTCGAGCTCGTCACTTGGGCTCACTCGCACGGATCGGCGGGCTCGAAGGTGAAACCGTCCAGGATGGCCGAGGTCAGGGGGCGGTCACCCGATCCGGAGGCCGGCTCGCGATACACTCTGCCCCGCAGAGCGAGCAGGGTCACCGAGCGTGCCTCGGGATCCACGAGCCAGTACTCCCGCACCCCGGCTCGCCCATAGATCTGCCGCTTGACACCACCGGTCCGGATCTGCAAAACTGAAGCGGAAGCTCGTTATTCAACAGCAAAAAAGAGTTATGTATCCTCGATTGCTCGGCTGTCCCCCGTCCAAGAGCTTCTTCCTGTTCGGCCCTCGCGGGGTGGGCAAGACGGTCTGGCTGCACCAGCAGTTCCCGGACGCGATCTTCTTCGACATGCTCGATCACGGTGTGTACACCGAACTGCTGGCCGCACCACAGCGGCTCGGCGATCGGGTTCCCGTCTCTCACCAGGGGTGGGTGGTGGTGGACGAAGTGCAGCGCGCCCCGGAGCTCTTGAACGAGGTCCATCGACTCATCGAATCACGGGGCACGCGGTTCGTTCTGACCGGATCGAGCGCCCGGAAGCTGCGGCGCCGCGGCGTCAACCTGCTCGCCGGTCGGGCGGTCACGCGCCACCTGCACCCGCTCACCGCTCTCGAGCTGGGCCAGGACTTCGACCTGGGAACAGCGCTCAGGCACGGCTGCCTTCCGATGGCCTGTACCAGCCGGGACCCTCGAGACTACCTGAAAAGCTACGTGGCGACCTACCTCCGGGAAGAGGTCATGCAAGAGGCGCTGACGCGAAACGTGGTGGCGTTCGGCCGTTTTCTGGAGGTCGCCAGCTTCTCCCAGGGCTGCGTGTTGAACATGGCCGCCGTGGCCCGAGACTGCTCGGTGTCCGCAAAGACCGTCGAGGACTACTTCGGCATCCTGGAGGACCTGCTCATCGCCGTGAGGCTCCCGGTCTTCACCAAACGCTCCAAGCGCCGCCTCGTCAGCCATCCGAAGTTCTATTACTTCGATGCCGGCGTCTACCGATCGATCCGTCCCCGTGGACCCCTCGATGCGCCCGAGGAGATCTCCGGCGCAGCCCTGGAGACACTGTTCCTGCAGCAGGTTCGAGCGCTCAACGACTACTCGGACCTCGGCTACTCGCTGCACTACTGGCGAACGGCCTCCGGCGACGAGGTCGATTTCGTCCTGTACGGTGAACGAGGGCTGGCCGCGTTCGAGCTGAAGATGACGGAGCAGGTACGGGCGGAGGACCTTCGCGGCCTGCGCAGATTCTGCCAGGACTTCCCCGAGGCCAGGCTGCACCTGCTCTACCTGGGGTCCCGCCGGTGGCACGACCGGGGTGTCGAGATAGTGCCGTTCTCCGAATGCGTGACGCATCTGGACCGATGGTTGTGAGCCATCCTCGCCGTCTGCTGCGACACCGGCGCGCTCGTGAGCTCTCGAACGACTCACCGCAGTGGGGACAGCCGATCGATATCGCGATGGTCAGCATGCGATCGCTCCGCGTAACGTAACCAGGCAGCTTCTCCTCTCCCGATCGATCCTGCGCTCCAAGGCAGCCGGGAGTCCGGGAGCGTGTCGAATCTCATCGAGAGTCAACGGGGGCGGATGGTCTTGCAGAATGAGATCCCGGTCGCGGCGGATGCTTGATTCCTCTCTCGACCGCGAGCGTGCGACCAGTTCCGGGATCCCGAAGCCTGCAGGTCTTGCCGGTCTCGAGATCGATGACCGAGCAGGCCAGGAGCCGTCCATCGGCTCGGGCCGCGGAAGCACACGTAACCGAGAGCTTCCGTCCGGCGGCGAGAGGCATACCCAGTTCGCGGACGAGCCTGCGGGGAGAGGCGATGACCTCGAACCGCTTCCCACGGACGTCGAGCACCAGCACCCCCTGAACGGGCTTTCCCGCGGGCATGACAACCGTCCCGGTGAGCGTCTGCTCGGCCGCGGGGGGGGACGGGGCCGCTGCCGGTCCGGACGGCCGCGCGTCGATCGAGCGCTTTCCCCTCGATGGAGCAGACGCCGCAGCCGTGGCCTCCTTCGCGATCGAGGTGGCGACCAGACCCTTGTGGTAGTACGCGGCGGTCACGCGCACCCGGTCCCCTGGATAGATGGTGAACGAGCCGTACTGGAGGCACGCACACGCGTGCAGCTTGACCTCCACGTGGCCACGCTTCGCGTCGTCGATGATCGCCCGGGGCGAAAGACCTCCAGGGTCCGCTGGAATCGACACCACCGGGCCCACGAGCTCGATCGGCTCCGGAGCGCTGGTCCCGGCGGGCGCCAACCCCTGGGCGAGCGCCGCGGTGGCGAGGAAGGAGAACGATACGGCGAGGACGATCGATTTCCGCATGACCATGTCCCTTTGCGCGCGGCAGCCGCGAAATTGCCCCCGCCAACGGCGAGAGGCGAACGCCCGAGGGCAGTATACTCGAGTTCCGGGAAGGTAGAACACGGTCGAGGCGGAATGCGGCTCCCTGAGGGAATCGGCGAGGGGTACTTCAAGCTGGCGTGTATCTACGCCACCGGTCCCTCTGCAGGGGGCCCGACTTGGGGGTACGCTGATGGCACGAGGGCGTAGATCATCAAGGGCGCGGGATGAGCTATGGCCGGAATTCGGAACAAGAGACGAATCGGTGAGTCGCATCGATGCAGAGACTTCTGCGAAAGGGCGCCGTCGCGAATTCCCATCAGCCCCGGCGGCGTACTCGCGCTCCCTCGGCTCAACATGTCCGCCTGCCTTGCGTCGCTGCGCCGTCTGGCGCTCCACCTTCGCGCCATGCGAGCCCCGGTCATGGATTCGATCTGTACGCCCGACAGGGCACGCACGCGAGCGACCGCGCGGGACTGCGGATCGTCCTTCGCATGAAGCGGACGTGGCGAGACGGGACGGCCGGGATGGTCTTCGAGCCTCTGGACTTTCTTTCCAAGTTGACCGCACTGATCCCTCGACCGAGGATGAACACCCTTCGCTTTCACGGATTCGATCCGACGGGACCACCGTCTGGCCTGGGCCGAGCTCCTGGCCCGCGTCTTCCTGGTCATGTACTTCGTTGTCCGAGGTGCGAGTCTCGCATCTCCAGAATCGCCTGGATCACGGACCCGCAGCCATCCGGAAGATCCTCAAGTCGGTGGGCCTGGCCACTGACTCTCCGGGGACTCACCCACCGAAGGCATCCGAAGAGATCTTCAACGAGGCCCCTGCCGCTTGAAACCCGACCGGCTGGGGGGCCTTGGCGCGCCTCGAAGAGGCCGAAACCCGCCATGACACATCCTTGAGGCACCCAGGACCACCGTCCGGAAGCTCCGGGACGAACCGGACCCCGAATCGACTCCTACCTGAACCCTCCGCGCAGGGTCAAAGCACCAGGCCGAGCCCCAAGATCCCTGGTTCATCCTTCCTTTGCGCCAGAACGACGCCAAGGACAAGCCGACCTTCTACTATCTGGACCTGGCCAACACGAAGACGATGGTTCCGTACCCGATCCCTGCCACGTCGCCGATCGACTCCAGCACCGTGAGCTCGACGGCCTACTGCGTTCAGCTGTCGAAGCTGAGCGCCAGCGGCGACGGCAAGCCGCCGTTCAAGTTCGCGTGCCCCACCACCACCATGGTGTCCGGCCGCATCTACCTCTCCATCGGTGAAGGGGTCAAGATCGGCCTGGTCAACACGCTGGACGATCACAAGAAGGTCACCGGTTCCGGACTCCAGAGTCCGCCCTTCGGCCCGTCCCAGCAGACGCCGTTCGACAAGGTCGAACACTCCTGCACCGACGTGCTCTACGCCAACATCACCAGCGTGGACTTCTTCAGCTTGTCCCTGTCCATGAGCGTCAAGACGAAGCAGGGCACCCTCGGACCGGTCGGGTTCAGCGACTCGCGCCAGGCGATCCTGGCCGACCTCCTGGACACCTCGAAGCTACCTGTCGCCTTCAGGGGAACGGCCCGGAATCCGGGACAGGGCACGGGCTTCATCACCTGCGCGGGCACCGCGACCGATCCGGATGGACAGCCGAAGGGCGGCTACTCGACCCGGAACGTCCTGCGCGTGCTGGCCCCGAACCACGTCATCGCGGAGGGGGCCATCGATTCCACGGCCCTCAAGACCTACCTCGACGGCGCGATCGCCAACGGCTGGGACTACTACTCGAAGGTCGCCAATCAGCCGGCGTCGATACGGTATCCGGCGGCGAACCCTCAGTTCAGCTTCAAGTTCTTGAATCCAGGAGATCCGCTCCTCGCGCCAGGGATGACCGGGACCACGGCCCGGCAGCTCGTCTTCTACTGCGACTACTGTTCCGATCCGGTGGATGACGTCTACGGTCAGGACCCGACCTTGAGCACGAGTTTCGTCAGCAAAGCGTGACCACGGCCCTGATCCCACCCTCCGGCCGGCACTCCAGATGGACCGTGCCACCGTGAGCTTCCACGAGTTGCTTGACGATCGAGAGCCCCAGCCCGGTGGCCCCACCCTCGCCGGAGCCGGTGTGGAACCGCTCGAAGACGTGCTGCAGTTCGGCCGCAGGGATGCCTCGCCCGTCGTCGTCGACCTCGATGGTGGCACCTTCGCCCTGCGGCTGCACGGAAACCTTGATCCAGCCGCCATCGTGAACGCCGTGGAGGGCGTTTTGCACCAGGTTCGCCACGACCTGTTCGATGCGCCGATGGTCCACGCTCATCCGGATCGGTTCGGGAGAGAGCTCGCGCTCGAGCCGGACACGTCGGTTGAACACCGCCAGCCCGAACCGATCGAGCGCCTTCTGGACGATGCGCTGCAGCGTCACCTCCTTCCGGTTCAACCGGAACTCCGAGGACTGCATCCGCGCCAGCTCCAGGAGATCCTCGATCAACAGGGCGAGCCGATCGGACTCCTCCAGAGCCACGGAGATCGGCACCTGCGGTGCGCTGCCCGGGTCCTGGTTGTCGAGCACCGCCTCCAGCTGGCCTCGGAGCACCGTCAGCGGGGTCTTGAGCTCGTGGGAGATGTCGGCCAGGAGTTGCCGGCGCTTCCGGTCGGTGTCGGCCAGCTCACCCACCACGGCCTGCAGGCGCGTCGCCATCCGGTTGAACCAGCGGCCCAGGTCGCCGATCTCGTCGGACCCCGGCGCCGCGATACGCAGCGTGAGATCACCGTCGGCCATTCCCCGCATGCAGACCTGAAGCCGGGTGAGGCGGCGCGTCAACAGACGGAACGTCAGGAGACCCAGCAGGGCAGCCACGAGGAGCATGGTGACCGCGGCCGCTCCGGTGGAACGGAGCACCAGCGGCCACCAGTCTTCGTCGGGCCAGCGCATCAGGACGAAGGCCACGTGGCCCCGCTCGGCGCCGGCGACGCAGGGAGCCACCGCCGGCGGTCTGCCCCGGCCGTCGCGGCGCGGACCGGTCTCCGTCCGACAGGGGCCGGTCAACGCCTGTCGGGCCATCTCCAGCGCCTGGGGAAACCCCGGCTCGCCGGAAACGAGCTGCCCGGAGCCGTCGAGGACCAAGGTCATCGAGCGCGCGTGCGGCGGGAGCCGCCCCCGCACGGACTCCGCGGCCTGCTTGAGCGACAGACCCTCGCGCCCCAGCCGCTCGATCCCGAACGCCACCAGCGTCGTGATCGCCTCGCCAACGTCCATCCTGGGCGGCGGCATCCGCGCTCCCATGGCCAGGTGGAACACTCCCGAGCCAGCGGCCAGCGACGCCACGACCACGATGAGGAAGGTCACGAAGATCTTCCAGTATAGACTGTGCACGTCTCACCCCTGGGCGTTCCGGAACTTGTACCCCACGCCCCAGACCGTCTCGATGAACTTCGGGTCCTTGGGGTCTTCCTCGATCTTCTTCCTGAGTCGAGTCACCTGGGTATCGACGCTGCGTTCGTACCCCTCGAAGCTGTAGCCCCAGACCTCGTGCAGCAGCCGCTCCCGGCTGAACACGACGCCGGGGTTCGACGCCAGGAGGAGCAGCACGTCGAACTCCGTGCGAGTGGTCTCCAGCTGCTTCCCGTCGATGAGAACCAGGCGCTCCGCCACCCGGATCTCCAGCCGGTCGAACTGGACCGTGGGGGTCATCTGCTGGACCGGGCTCCGGCGAAAGAGGCTCTTGATGCGGACCATGAGCTCCCGCATGCTGAACGGCTTGGTCACGTAGTCGTCGGCGCCCAGCTCGAAGGCGTGCACGGTGTCGTCCTCCTGGTCCCTGGCGGTCAGGACCAGGACCGGGGTGTGATCGCTCTGACGGACTTCGCGCAGCACGTTCATCCCGTCCATGCCCGGCAGTCCGCGATCCAGGATGATGAGGTCCGGCGAGGCCACCCGGAACGCCACCAGCGCCTCGTTGCCGTCGGCCACCACCTCGGCGGTGAACCCCTCTCGGACCAGGGCGGCTCGCACCAGCTCCGCGATTCGACGATCATCCTCGACGATCAGGATCTTCTTCGTCATCGTTGCTCCTTCTTGTCACTGAGCGGCCAGTTGCCCACACCGGCCAGCGGCAGGAGAGCGGCGTCGGGCATCAGCCGCATGGAGGACTGGAGCCGAGGATCGCCCAGCTGGCTGGGGATCGGGATCCGTACGACCAGGGAATGGGAGCGGACGCGGCCGGATGCCGTCGGGGTCGCCGCGTCCAGGGTGGCGAAATCCACGCGCAGGTACCGGTTGCCGAACGATCGGTCCTTGATCAAAGAGAAGGAAAGCTCTCCCAACGGTACCTGGGAGAAGGTACGAGGGGAGCGGACGCCGCCGGGCAGGAGCTCCGTGCGCCGGAGGAGGAACGTGCCCGGGGAGCTCTCCAGCCGCTCGTACTTGACCGGCCTCAACCTCACGTCCTCGCCCACGAACGCCACCTTGTAGAAGGAGAGCTCTCCATCGTTCAGGAGCAGCATGTCGTGCAACCGGGGATCGATCCCCAGCTCGCGCAGGTCCCGCAGGATCGTCTCCTCGATCAGCATGGCGCCGGCCAGCGATGCGGAGCCCCGGGCCGAGGCGCTCATCCGGCTGCCGGCCGACCAGAGTCCCAGGACGGCGCTCAGCACTACCGAAGCGATCACCAGCGCTACCAGGACCTCGATAACCGTGAAGCCTCGTCTCCTCACTCGACCACCGTTCCCAGCGGATTCGTGAGAAGGGTGATGCAGGTGGACGAACCTGGGGACGGGCCGAGCGAAGCCACGGCCGGCCGCTTGGAGAAGAAGAAGACGCGCCGCTGCCGGATCGTACGCTCCACGCCCATCACCCTCTGGGAGCCTCCGACCCGGACCGACATCTCCACGGTGCCCTGCCGGGGCTTGCCCAGGGCCGCTCCGGACGGCGGCCGGTCAGGGTAGACGGCGACCACGTCCACCTTGACGTCGCCGATTCTGAGCCCCGGCGACTTGGCCACGAACACCGCTCGGGTCTGGAGCGGCACGACTCGGCGACCACGGGGAGGCGTTGAGCCGGCGGTCGAGGCGCCCTCCAGCAGAGCGCGCCAGTCATCTGGGCAAGCTGGCGGGTCCGAGACGCCGCGGTCCATGCTGATCCGCATGCGCGCCACGGCCTCCAGGATCGCCGCCTCCCCCGCTTCGATCACCAGGCGGGTGTCCACCACCCGCCCGAAGGTCCTTCCGGTTCCCGATTCCAGGACGTAGCCAGCCGTGCCGAGCACCATCAGGATCGAGAGAACGGCGACCACCAGGAAGATGATGGCTCCCTGGCCGCCCCTAGTGTACGTGTTCATTGAGGATGAAGCGTACATAGGTCACGCTGTCCCGTTTCCTGACGCTCTGCCTGTCGCGCGTCCAGCTGACCTCGCAGGACAGTATGTCCAGTCCGGGAACCGTACCCGGTCTCCGGCAGATCTTCATGGAGAGGCCGTTCTTTTCGACCATTTCCGGTATGCGGGAGCACCCCATCTCCGAGTATACCTCCGGGATGCGTTCCCAGAGGTTCCTGGCCTCCAGAGTTCTCGGATCCGTCGCCAGCGGCGTCAGGTACGCCTGGAGGTTGTCCTGACCCCGGCCGAACCGCTCGATCGTCCCGTGGCAGATCTCCTCGGCCGCGACCCGGGTGCGGTCGAGCCGGAGCGTCTCGACGCTCCGGCTCGCCATGTAGATGACCGGCAGACCGACGGCGCTGAGGACCGCCACGGCCACCAGCACCTCGATGATCGAAAGAGCGACCCTGCACCGGCGCCCCCCGCTGCCGGCACGATGCCTCAGGGTTCGGATCCGGTGCATGGTGTGTGGTCGTCGGCTCGGACGCCGTCGATGGTTCTGCTCAATTGGTCGTGGTGGTGACGGTGGTTGGTGCCGCCGCCACCGCCTGGAGCGTCACGGGGCTGGAGCTGGCCAGCTGCGTCGGATCCACGACGGAGCGTGCCTTCACGACAACCTGGGTCCCCGCGGGCACCCCGAGCGACGTGAGATTGAAGAGGTAGGAATGGCCGGTGGCCGTGACGCTGGCCAGGGAGACGTCGTCCAGGTTGGCGACGCCGGTGGCGATCTGCGCGTCCATCGAGGTGGCGGTGGCCAGGAACAGTCCCACCGCCAGCTGGGCCGTGGGGTTGCTCGGATCGTACGCATGGCCGTAGATCATGGACGTGCTGGCGTTCGCCACGACGACCTGGATCTGCTGGGCCGACGAGGCGGTCGTCAGCCCGGTGGCGCTGGTGCTCGGCGCCGTCGGGAAGAGACTCGAGGTCGTGCTGGCGGGCGAGAACGGCACCGAGGTCGCACCGGCGGTCCCGACGGGCTGTCCGTTGACGGTCACCGAGCAGCCCTCATCCGGCATCACGACCACCAGAACCAGGACGAGGAGCCCGAACAGCCTGACCCCATCCCGAACGAGGCCCAGTATCGATCGTTCCTTCATCGTGTCTTCAACTCCCGTGTTTCGGCCCCGGCGCGGCCGATGGTCAGTTTCCGTCGTCGTCCATGATTATGGAAGCAAGATGTTGCAGGAGTTTGGCGACGGGGCGACCTTGGACGGTCGACCCGGCCCGGAACGCTCCCGAGGGCGGCCTGATCAGGTCAGGATCGACAGCGCCACCTGGGTGAGGGTCCGCCCCGGTCTCTCGATCTCCCGGGCGTAGAGGTCCGGGAGTGGCCGCGCTGCACGGAGACCATCCTTCGCATGGCGGGAAACGGGCTGACCTGAGACCGCGCGTTGGGTAGTCATTCATCTGGCTGCCAACGGCGGCGAGAAAGAGCAGAAGGCGCTCCCATCGATGAACGTCGATGTGCTGGACATCAAGACGGATCAGTGGGCCCGCCGGCGCGGTGTGTCCAGGAGCTGGCGGACCTTCCTCCAGAGGTCCAGGGCGCAGAACGGCTTGGCGATGAAGCGTGCGTCCCGGTCCAGACTCCC
The DNA here is from genome assembly GCA_016213885.1 of Candidatus Rifleibacteriota bacterium. Taxonomy (GTDB): domain Bacteria; phylum Muiribacteriota; class UBA6191; order JACPRK01; family JACQZM01; genus JACQZM01. The sequence continues at coordinate 22,373 of JACQZM010000645.1, read as the reverse complement.
GTCCAGCACCCCGGCGTCGTCCGCGTGACCCGACATGAAGAGCTCCTGGATCCCCGACCGGGCTGCGGCGAGACGCTCGACCAGCATCGGACCGTTCATCCGCGGCATCACGACGTCGGTCAGCACGAGATCGATCCGACCCGGATGACGCTCCGAGAGGGCAAGCGCCTCGTTGCCGTCGGCCGCGGTCAGCACGGTGTATCCGGCCGAGGCCAGGAGCCGTTCGGCCAAGCCCCGCACCGCCTCGTCGTCCTCCACGATCAGCACGGTCTCCGTGCCCGCGCTCCGGGGCTGCACTGACAGGGGCCCTGTCTCACTCTCAGTGGGCGACGGCACCCGGGGGAGGTAGACGCAAAAGGTCGTGCCCCGCCCCGGTTCGCTCGTCACCTGAACGTCTCCCCCGCTCTGCTTCACGATGCCGTACACCGTCGCCAGCCCCAGGCCGGTACCCTTGCCCGGCTGCTTGGTGGTGAAGAACGGTTCGAAGATCCTCCCCACCACACTCTCTTCGATGCCGCAACCGGTGTCGGTAACCCGGATCACGACCGCGGGCCCGGACTTCATCTCGACCTGCCCGTCCTGGAACTCGTGGCCCAGGACCGCGTTCGCCGTCTCGATCGTCAGCCGTCCGCCTCCGGGCATCGCGTCACGGGCGTTGATCACGAGGTTCAGGATCACCTGCTCGAGCTGACCGGCATCGGCCCTGACCCGGCCCAGAGCCGGCTCGGGAGCGACGATCAGCTCCACGTCCTCTCCGATCAGTCGCTTGAGCATCCCCAGCATCCCGTTCACGATGGAGTTCAGGTCGACCACGGCCGGCTGCAGCACCTGCCTGCGGCTGAAGGCGAGGAGCTGGCGGGTCAGCGACGCGGCTCGCTCGCCCGCCGTCCTGATCGCGAGGAGATCGCTCCGAACCGGATCGTCATCTCTAGCGCCCTCGATGGCGAACTGGGCGTAGTTGATGATGATGGAGAGGAGGTTGTTGAAGTCGTGGGCGATGCCGCCGGCCAGGCTGCCGACCGCCTCCAGCTTCTGGGCCATCGTGAGCTGTCTCTCGAGCTGGATGCTCCTGAGAGCGAACGCGACGTCGCAGGCGAGCTCCCGGAGGAGACCCAGATCCTCCTCGTCCCACCGGCTCCTCGCAGACATCGTGGCCACGAAAACGCCGAAGACCGTTCCCTCGCTCTCCAGCCGCACCGCCACCTCGGCCCGGCACGCCGCAGGGTCCTGGACGATCGGGTCAGCGCCGCCGTCGGTCTCTCGCGTGCGCGCCACGGACAGGCCCTCGTCGATCGCACGCCTGACGAACTCCGGGAGGCTGGCGAAGTCCGTGACCGCCTGGGGCCACCGGTGGTCCGGCTCGCCTCCGGAGGTCTCCACGAACTCGACCCTCTTCCGCTGTAACCTGACGATGGTGCACGAGTCGACGCTCCGCGACTCCACCAGGAGCCTGCACGCCATCCTGGCCAGCTCCTGAGGGTCCCGCTCCCGCGTGATCAGCCTGTTCACCGCCCGGATGGCGCGCAGCTCGCCGTTGATCCGCCTCAAGCGTTCCTCGCTCCGCACCCTCTCGGTGATGTCGACCGTCACGCCGGTCCACAGGGCGTCCCCGTTCTCCAGGACCCTGGGGCGAGACTCGATACGCAGCCAGCGCACCCGTCCCTCCACGCAGACTCGCCCCTCCCACAGGAACGGCTGCAGCATCCGGCTCGCCTCCAGGTTCCTCGCCAGAAAGGAGCCACGGTCATCCACATGAACTCGCTTCAGGATGACGTTGACGTCGGCCTGGAGATCCTCCCGGGCGAGGCCCAGGAGCTCGCAGTAGCTGTCGCTCACGAACTCGTAGGCGGCCATCATCTCCGCTGGAAGCTGAGAACAGGCACCCATCCTGACCCTGAGCCGGTAGACCCCGGCCGACATGTTGGCGATCAGATCGTGGTAGAGAGCCTCGCTCTCCCCATCCCGGTTCGAGCGATCCGCCGGCGGCTCGTCGGCCGCGCGATGCTCCAGCTCCGTCTCCGACGGCGGTTCGAGCACCCGCAAGATCCTGTACGGTCCGGGGACCGTCTCCTCAAGGTCAGCGACAGCCTGGACGTTCTCTCCCATCCCGTGCATGCGCTCTCCTCTCCTACGCCGTCCGGCGTTCCGGTCTCACATCCCTCCAGCACGCGTCGACTCGACCGTCGTTCGACGACCCCTCCTGTAGGATAATGAAAGACAACTGTGGCGGAATCGTGTCGAATCTGTGACGGGAGTCCGGCGGTCGGTCGGCCCGGGGCGTCCCGAGCCGGGTTCGATCACAGGAGAGCCGCGGCCCAGGGGGACTTCGTCTATCCGATCACCTCCCATGCCAACCGCAGAGGCTTTCCGATCGACTCGGTCAGGTCCCGGAGTCCCTCACGGTAGAGAACGAGCGGGCCCCGACCGGACTCGATCTCATCCTCGCTCCAGTGGGTCCGACTGGTCTTGACGTCCGAGAGCTCGATGGCGTCTTCCATCTCGGTCACGACATCCACCCTCCCCTGGAGCTTCGGCAGCCACGGTGCCACCTCCACTTCAAAGGACTGCTCGACGGCCAGGATCCGACCCATTGGTCTCTCCCAGGTCAGCCACACCACGAGCATTCGGCGGGCCTGGTCGATGGCGTCGGCTCGGTCGTCCTTCTTGTGATCGTCAAGATCCTGAACCACGTTCAGGCACGAGCCGGCCCGGGACCAGCTCCTCGATAGGATCTTGTCGGCGCTCTGCCATCGAAGTCGCATGCTCAAGGGCTGCCCATGACACATCCTTGAGGCACCCAGGACCACCGTCCGGAAGCTCCGGGACGAACTGGCCCCCGAATCGACTCCTACCTGAACCCTCCGCGCAGGGTCAAAGCACCAGGCCGAGCCCCAAAATCCCTGGTTCATCCTTCCTATGCGCTAGCACGATCAGAACCGGTCCGACAGCTCCACTCCCGAGAGCTCCTTCTTGAGCATCCGGTCGAACAGCACCGGGGCGAACCAGGTGTAGACGCAGAAGACGAACCAGGTCAGGAGCAACACCGTGGAGGCGGTCTCGTGGCCCTGGTCGAAGAGAAGCGACCTTGTCGCTCTACATCCCACCACGGCTGAGGCAGATCGTCGAAGAGCGGAGCGCCTTCCTGGGGGTGAGACGCTTGAGAAGGGGCCAGTCAGGCCAGGCATCACGGTGGCTGCCTGGGACTTCAGTGGGCATGAGGCGGACGATGCGTCAGGTTCCGCGAGACCGCGGGAGCATGTCGGTAGTCTGGTAGATCCCCAAGTGCAGGGGGCGGCGGGCGAGGGGCCACGCTTGGGTGGTGAACTGACCCACGCCGTGCTCCTGCCTTCAAGAGCCGCTCGCGAGCACGGTCTCCGATCCGGTTGACCAGGAGCGGGTCAGGAGGGTCCGGTCCGACGACCATGCCGGAGGGATGATCGTCCTGCGGGCCCGGGACAGGGCCGAGGCGATCGCCCTGGCGAAGGCTGACCCGTTCGTCAGCCAGGGCGCAAGGAGCTACGAGGTCCGGACCTGGGAGCTGGCCGGCGCCCACAACGACTTGATGGATCCCGGCCCCGGGCCCGACGACGAGGCGGAGTGAGCCCGGGCCCGGGGTTCAACCCTGATCGGGAGCGGTGACCCGGAGACACTCCGTCAGCGTGGTGACGCCCTGCAGCGCCTGGCGTACCCCTGCCTGGCGCAGAGTGATCATCCCCTCGGCGCGCGCCACGCCCGTGAGCTCCGCGCAAGATCCGCCGTTCATGATGACCCGGCGTATCGCCGGGGACACGGCCAGCACCTCGAACAAGCCTGTGCGCCCGCGGTACCCGCTGCCGCCACAGGCCGGGCACCCCACCGGGCGGGGAACCCGGAGCGGCGCCTCGCCCAGCTCAGGCATACCGATCGACCGGAGCAGCGCCGTGGTGATGGCCAGGTGGACCCGATCCTCGTCGGCCAGATCCTCCAGGACCCGGCACTCCAGGCAGACCTTGCGGACCAGACGCTGGGCCACGATCGCCGTCACCCCGTCGACCACCAGCGCCGGCTCCAGCCCCAGGTCGATGAACCTCCCGAACACGGCGGCCGCGTCGTTGGCGTGAACGGAGGAGAGCACCAGCCGGCCGCCGAGGGCGATCTTCAGGGCGAGCTCGGCGGTCTCGTAGTCCTGGGTCTGCCCGACCAGGAGGACGTCGGGGTCCTGGCGCAGCAGGCTCCGGGTCGCGGCGGCCAGGGTCAGCCCCAGTTCGGGGCGGCAGGGCACCTGGGTGATCCCTCTCAGCGCGTGCTCCACCGGCTCCTCGGCGGTGCAGATCTTCCTGCCTTCGTGATCCAGGCTTCCGAGCATCGAGTAGAGCGTGGTGGTCTTTCCGGATCCGGAAGGACCGCTGACCAGGACCAGCCCCGACGGATTCTTCAGACGGGCATCGAGGCGCAGGAGCGAGACGCCATCGAGGCCCAGATCCGCCAGCGGCCTGGTCCGGGGGCTGGCGTCGATCCAGCGCACCACGAACTGCTCGCCCCAGAGCACCGGGACCACGGAGATCCGGAGCTCCACGACCCTCTCCCCTGCCCCGGCGGTCGCCGGCAAAGCGACCGTGATCAGCGACCGGCCGTCCTGCGGGAGCCGGTGCTCCGTCTCGTCGAGAGCGGCCATCCGTTTCACGGCGGACAGGAGCCCCGGGAGCATCTCCCTGGGGAGCGTCCTGTGATGAACCAGCACCCCCTCGCGCCGCAACCGCACCCGGACCTCCTCCAGCCGCTGTTCCCCCGACGGCTCCACGTGGACGGCCGATGCACCCTGGTGGACGGCGGCGGTGATGAACTCCAGCAGCAGCTGCTCCGGCGACCCGGCCCTGCCGACGAGATCGTTGTCTTCCATGCAGATGGTGCCTCCTTGTGTGGTCCATGGGACAGCGGGTCGGGCAGGATGTTCCAGGGAGCCGCCCGCAGTCCCGGTGGGCCCGGCCCAGGGAGGCTCCAGCCCCCGGACCGTGCCGTCGACCAGGCTGTAGCCGGCCGTGCGGGCCCACGGCGCCCGGTCGAACCCCGGAACCCCCGGTTCATCCTGGTGGCTCCTGGCCTTCCGGGTTACCATAGGCAACGGATCGCGGACCGGCCGCGACCCGGCGGTCCAGGCTCCCGTGGACAACGGCCGCCCCTTCTTCCCGACACGACGATCCAGAGAGGAGACCAGGACAAGACGATGACACCCACCATCAAGACCGGCGACGCCCGCCAAGGGTCGCTCGCCCGACTCAGCTCTCGCCTTGGGCGCCCGGGCGTGGCCGCCGCGCTCGTCGTGGCGCTCTCGCTCTCGGCCACGGTCGCCCGGGCCTCCGATCCACTCCCGTCCTGGAACGACACCCCCTCCAAGAAGGCGATCGTCGCCTTCGTCGAGAAGATCACCCGGCAGGGATCCGGGGAGTTCGTGCCGGTGCCGGAGCGGATCGCCGTGTTCGACAACGACGGCACTCTCTGGGCGGAGCAGCCGCTGTACGTGCAGGCGTTCTTCCTCTTCGACCGGATCAAGGCACTGGCGCCGCTGAACCCGGGGTGGAAGGCGCGGGAGCCGTTCGCGTCGGTGCTCGGGGGCGACCTGAAGGCCGCCCTGGCCTGCGGCGAGCGGAAGCTGATGGAGGCGGTGATGGCCACCCACACCGGGATGACCTCCCAGGAGTTCGAGAAGACCGTCGGCGCCTGGATCGCCGGCGCCCGGCACCAGAAGACCCGGCGGCTGTTCACCGAGATGGTGTATCAGCCGATGATCGAGCTGCTCGCCTACCTGCGGGCCAACGGCTTCAAGACGTTCATCGTCACCGGCGGCGGCGGCGAGTTCGTGCGCCCCTGGGCCGAGCGGGTCTACGGCATCCCGCCGGAGCAGGTCATCGGCAGCACCGTCAAGACGAAGTTCGTGGTGCGTGACGGCGCTCCGTTGCTGGTGCGCCTGCCGGAGATGGACTTCGTCGACGACAAGGCCGGCAAGCCCGTGGGCATCCAGCAGCACATCGGCCGCCGGCCCATCGCCGCGTTCGGCAACTCCGACGGCGATCATCAGATGCTGCAGTACACCGCCGCCGGCGGCGGCGCCAGGCTCTGTCTGCTGGTCCACCACGACGACGGGGCGCGCGAATGGGCCTACGACCGTCACTCCCACGTGGGCACCCTGGACAAGGCCTGGGACGAGGCCATGGCCAAGGGCTGGACCGTGGTGAGCATGAAGAACGACTGGAACAAGGTCTTCCCGTTCGACCGCAAGTGATGCTGGCCAGCGCGGCTCGTCGGTCCGGAGGCGCGCCGGCGCCGCCGCCCAGGATCTTCTGCAGCCGGTAGCCCTTGACCAGCTCCTCCGGGAGCTCGACGTGTCCGAGCTCCTGGAACGTCCCGTCGTCATTGCGCGCGAGCATCGGGAGCTGCTTGCTCTTGCCCGGCGCGAGCGGGGCGTCGCACCGAGGACAGTGGACGATCGTGGCCGTGTCCGAACCGACCTCGAATGGCTCTCCACAGGACGGGCACCGACCCTAGGAGCCTGTCGGACTTTCGTCCGACAGAGCTCCGGACTGAGCCTGGCGGAGTCTTGCTCCGACAGGCTCCTAGATCACGAGCCCTCCTCGGTGTCCCCCGCATGCTGGCCCGGTGCATCCACGGTCTCCACTCACCGCCCACGGCTGGTTGTCAGCACGGATGGCGGCAAGCTGAAGGCGCATCACGGTGGCAAGAGAGGCCGCAGGAACGAAGAGACTGGCCTTCGCCGATAGCGGACCAGATGGGTCGAGCCGACACCGTAGCGTGAGGTTCCAGGACCGTTCCGTAACTCGACGGAACGACTCACGGGCGGTCCCTCCATCGTATCTTCTGGTGAAAGGGCGCGGCCGTTGGACGCAGCCAAGAGCGGGCCGACGGTGAACGGCCGCGCTGTCCTTGGCTCACGGAAGCACTCGCCGCCCGAACTTCTTGCACTCCCGCGAAGCAGTCACGGACGGTGAACCCAGGCGCGTCTCGTCGGCGCCAGGGGGCGGACGGCGCCCGGTCGCCGGCCGGAGGTGAGGAACGATGATCGAGGAAGGCTCTCTGTGGCTCGACGCCATGCTCTCGGGAACGATCGAGGCGAACGCCAGCTTCCGACCCACCGTTGCCCTCGCCCCGACAGAGGACGAGATCAGGATCCACGGCGATCGGGGCTCGCCGCGGGTGTACTCCAGGGAGCAGGTGCTCCGTCACCTCCGGCGATCCGTCGACGGGTTCACCGCCCCGTTTCCCTTGAAGCCGGCGGAGCTCGAGGACCATGAGCAGATGTTCCACGTCGAGCAGATCGATGACTGCTCGCTGATCGTGGTCCTGGTTCATCCCCCGCAGGTCGCGACGCTGTCCATCATGCCGAGGGAGGACGAGACGGACCCGGGGGGAGCCGAGGCGTCGGACGGCTCCCGCTACTTCACCCTCTCCCTGCCATCGATCTGCTGGTTCCTGCTCATCGACGGGAATCCGGGGGAGTTCGCCATCGACTCCGTGACCGCGTTCTTCGTCGGCTCCACGGCGCTGGAGTTCTCGACGCCTCTCTGCCTGCCGGCGCTGCTCAACGTGAACACGCACCGCTACTCGATCTGCGCGCCGTTCGAAGAGAACTACTGGGACGTCTACGACACCCTGGCCCGGGTGATCCAGCAGGTGGAGCGGGCGGTGCTCTTCAGCAAGTGGAACTGGGACATGGAGGAGCAGGGTGGAACGAGCGCCCTGACCGAGTTCCGGGAGCGTAGCACCGATCGTCGGCTGGCGAGCTTCGCGGCCTGGCAGGAGGCGACTCTCAAGGGAGAAGCGATCTGGAGCGAGCCGGGCAACTTCATCCCAGTGACCACCGTGGCCCAGCACCTGCACCAGCAGTTGGGATTCTCTCACAAGTACACCGACTCCCTGCCGTACCGGATCGGAGCGGCGCTGGCCGAGATGGCACGGGTCGTGGAGCCACGCACCGCCACGAGGAGCGCTCGCTGAGAGTCGACCGCCGGCGTCAGTGGACGCTCCCGGGCCGCAGGAGCGACCTCGTAGCGGAGGCGGTAGGTTGTCTCGGGAAATGTCGGCCGCGGCGCCTTCGGCTCGTCGCACAGGGATCCCAAGGCCGCAGTGAACCGGGGGGCACTCATCGGGGCCAGCCTGATCGGGCACCGTGTGTCTTTGGCCCGGCCACTACCCGGGGCGCCGGGGTGGGCGGTCTCCTACTGTCCACCCCGCGAGCCGGTGACGGCCTTCACGGGCGGGTTCAGCACGACGCCGACGGGTCTCATCTTCTCGACCAGGTCGGCCGGCAGCGGAAGATCGAGCTTCAGGTCCAGAGCCGCCGCCGCCTTCACGAGATCCGCGAACAGGAGCAGCTGGTCGCGGTCCGAAGGCCTCACCAGTACCGGCTTCACCATGGCGAGAAGTCGGCCGGCCCGGTCTCTCGCCTGCGCCTTGAGTCCCCGTGGCGCCAGAGGATCCTGGACGATGCTCGCGCACTCTTGCAGCAGGGGAATGAGCAAGCTCGGCGAGAGGGTGTGCTGTCCGAAGGGAGTCCGCGGTTCTCTCAGGTAGTCGTCGACGCACTCCAGGGCCAGCCGCCCGCGCGAGCCGCGGGAACCGGGCTTCGTCGGCGGTCGGTCCCATGGCACCGGCCCCCTCAGGGGCGAGCCGCGCCCCGACGCAAAACGACAGCGACGCCACAGCGGCCACCGCCAGCGTGCCCGTGCACGGAGGGTTCGGAGGGGAGGCGATTCTGCTCGGCTGACCGAATCGCCCGAGGAAAGTCCTGTGGCGTCCTATGGATCCTATGCGCCGATGGTGCCTCTGGGCTGGGATACGGGGCGGATGTCTGCTCGTTCACGAATACGGAACGCCTCCGGCCCGGCCGGCAGCCTCCTCGGCACCCAGATACTCCACCACGACCGTTCCGTGTGTCCTCCTGAACGGCCGCGTCACATCGTGGCAGACGACCCAGTTGTCGCCATCCGGATGCTGGCGCCGGAAGGCCTCCAGGTTCCTGGAGTCGAAACCGGTGCTGGTCCACTTGCACTCGATCGCGATCGGAGGACGACCGCGGAGAGCGAGGACGAAGTCCACCTCGTGGCCCCTCTTGTCCCTCCAGTAGCGCATCGACTGGGTCTGGAGACGGCTGTGCAGTTCGTTGAGCACCCAGTGCTCCCACATGGTCCCCAGGTCATCGTGCCGGAGCCGGCTCCATCCGCGATGGTAGCAGACGAAGCCCGTGTCGAATCCGTAGACCTTCGGCGCCGTCGTGATCTCTGTCGGTCGCCTGGAGGAGTAGGGACGCACAACGTGCACCACCCGGGTCGCCTCCAGGACCGAGAGGTAGTTTCCGACGGTCGAGCGGCTGATCTCGCAGGGACCGGCGAACCGGGTAGCCTCGAAGATGCCTCCGCTCTGGGCGAGCAGGAGCTCGAAGAACGCCTGGAACGAGGCGCGGCGTCCCAGCCGGAAAAGCTCGGCGATGTCCTTGGACCAGTAGGCGTCGACCCACTCCTGGAAGTCGCGCTCGGGCAGGGTGGGGCTGAGAAAGAAGGAGGGAAGTCCGCCGTGGAGGAATCGGTGTTCCAGTTCAGGCTTCCCGAAATCGACCAGATCGGAGGAGACCATCGGCGTCAGCCACACATCGGTCTTGCGCCCGGCCAGCGTGTCCCGGAACCGCTTGGAGGCAGCCAGCGTGGATGACCCGGTGGCGAGAATGCGGACGGTCGGGTAGTGATCCGCGGCAATCTTGAGCAGTTCGGATGGCCGGATCAGCCGGTGAATCTCATCCAGCACGACTCGCTTGCCCGCGAGACGCCCGAGGAACTCCTCGGGATCGGCCATCTGTCTCCTCGTGCTCGGCAGCTCGCAGTCGAAGTACTCGACATCGGTCAGGGAGCGGCTCAGGACCGTCTTTCCCGACCGCCGGACACCGGAAAGCCAGACTATCGTGCGGTGGGCCCACGCATTCTCGACGAGATCGCTCCAGAACCGACGCTGTACCATACGCTAGCAAGTTAGCATATAGTAGCACCAGACGCCATCGAGATCGCGTTTGGCGCAGGAGTTCCCTCCCGACGCCGAGTCGAACGCCCAGGGCGGCAGCGGAACCGAGAATGCCGGGCAACTTCGCAAGCTCCCCACCGCCTGGATCGACCTCCTCGAGCCCGATACGGCATGCCTCACCCAACCGCCGGGGACGCCGGGCCTCTGCAACGCAGTGCGTCATGGCCGCTGCGAGGCCTGCGGTCCGGGCTGCGCCGGCGCTCCCCGGCACTCGCCCCCGACTCTCACCGGGCCGATCGGGCACACCGGAATCCGGTGTAGTGGTTCAGCCTCTGGGGATAGTCCCCCGACCGGGCGGAACAGCTCAGGACCCTGGTCCAGCACATCCAGCCGGCTCCGCGAATCACCGTGGCGTCACCGGCGGCCGGGCCGGTGGGGTTCCGCAGCGGGCTCGTCGCGTAGTACCGGGGGTCGTACAGGTCGGCGCACCATTCGTAGACGAGCCCCACCATGTCGTGGAGGCCGTAGCCGTTGGGGGCGTAGCTACCCACCCGCGCCACGCGCTCCGTTCTGTTGTTGCGGCCGAAACAGGCCCGCCCTGCGGCAAGCTGGTTCCCCCAGGGGTACTTCGCTCCGACGAGGCCTCCGCGGGCCGCCTTCTCCCATTCGGCCTCCGTGGGCAACCGCTTTCCAACCCACCGGCAGTACGCCTGGGCATCGTTCCAGGTCACCTGGAGGACCGGGTCGTCCATCCTGGCGTCAATCGTATCGGTGGGGCTCATCGGGCTCGTCCACGAGATCCGGCGGTCCGTCACGATGTCGGGACCGCGGTAGTACCATCCCTGGCCGGTCCGCTCGCCCTCCGTGAAGTAGCCGGCCTCCTGGACGAACTTGTAGAACTGACGGTTCGTGACCGGGTACTTGTCCAGGAAGAAGGCGTCCAGGAAAACCCGGTGGACCGGTTTCTCGTCCACGTCGCCGGCGCCACGACGACCGACGAGCGACTGCCGCAGCGCCGCGGCCAGGGCGCTGGCGCTCTCCGGCCGCTCCCCGGGCGCCTTGGCCAGCCCTCGCTCGAGGACGGCCCAGGCGGCATCCGGCAGGTTCGCCGGTCGAGAGGCAGGGGAGTTCCGGATCGCCCAGGCCACGTCGCCGCCGGAGAACGGCGGGGACAGCGTCAGCGCCTGGTAGATGGTCGCGGCCAGGGAGTAGACGTCGGAGCGCCTGTCGAGCTTCCCGCACGCCACCTGTTCGGGGCTCATGTACGCCGGAGTGCCCATGATCCTGCCGAAGCTGGTTCCTGATGGGAGGTTCTGCGCCTTGGCGAGACCGAAATCGCCGATCTTCGGCTTGCCCTCGGCGGTCAGGAAGATGTTGGCCGGCTTCAGATCCCTATGTACGATCTCCTTCTCGTGAGCCGCCCGGAGACCCTCCAGGATCCGCTGCACCAGCAGCAGCTGCTGGCGGAGGGAGAGCGCCGGCTCGGCCCCTAGCCGTTCTTCGAGGGAGAGGCCGTCCACGAACTCGCAGACGATGTAGGGGATCGAACCGTCCATCCCGGCGCCGTGAACCGTCAGCACGTACTGGTGGCTCAGGCCGGCCAGGATCTTCGCCTCCTTGAGCAGACGGCGCACCTGGTCCGTGGTGAAATCGTCGCTCTTCACCACCTTCACGGCCACGGGGCGGGCCAGATCGACCTGCTCCATCAGGAAGACCTGGCCCATCCCGCCCTTTCCCAGCTCCCTGACGAAACGGTACTGGGAGAGCAGCGCCCGGCTGAACGGGAGCCCCGGGCATCCTGGGGCCGCCGGAAGGGTCACCGTCGCGGCCGGAACCGCCGCGGCCTCACCGGAAGACGGAGCCTGCGAGGACCGGGTGATGCCGGTCCCGCAGGCCGGGCAGGACGCCCGTCCTGCCCCATCGTCGACGAGGCGGACGCCCCCGGGGCAGATCGGACAGATCAGGCTCTCTCCGGACACCGGTGCCCCCTGGAAGAACGCGAACCGGACCCAGGGACGTTCCCCTGGATCGGCGATCGAGGCTCCACTCTACCAGTCCCGGTCGGGCTCATCCAGAAGAATGGGACGGAACGAACCGGGTTGATGCGGCAGGACAGCGGGGACGATCGCGAATCCGGGCGTCGCGTCATGCGAGAGCGCTTGGCTTTCTGGCCGACCCAGTCTCTGTTCGAGCGAGATGCTTCACGCCTGGCGCTCACGTGCCCCTGGCGTCGACGCGCTGCGTGCACCGCTCGTGCCGTTGACGGCGTGCAGACTTGGAGCGGTCTCGACAGCAAGGGCTGATGAAGGAGGACGAGGCGACGGAACAGGGTTGGCGAGGGTTCAGGATCTTCAGGCGTCGATGTCGCGCGACGGCGCCCGGGTTTCCGGGCGCCCGCCGTTCGCGAGCACGACCTGACCCGGGGCCTTGGCGTGCGGTGGTCCCGGCAGGGAGTCCGAGGTGGTCCAGCTCTTCACGACCACGCGGATCTCGTTGATGCACGAGATGACGCGATCCAATTGGCCGTCTCATGTGCAGCGGAGAGTCCCATGCTGCCCGCCGTGATGGGCGAGCCGCCGAGGCCACCCTTCCCTGGCATGCGAAACCGCCGGATCCTGGCCATGTGGAGCCGTGGCGCCGGGCGGAGTGCCAGTGTACACTTGCGAAGTCACACTCAGTGGACACGGCGTTGGCCATTTCGATGAGAGCTGAGCGGCAGGTCCCTGGCGCCAACGATGTCGATCACACGAAGCGTGGTGAGGGGAGGGTCATGCGGAGGCAACCAGGTCTCCTCGGGCGAGCGGGCCGGTTTCTTGCCATCGGTCTCATGACGATCCTGGGCCAGACGGCCCTGGCCGCGGAGCCGTACACGCTCGATCGCGGGGCGGGACTGGCTCCCGGGCCGGTCGTGATGGGCACGAACTGCGACACCTGCCCTGGCGAGAGCTCTGCGCGCCACATCGAACCGCTTCGCGTCATCGCTGGTGCCCGGGGCGGTTGCCACCAGCTGTCGCTGACCGATCGTGGCGACCGCCTGGCCAGGATGACCACCGATACGGTGGAACTGTGGGACGTCAAGACCGGCGTCGAGCTGGGATCCCACCGAGTCGACGGGTGGCTGAGTTTCGCCTCCGGGGAGTTCGTATACACCTGCGCGAGGCCCGGCCTGAAGGGCTACGAGATCGTATCGGGGCGGGAGATCCTCCATCTGGATGGCGCCCATCTTCCGCAAGTCCATGTCTACGGATCTGTATACGAGTGGACGCGTTGGGAGCAGGGCTGGGTCAGCCGGTTCTGGGATCTCCCATCGGGCCGTCTGATCTGTAAAACCACCGAGTCGCCCTTGGATACGGTCTATGGGGCAGCTGTCCCTTCCGATCATGAGATGCTCGCCATCGTCCGCAGAGGTCGCGGCGCGCTCACAAGAGTCACCGTCTGGGATGGGGCTGTCGGACGCATCATGGAGGGTCCTGCGACGGGCTTCTTTTGCACTGCCCTGGGTTTCGTCACGAACCCCAGAACGGTCGTGGCATTCGGGTATGAGGGAGAGCTCTTCTTCTGGAACGCTCTGATAGGGACACCGATCCTGACAACCCGCCTCAAGGTCGAGGGAGAGTTCCTCCGCCCCAAGATATCGGCCGACGGGACCAGGTTCATCTCTGCCCCTCCAAGTCCAGGGTCGCAGTCTACGACCTCGTGCCCGAGAATCCACCGGTCAGACTCGTGGCCATTCTGGAGGGCAGCGGTTGGCCGAACGCGATCTCCGCGGACGGCTCCATCGTGGCGGCGGCGGATGCTGACGGACACACGCGGATCTGGCGACTCCCCGGCCGCTGAGTCACCTTCGGATACCGCCTCTTCGGTCCGGCCGACGCTCTCTGCACCGAGGCGATGACGATGCACGCCCAGGTGGACAAGAGCGGGCATCTCCAGCCGATCGAGACAGGGATCTGTCGATCGTGTTCCACGAGATGCTGACCGGCACTCCACCGTTCAGGGGGACGACGATGGGTGAGCTGCTGCGACAGCAGACCGAGCAGGCACCGGCCCCGATCGGGGAGGTCGTGTCGGGTGTGCCGAAGACGCTCGAAACGCTCGTCCAGAGGGGACTGTCGAAGGCGTCCGCCAATCGACCCGCCACGGCTGGCCAGTACCTGGAGGAGCTGCTCGTGGCAGTCGGTGGCCGATCGTCGGCCGCGCCGGAGAGACGGCCCCTGGCGCACGCCCGCTCGAGGACACGCGACGCCGGGGCGATCAGCGGTGTGGAGACCACGGCTCAGCGGGGTCACCCCGGATCCGGAGGGTGGCGATGGGTGGTCGCCGGCGCGGTCTCGTGGGTGCTTCTGGTCGTCGTGGTGGGGCTGGCACTGCGTCGGCCTGCGCCACCCGCGGAACCGATCATCACACCGCGTCCAGCAGTGACCGTCTCACCGGCGTCGGCGCCGGAGCTCGATGCCAGCCTGGCCCGGCTGATCGACGACGAGATGAAGGGAATCGACCGGGAGCTGTCGAGACTGGAGTCGGAGCTGCCCCGTGTGGAGATGGCGTTTCCTGATCCCGCAACGACGAACACTCCGCACCTGCACGACGACCCGGAGAAGGCCGCGCCGCGGATCGCCGAGGTCGAGAGACACCGATCAGGGTCCACACCCTGCCGGCCGACGTGCGGGCCTCGCTGATCGCCTACCTCGCGACCAGGGACGTGCTCAGGCGGCGCAGAGACGCCGAGGCGACGCTCCGTTCGTACAGGAGGATCGCCTGCGACGACGACGTGCCGATGCTCCGTCCGATGCTGACGAGCTTCGTCAGCCACATCGACGCGATCGACGCCCTCGTCATCGCCCGGTTGCTCGCCCCACCGGCCTTGGAGAGTCGGCCGACAGACCCACGGCCTTGAGAATCCGGCGAATCGCCGTGCCCCGTACCCCGACTACCCGCCGGATCCTGGCCGACAGGCTCTGGCCGGAGGACAGAGCCACCGATCCACGGCTGACGCGCGGCCGGCGACGATCCGGGCCGTTGCACGGCGAGGCCGGCGGCTGTCGCGGTGTGTGCTATAGTCGGCCGTCGTCATCCCTGGTGAACGGAGGTGTCGCCATGAGACAACACGGCCTGATGGCCCTGATGATCGCAGTGACCGCCCTGACCAGGCCGCTCCTGGCAGCAGGCCCGACCGCTCCGGACGGCAGGGCGGACCGGTGCGAGCTGCCGGAAGTCACGATCGCCCCGTTCGGAGCGATCCCTCCACCGGGCGCCCCGCAGGGGGAGGCGCGGCTCCAGGACTCGGCGACCACGCTCGACAAGGCGGTGAACCGCAAGGAAGTGCTCGGGTTCCTGGGCCTCACCCTGACCCGGAAGCAGCAGCAGTTCCTGGAGACCCACAAGTTCCTGGTGGTGCCGAAGAGGGCGACGAAGTTCAGGGCGACGGTCCGGTTCGACGGCGCGGAGCCGGCCTTCTGGGACGAGATGCTGGGGATGCACGATCAGGTCTGCGGATCCGAGGTCCCCCACGAGCGACTCCCCCACAACGCTCACCTGGTGACCCCCGACATCGTCCTGCACGTGTTCCACAAGTACCTGGCCAACGCGCTGAAGCACCTGGAGCGCACGGAACTGGCCGCCACGCTCAGGCGGTTCGTGTCCGGCATCCGGGCGCAGGCACTGGCATGCCGTCGCCAGGCCGGCGGCGAGGCGGCCGCCCGGTTCGAGGTGCTGGCGGCCCAGTTCACGGTCCCCCACGTCCTCCTGGAGAACGCCCGCTGGGAGCTTCCGCGCGATGCCGATCCGACCGGAGCCAGGGCCGGGGAGCCCGACGACAAGGACACTCTGGCCGGCGCCGGACAGGTGCTGGACAGGCTCAAGAGCGACCTCGCCCCGGAACTCCACAGGAAGGTCGAGGAGGAGTTGAAGCTCGTCTACGCGGCGGACCGGACCGCCGGCTCGCCGCTGTTCGGCGGCTACTCCAAGGACGGAGCTCTCCAGACCGACTACACCCAGTTCGCGCCCCGGAGCCACTACGGGGGCTCTTCGGCCCTGAGAGCCTACTTCAGGGCGATGGTCTTCCTCGGCCGCAACGCCTGGCTGTTCGAGACCGACCGGGGGCTCGGCGACGCCCTGCTGCTTTCCAGGGTGATGGCCGGCAAGACCGCGGAGGGTCAGCCGATCCTGGCGGAGTGGAAGAGGGTCATGGAGGTGACCTCGTTCTTCGCCGGTCCTGCCGACGACGTGGGATACAGGGAGCTCAGGGAGTTGGTCCGGAAGGTTGCCGGGAAGGCGGAGCTCGACCCGCAGGAGGCGTTGAGACCCGAGACCCTGCAGCGGTTCAGGAGCCGGCTGGAGAGCCTGCCGCTGCCCCGGGTCCTCTCCGAGGTGGTGGTCACGCCGGCGGTGACCGAGCTGACCAAGCAAGACCTCCTGGCCAAGACGGCCGGTTTCCGGGTCCTGGGGCAACGGTTCACGTTCGACGCCTGGGCTCTGTCCCGACTCACAGCGGGCCAGGAGAAGGGATCGACGAGGCTTCCGTCCACGCCGTCCGCGGTGTTCGTGCCGGCGGTACTCGGCGACTCGAGGGCGCGGGACCTGGCCGCGGAGTTCGTGAAGGCGCTGCGCCCGCCGTGGACCCCGGCGGAGGTGACGGCGTTCCTCGCCCGCCTCGACGAGGTGGCCTCCGACCTGGCCAAGGTGAAGGACCAGGAGTGGTTCGCCTCTCTCGGGGCGGCCTGGCTGAAAGTCCTGGGAACGCTGACCGCGACCTACGGCAGCGGCTACCCGCTGTACATGAGGTCGCCGCTCTTCGGCTACAGGCAGCTGGAGGCGTTTCTCGGCTCGTTCACGGAGCTCAAGCACGACACCTTGCTCTACGCGAAGCAGAACTACGCCGAGTACGGTGGCGGCGAAGAGGAGCGGAAGCCCCCTCCCTGTCCCAGGGGGTTCGTGGAGCCCAACCTCCGCTTCTTTGGCGAGCTCGGCAGGCTGATCGAGCTCTGCCAGTCCGGGATCGTGGCGCACAAGCTGATCCCGTCGGAGGCCGAGGAGCACGGTCGGATCGGCCGGCTGAAGGAGGCCGTGTCGTTCTACGCCTCCCTGGCCGCGAAGGAGCTCGCCGGAACGCCGCTGACCGAGGCGGAGTACGAGAAGCTCAGGACGCTCAAGCTGTCGGACCTGGCCGCGCCGTTCGAAGACGTGATCCTGGAGGACAAGCAGCTGCGGTCCGGCCTGATCGCCGACATCCACACCGATGCGGTCGACAGGACCGTGCTCTACGAGGCCACTGGCGAGCCTCATTTCATGCTGGCCCTGGTGGGCAACGAGAAGGCGCCGCGCCTGACCATCGGCGTGGTGTTCAACCACTACGAGTTCTCCGAACCTCTCTCGAAGCGGCTCGGTGACGACGACTGGAGGACGCGGGCCTACGAGAAGCCGGGGCGACTGCCCAGGAAGGGCGGGTGGGCCGACCAGCTCCGGGCGCTCCGGTGATCCCTGTCTCGTCGACGGTCGTCGCAGGTCTGACCGGTCTGGTCTGGGCGGCGGTGGCGCTCGCCCGGTCCGGCCCGATCCCTCCGCTCTATCCCGACTCAGGGGTCTTCCTCCGGGCGATGGAGGCCGGCGCTGCGACCCCGCCGGACGCTCCGGTGACCGGTCTGGTGGTGCCCCACCACCTGCTCGCCGCCGACCTCATCGCCCGGGGCTTCGCCCTGGCGGCCCGTCGGAGGCCCGGTCGCATCGTCGTGCTCTGCCCGGATCACTACTCCAGGGGCCGCACGGTGTTCTCGGTCTGCGGCCGGGATCTCGCGTCGTGCCTCGGTCCGGTTGCGGCGGACAGGGCCGGCGTCGCAGTGCTGCTCCGCGACCCGGCGGTGAGCGTCTCGAATCTCTTCTCCCACGAGCACGCGCTCCAGGCGCTGCTGCCGTTCATGGCGCACCACTTCCGGGGCGTGCCGGTGCTGGCCGTGGCGATCAGGGCCAAGGCCCCCCCGGCCGACTGGGAGAGGCTGACCGCCCTGCTGGAAGGGCTGGTCGGCCCCGGGGCGCTGGTGGTGCAGAGCACCGACCTCTCCCACGGGCTGCCGCTTCATGACGCCGTGCGTCACGACCAGGAGACGCTGCGGGTCCTGGCGTCCGAGGAGCCCCGCGCCGTGGGGCGGCTGGTGCAACCCCGACACCTGGACGGGCGCGGGGCGATGTTCGTCCAGATGAGGCTGCAGTGTCGGCGGTTCGGCGCGAGGCCGCTCGTCGTGGCCAGCAGGAACAGCTCCGAGTACGTCCGGGAGCCGCTCACCACCGTCACCACCTACGCCCTGGTGGTGTACGGTCCGGCCGGGCTCTCGATCCGCCACGACCCGACGTTCGTCTTCGCGGGAGACACGTTCACCGGCAGGCGCATGGCCCGGCTGCTCTCCCGCGACGAGCAGGCCCGTCAGCTCATCGACAGGGCGGTCACCCTCTTGCGGCCGGCCACGGTGGTGCTCAACCTCGAGGGGGTGCTGCTGGAGCACCGGTTCGACTCGGCAGGACCGCTGGACCTCGCCATGCCCGGGAGGAGCACCCTGGGCCTGCTCTCCTCCCTCGGGGTCAAGGCGGTGGTGCTGGCCAACAACCACGCGGGCGACTTCGGTGCCCGGGCCCGGTCCAGGACGAGGCTGGCGCTGGAGAGGGCCGGTTTCACGGTCGTGGACGATGGCCAGACCCGGGACCTGGGGCCGTTCCACCTCACGGCCCTGACCGATCTGGACAATCGCCACCCGGAGCGGGTCGCCCTGCTGGACAGGGACCGCATCGCGAGGCTGCGTCGGCCCGCGCCGGGCAAGCCCTGGTTCGCCTTCGTCCACTGGGGCCAGGAGTGGGCCGTCCGGCCCGGACCGCGAGAGGAGAAGCTGGCGGACCTCCTGGAGGCCAGAGGCGTGGAGCTCGTGATCGGGTGCCACTCCCACACCGCCGGCACCCTGTGGCTCGGCGGACGGTCGGCGCGACTCTACTCCCTGGGCAACTTCCTGTTCGACCAGACCGATCCGAGGGCCAGCGGGCAGCTCCTGGAGGTCCGGTTCTTTCCCCAGGGCACGTACGCCCTGCGACTCAGGCCGATCGGGAACCTGTACGGCGACCTGCTGAAGCGCCGGGCCCCCAGATAGTCACCGGGTCAGGGTCTCGCGCCGTCCGTCCGGGCGGACCAACGTGGCGGCTGGCGGGTCCAGCACGATGCCCTCGACCTTGACGCCGGTCCCCGCCACGGTGCTGCCTCGATCGGTTCGTGAAGGCTCTGGTGGAGCACGAGACGATCGAGAGGCATGACCTGCCGGCGTTGCTCTCCCCACCGGCCACCGCCCCCACCGACGAACGCTGACCGCCGACCGCTTCCGCGGCTTCGATCGCCGACGCACCGGTCCGTTCCGGCGGGCGGCCCATCTAATCACATGGTGGGTCTCCAGGAATGCCCGGGTGACGGCCCACCTCCCGGTCGGGGCGAGAAACGGTGCGGCGAGAGTCGCAACCGTCTCCTCCGCTCCTGTCCGGAGCCCGGGGACCTGACCAGCCGAGGAGGATAACCATGTTCTGGACGAATCTGGAACGAATGATGGGGTCGTTCCGTGAGCAGCGCAGCGCCCACGGCCAGGGGCACCGCCTGTTCGACGATTGTCCGGCCCAGACGGCCGTGGAGTTCCCGGCCGTGAACATCTGGAACGGGCCGGAGTCCTACATTCTCACCGCGGAGATCCCGGGTATCGATGCCGAGAAGCTGGATGTCGCCGTGGTGGGTGACACGGTCACGATCCGGGGTTCCCGACCTCCCCCGGAGCTCAAGGAGGGCGAAACCTATCACCGCGGGGAGCGTGGTCACGGACAGTTCGTCCGTTCGATCAAGCTTCCGAAGCCGCTGGACGCGGACAGGGTGGAAGCCAAGTACGCCAGGGGAATCCTGAATCTGAGGCTGCCACGGGCCGAGGCGGAGATGCCCCGCAAGATCGCCCTGAAGACGTCTTGATTCCGTGCCCGGAGTCGAAAAACAAGGTAGGAGGTCCATGGCCATGGTACAGGAAGACCGAGAGCTGCAGAGAGCCGAGAACCAGAGAGTGACCGAACAGCGACGCCAGTCCGAGGCGCTCTTCGTCCCGAGAGCGGACATCCTGGAGACGCAGGACGCACTGATCGTGATCGCCGATATGCCCGGGGTCGACGAGAAGAGCGTCGATATCCAGGTCGAACGAAACCTGCTCACCATCTCGGGGCGGACCGAGGCCGAGAGCTACGAGGGTTTCCAGCTCGGGTATCAGGAATTCGAAACCGGCCAGTTCGCCAGGCAGTTCGCCCTCTCGGACGAGGTGGATGTGAACCGCATCGAAGCCAGTGTTCGCAACGGAGTCCTGGAGATCCGGCTGCCCAAGGTCGAGAGCGTCAAGCCGCGCAAGATCACCGTCAGAGCCGGATGAGCTCGAAGACCGGAGCGTCGGGTGCCGGAGGCCGGGCTTCGAAGCCCCGGCCTCCAGCCCGGCGGTAGGAGAAGCGTCATGAAGAAACAGAACGAAACCGGTACCTCCGTTGGCGTGTGTAGCGACCATCGTGAGGCCATGATCGTGTTCGAGTCCGGCAAGGCCCGAACCGCGAAGCAAGTCCTGGCCAACGTCGAGAAGCAGCTTCGCCGTGCGGCGGATGCACCCCCGGACGAGTCGTTCGAGTCACAACTCGTGCCCGCGGACGATTCGCGAGAGAGAAAACGCACGGGGGATCTCGCGCGATACTTCGATGAGGTCATCGTGAACCTCCAGGATGCGGCATCGATCCTGATCTTCGGCCCAGGCGAGGCCAAGGTGGAGCTGCAGAAGCGACTCGAACTGAATCATCGTGAGGGGCGCGTGCTGTGCGTGGAGGTCGCCGATCGGATGACCGAGCGTCAGATCGTCAGCAGGGTGCGAAGGCACTTTCACCCACCGGATCCCCAGCCGATCAGCTACGGAGGCGAGATCCTACGCAGGCATCGCGGGTGATCCGCGGCACCGAACAAGACGCTGAACCACAGTCAGGGGCGACGGCTCTCCCGCGCTGCTGGCTTCGTGCATGATTCCCATCAAGCTCCGGGTCCTCGAAGGCACTCGGGTCGCCGGCCACGGCGCGGATCACCAGTTCTGGGTCCGTGACGGTTGGCAGATAAGAGACCATGTCACGCAAAGCAGGCAGGCTCAATGAACGCCTGGGGCCACACGTGCCACACAGTTCTGGCCTGGCCGCGGTCGACCGAAAGCCTGCGCCCGACGCCCTCGCGTGGTCACATACCCTGCTGTGCGGTGCCGGCGGCCGCGACGTCCAAACCGGCACACGGCAACGCCGAATTCATGGAGAATGACCATCATGCTGGAAACCACTGCCTTGGTACTCATCGTCCTGTGGGTCCTCGGAATGGCCACCTCCCAGACCATCGGGGGCTTCATCCACTTCCTGCTCGTGGTCGCGATCATATCGGTTCTGATCCGCGTCATCCGGGGCCGGATACTCTAGCAGAACGGGGCAGGGGTGCCACGGTGGAAGAGCCGGGCAGGAACAGGGGACAGGTCTTCAGCCTGTCCCCTGTCTTGTCCGTGTGCCGACCACGGTCTGCAACGCCGAGCTCGGGGCTCGATGACCTGGTGACCCACGCCTTCGCAGATGCTGATAGCGGGTCCCAGGTCGCTTTGCCCCCGGGTCTCGAGAATCGCCCGGCCGAGGTCCCGCCCGATTCTCGGCCGGAGAGTCACCCCACGTTTCACGACCACCAGCGGCGTCCACCGCTCTTGGAATTCACGATGAGGAGAACGCCGGCCCCGATCGCCAGGATCTCCATCACGGTCGAATCGTGCGGGAAACCAAGACCGGTCAACGGCAGCGCCCCCGCAGCGATCAGCCAGATTCCCAGCAGCAAAGTGCCCAGAGTTCCGAAATTCATGACGAACCTCCATCAGGTCGCTCGCCTGCGACCTCTCGCCCGGCCAGTTGTTCGACGGGCTCCCTTACTTGGTGCCCGGGCGTGGTCGACAGGTGCCCTGGATCGTCGAGGAGGTGCAGTCACCGATCCCCGTGGCCTGTCCACGAGGCCCGTGCACAAGACGGCAATCGGTCCGGAGTCTGGAGTCCGAGACCCGGAAGACAAGCAGAAGGGCGCGGCGGGCCCGATTGCTGGCGCTCGCCCTTTTTGAGACTCGGCTCACGCTTTCTGAGACCGGCCGAGGGGAGGGGCAACAACGTGTCGGGCGGAAGAGCCTGGATTAGCGGTAATTCCCGGGTTATCTGAGTAGTCGGAGACCTGGCTCATGCGCGGATCCGCATCCAGCATGGGTTTCCACTTTTCTCTTGCTTGTTGGAAGGCTGCATGATGTAATACCTAACCATGCACCTAGTCGAGAAGA
>JACQZM010000104.1:3277-15170 GCA_016213885.1 Candidatus Rifleibacteriota bacterium | reverse complement strand
GGCGCCGGGTCTTGCGACTCGGATCCGGCGAGGCGCCGGATCCGGGGGGAGCTCGAAGGGCCGTCAACTGGCGGTGAGAGGGGCGGAAGGTGGAATCGAACAACAGAGTCTTTCCGTGGCTCCGCCACACTCACGCGGCCCGGCGGTCCACGCCCGGCGTCGCCGTGGTCTTGGCGCTCTCCCTGTGGGTCTCCGCCACGGTGTTCGCGGAAGAGGTCCCCCCGGATGCCGGGCGCAAGCGCCCGCTCGTCGAGTGGGTGGACACGCTCACGAAGCAGTGTCAGGTCCACGACATCCAGTGGACCTCGCTCGCTGTCTGGACCGGCGCCGAGATCCGTGGCACGGTGACCACGGCCGGGGTCGAGGTCATCGGGCCGGAGCGGTTCTCGAAATTCTCGAACCTCGTGGTCTACCGGATCGGGGCTGCAGAGCTCAAAGACATCTCCGAGGACGGAGGCCCCAAGGAGAGGAAGGCCGTCTTCGACGTCGCCCTCGCCCAGCCGCCGGTCGTGTCCGGCGAGGGGAAGCAGGAGTCACCGGCTCCAGCGCTGGCCAAGGTGGTCCGGGCGGCCTGCGCCAACCCCGGGGTCTCGCTCAGGCAACTCTCGCTGACCCGGGCCGTGCTGGTCAGCGAGAAGGGAAGCGAGCTCCTGCAGGTTCCTCTGCAGTTGACTCTGGAGGGTGCCCTTCCGCAAGCTCTGGCCGTGATCTCGTCACTGCCGAACGGTTACCCGCACCTGGTCAACACCGCCCTGAAGGTCCGACCGGACGGTGGCCGCCACGTCGTCACCTTGTCAGCCCGATTGCTGGTGTTGACCAAGATGGTCGACGGGCCGACCCCTCCCGACGCCGCCGGCGTGCGGGCGCTGGTGCTCGAAACGCTGACCGCGGGCCAGGCCACAACCCCCACGGTCAGCGCCGCCGCGCCTCTCGTCGACAGCGTTCGTGTCGAGTTCGGAGTGCCCATCAAGGGTCCGGATGGGCTCCGTGAGGCGCTGGAAAGGGCGCTGTCCGTGCCGGGGATCCGATCGTTCGATCTCATCCGGTACGACGGGGAGAGCCGTACGCCCACGCTGACCGGGCTCCTTCACTTCCCACCGCTCCGGTAGCGCCGGGGAGGCCGTGCCGGGCGTCAGTACTGGATGATCCGCGTCTCCTTGAAGCCGAGCTCCCCGGAGACACGGCGCGCTGCTGCGCTGGCCGCGCGGAAGTCTCCGTACGACCCGACCCGGACGCGCCACAGGGTCCGCTCTCCCGTCGTCGCCTCGTCGACCTTGGCCGCGATGCCCTTGGTGCGGAGGTCGCCGGCGAGAGTCCGGGCCTTGTCTTCGCTGGCATAGGCGCCGATCTGCACGGCGTAGCGGCCCCGGGGCTTCTGCTCCTCGGCCGCGGCGGGCGACGCGACCTCGGGGCCGCGAGATTCCGGATCGGAGGGTGAAGCTTTGCTCCTGGGAGTCGTGGTGCCCTCGTCGGGCCTCGCCTGCCCCTCGTCGGTCTCCCGCGGCTCCGGCGCCTGCGTGGTCTCGACCGGGTCGACGGCCGTCGTCGGCGCAGCAGACCCCCGGACCCCGTGCCTGGTCACGGCAGGTGCCTTGAGAACCGACTCGATCTCGGACTGAGCCTCCGTGGTGGAAGATTCGTCCGGCTCATCCGGGGTCGGGGACGACCTCTTGGGCGAGGGCGAGGGCTGACGAGCGGGCCGCCGGGGCTTGTCCTGCGTCGAGGTGGCAGCTCGCTGGACCGGTCTCGGCGGAGACGGCACGTCCGCGTCGCGCGCTCCGCGGCCGAGCCGGGCGGCATCGTTCTCGGCAGTCTGTCGATCGGCCGCAGGCCGGTCGCCGGCGCCGGCCGGGGGTCTCTTCGCGGGCGGACGCCGCCCCGGTCCCTTGGAGGTTGCCCCGGTCGCGCCCTTCGGCCCCAGCGCCACGATCTTGGCTTCGGGCACGTGAGGGAGCATCTTCGTCAAGACCGGCAGCGCCTCCGCCTCCGAGGCGAACGGGCCGAGCTGGAGGAAGTAGCTGTCCCCTTCTTTCGGAAACTCGACGTCTTGGACCACGACCGGCAGCGAGAACAACAGCTGGTGCGCCTCCCGCGCGGAGGCGAACGGGCGATTGACCCGGATCGCGTAGCCCGCCGGCGCGGCCGCGTGCGCGCCCGATGCCGCCGAGGCCACGACCGGAGGACCGGCATCCGGGCTCCGGACTGGCCGGGGCTCCCCCTGACCCACCGTGGCCAGCTCCATGGTCGACGGCCGGGTCGCCGGACGGTGAGAGACCGCCGGACCGACCTCGGCCGGCGCAGGTTCGTCTGGCACACCCTGCGCCGGGTTCGCCGGCGGCTGCTCTGGGGCCGGATCTCCGGTGGAGAGGGGACGAACGCCGTCGACACCCCCCGTTGATGATCTGTCCGATCCCTTGTGCGATGCGATGACCGGCCTGTGAGCGATGCCCAGGGTCTGCCTGTAGAAGTAGACGCTCGCATAGATGACCAGGACCGCGACGACGACCCAAGCCAGCACAGAGATGATCCGATCGTTCTGGTCTTGGATGTCCCAGGAGGCGTTAGGACTGGCCATGCTTCCCACCCGACGAAGACTGACTGTTCATTGGAGGAGTCGTGATTCTAACATGGAAGGTCGCTTGAATCAACGAGGATCAAGGCCTCATGGTCCATCTTTGGGCGGTGGGGCCCATGATCCGGGCCGGGTTCGAGCGAGGAGGACGGGTCGGCTCGCCAGACGCTCGGGGCGGGCGGACCGTCGAGGCGCGTCTTGCGAAGGGCCGTGGGCTCAGCGGGCCGGCCGCGCCGGTCTCGTGGCGAGCAGCTGCTCGATCTCGTGGAACACTTTTTCTATCCGGGCCAGCGCCTTCATCTTGCCGATTCTCAGTCCGAGGGCCCGTCCTTCCTTCTGCCCCTGCAGGTGGCTCTCCCTGACCCGGGCCTGGGCAGCGGCGCTCTGCACCGCGGGATGGGGATCCGTGGCCTGCAGCGCCTCGCACCGCCCCTGAGCCATGATCGACCGGGCCTGCTCCTCGGCGTTTATCAGGATGCTCTGGGCCCTGATCTTGGCTGACCGCACCTCCCGCTGGGCCAGCTCGGTGAGCTCATCGACGAGTCTGGCTCCGCCGTGGCCGCTGTCGCGCCTCACCGGCGCTGCCTGGTCCGGCCGATCCGGCCCCTGGAGCGCCGCCGAGGAGGTCGGGGCTGCGGCCACGGTCCGCGGACCTGATGTCACCTCGTCGGCGCCATCGGAGCCAGGCGTTCCGGCTCCCCTGTCCGGGCCCTGTGCCGCGGGCGTGTGGGCCCTGACCGGTGGAGCGGCCGTCGCGAGAGCCGGCAGAACGGCCCCGACTCTCAGCGGTCCAGCGCCGCCGAACCCGGGCAGCCCGGCCAGCGCCCCCTCGGGCCAGGCGAAGCGCGCTTCGACCAGGCCGAGCCCACGCCACCAGAGCCACACCTTGCGCACGATCAGGACGAGACAGACCGCCAGGACAAAGCCGTGAAGGGCCGACATGTGCATAGATGATACAGAAGACACCCCGACGAGGGGTTTTTTGTTCTGCTCCACCTACACCATCGGCAGCGCGCGGTGAATGGCGAACCGGTCAGAGGTCGCCGCCACCTGGAAAAGGCACGGCGTCCGGCCGGCAGGGCTGGCGGAGAGGCGTTCCCCGCTCGTCAACGGGCGGGTACGGCGACCTGCAGCTTCTTTATCTTCTCGAAGGCGCCGCTTCCCAGGGACTCGCACTCCAGATCCCGGTGGAGCGCCTCGAACCGGCCGCCCTTCTCCACGGCCTTGCTGAGCACCGGTGCCACTGCGGGCCGGTCCTCCTCGGGGAGGGCGTTCACCGCCGCCACGAAGGCGGTCACGCTGGCGGCATCCTTGCCGGCGATGGCCTCGAGAAGCTGCGCTGTCGTCAAGTTCACCGTCTGATCGTAGCTCGACGCAGCATCGGCGTACCGCTGTCCCTTGCCGCCGGGGCGGAAGATCTGCGAAGCCATGGACTGCCGCTCTCTGTAGCTCTTCGCCAGGACCTCCACCTTCCGCGCCAGGTCGCTGGCCATCGCGGCTTCGGGCACCACGGGATCGGCCGCGGGCGCGCTGGCCGTCGGACCGGAGATGACCGGAACCACGACCGGGGCGATCGTCGGAACCTTGAACGTGGACCCTTCGGGCTTGTCCTTCTTCGCATTCTGCGGGAACAGCGCGTTGGCGATTCTCTGGCCCGTGGCCACGATCTCCTTGCCGGTGGTCGCCAGAGCGAGGACGCTGGTGCACAGTTCGCTGACCTGCGGCATCAGGGTGGTCAGGATCTGGATGCCCTGGAGCAAGACCGTGCCGCCGACGAAGATCTCGGTCAACGTCGCCTGGGCGCTGTGGGCCATGACAGCGAGGCACAGACAAGCCACCAGCAGGATGCGAGTCCATCTGAAGTGTCGATTCACGGCACCCTCCCGCTGCGTCGCTCTTGCGCCGCCCTCGAGCGCCTTCGCGTGGCCGCTCGAGCCAGTTCCAGTGAGGTCAAGACAAGTATAGGAACCCACGGGGGGACCGTCAATCCTCTTTACCCGGAGCCTCGGGCGGAGTAGCATGCGGGCCTTCCTGGAGATCTCTCGACCGAGCCGAGCGGGTCCCGGCGCCACCCGGGCCTCGCCGATGCTGCCAGCGCCGGTATCCCCCGAAGCATGACCCATGTCCGATCAGATCGCACCAGGTAACCAGCTCGAGCCGCCCCCGGATCAGGTCGTCACGGTCAGCCGGCTGACCGCCCAGATCCAGCAACTGCTCGAGGGGAACATCCCTCCCCTGTGGGTCGAGGGTGAGGTCTCGAATTTCAGGCCGGCCGCCTCCGGGCACATGTACTTCACGCTCAAGGACGACAAGGCCCAGATCCAGGCCGTCATGTTCCGCGGCCACGCCCAGGCGCTCCGGTTCACCATGGAGAACGGCCTGAAGGTCATCTGCTTCGGCGAGGTGACGGTCTACGCCCCGCGAGGCCAGTACCAGCTGAAGCTCGTCAAGCTGAGGCCGGCCGGCGTGGGCGAGCTGCAGCTGGCGTTCGAACAGCTCAAGGCGAAGCTGGAAGCGGAGGGGCTCTTCGATCCGTCGCGGAAGCGGCCGCTTCCGTACCTGCCCGGGAGGATAGGTATCGTCACCTCGCCCACCGGCGCGGCGATCCGGGACCTGATCACCGTGCTGACCCGACGGTTTCCATCGATCGAGATCGTGCTCGCGCCGGTGAAGGTCCAGGGTGAGGGCTCGGCCCGGGAGATCGCGGACGGGATCGCCCGGCTCAACGCCCTCACGGCGGAGCCTCCCATCGATCTCTTGATCATCGGACGGGGGGGCGGCTCGATGGAAGACCTGTGGGCGTTCAACGAGGAGGTCGTCGCCAGGGCGATCGCCGGTTCCCGCCTGCCGGTGATCTCGGCGGTGGGCCATGAGGTCGACTTCACCATCGCCGACTTCGTGGCGGACCTCCGGGCGCCCACGCCTTCGGCGGCGGCCGAGACGGCGGTGCCGGAGAGGTCGCTCTTGCTGCAGCGGGTCAAGACGCTGCAGCGGCGGGTTGCCGGCTCGGTCTCGCGGTCCGTGAGCCGGGCCCGGGAGGCGATCGACCGTCTGCTCAGAAGGACGCTCTTCACCCGACCCAGGGCGCTGATCGAGACCCACTCCCAGAGAGTCGACGAGCTGACCGCCACGCTGGTGGCCGCGGTCCGCCGTACCCTGGTGGTGAAACGGACCCAGCTTCTGGCCGCGGCGAACCGGCTGGAGCCGCTGTCGCCGTCGAAGACCCTGATGCGGGGATACGCCATCGTGACCCTCAAGGGTTCGGGACGCCCCCTCACCGACGCTTTCTCGCTCCGCCGAGGGGATCGCATCGAGGTGAGGCTCGCACAAGGCCAGATCACCTGCAGGGTCGAAGGGCCCAGCAGAGAGAGCCCGGGGCCAAGAACCGGCGACGGTCCCGGACAGGAGCGACTGCCAGGATTCTAGACACCTTCTTGCCGAAGGAGAGCACGGTGGACCAGAAACAGACTTTCGAAGAGGCGCTGCAAGAGCTGGAGAAGCTGGCCCAGGACATGGAGCAGAAAGAGCTCACGCTGGAGGAGGCCCTCTCCAAGTTCGAGCGGGGTATCATCCTCTCCCAGTTCTGCAAGACCAGACTCGAGCAGGCCCAGGGGAAGATCGTCCAGCTGACCAAGGAGAACAAGCTGGAAGACTTCATGCAGAGCGACGAGTAGCCCGGCTACGGTCCCCTCTGTGACGGTCGCGGAAGCTCGTGGAACGGCATCTCGGGCTCCGGAGTGGTGCGTCCCGGCACGGGCGTGGGCATGGAGTACCGCTTCTCGGGCTTGAACCGGTCGCCGAACCGCAGCCCCTTCGCGAACACGTTCCCGTTCATGTAGAGATCGCACGTTCCCCCCAGGGTGCCAGGCGCGGCGCTGACCATGATGGCGTAGATGTCGGTGCGGGGGGCGGTGAAGGTCAGCCGTGACGCCATGGTCCAGCGGCCCCCGGGCCGGCTCCCGCCGTTGCCGCCGTTCGAATCGGCCCCGGGCGCGGCGTCGTCGTTTCTGGCCACCGGCCCTTCGGTGCTCCGGAACAGGGTGAGCACCGTGTCGCACCCCCTGGCCAGGTTCCTGGTCTCGAAGGTGTAGCGATTGCCCCCGTAGAACTGCAGCCAGAAGAGCGGCGCGGTCCGCCGGTTCGTCTCGGACCGGGGAAGGTTCATCGGCCTGCCGCCGGCCCACAGGTCGCCGGCCGCCGCGAGCAGCGAGAGCCACAGGGGCACGAGCCGGAGTCGCCTCACAGCGGTATCCGGGACTCCCTGGCCAGCTCCCGCAGCCGGTCCCGCTCCTTGGGGCTCAGCTGCGGCACCGTGATCTCCACCTCGACGTAGTGGTCGCCGCCCATGATGCCCTGGCCTTTGAGCCTCAGCCGCGCACCCGGCTGGGTGCCCGGCGGGATCGTCACGGCCACCTTGTCGCCCGAGATCGTGTGCACCTGGATCTCCGTCCCCACGATCGCCTGGAAGGCGTTGACCTTCACCCTGGCGTGGATGTCGTTGCCCTTGCGCTTGAACTCGGCATGTTCCGTCACCGCGATCTTGAGGAAGAGATCGCCTGCGGGTCCGCGGGCGATGCCGGGCTTGCCCTGGCCGGCGAGGCGGATCACCTGGCCGTCGGAGATTCCTCGGGGGATCTTGATCATGACCTTCGAAGGCCGGTGGAGCACGCCGTCCCCTCTGCAGATCGGACACGGATCGGAGAACTGCTTGCCCCGGCCGAAGCACTCCGGGCAGGCGCGGTTCAGGGCGAAGCCGCCCTGGGAGAACGTGACCTGCCCCGTCCCCCCGCATCCGCTGCACTGCGAGACGGAGCTGCCGGGGGCCGACCCCGTCCCCTTGCAGCGGTCGCACGTCGTCTGCGTGGGAATCTCGATCGGCACCTTCCCGCCCGTGATGGCGGTCTCGAACGGAATGGTGACCGTGTACTGGATGTCGTCGCCCCGCTGCGGCGTGGCCGCCCGGGTCTCCCTGCTGGCCGTGGAGCCCCGGTTGAACAGCGACTCGAACAGATCCGAGATCCCCCCGAACTCGCCGAGCCCGGTCCGGCCGATCAGGTCTTTCAGATCGATCCCACCGCCGCTGCCCCCGCGACCGCCGAACGAGAACCCCCCCCGGGTTTCGAGGTCCCTCAGCTGGTCGTACTTGGCTCGCTTCTCCGGATCTGACAGCACCTCGTGAGCCTCGCTGATCTCCTTGAACCGGAGCTCTGCGGCCTTGTTCCCGGGGTTCTTGTCCGGGTGATACTGCCGGGCCAGCCTGTGGAAGGCCTTCCGGATCTCGTCCGGCTTGACGTCCGGTTTCACGCCGAGGATCTGGTAGTAGTCCTTTGCTCCCATGTGCTCACAGTCTCCTGCACAGTTCTATAGCACGCGCCGGCAGCCCCGCGCGATCAACGACCGCGCAACAAGCTCTCGACGGTCTGGACGAGCGCGGAGAGCTCGAACGGCTTGGCCAGGTAGCCCTTCACGCCCATCCGCAGACAGGCCGCGACCGCCTCCGGCGTCGCCTCCGACGACATCACCACCACGGGCAGTTCCGGGAACCTCCGCCTCAGCTCCTGGATCAGCGCGACCGAATCTGCCCCGGCGATGTGTCGGTCGATGAGTGCCAGGTCGGCGGCCCCCGCGTCCACGAGCGCGCGAAACGCCTCGAAGGTGGCCGCCCCCGCGGCGTCGTACTTGCGCCGGAGCAGCGCCTCCACGATCGCGTCCAGGATCGCGGAGTTGTCCTCGAGAACCAGCACTCTCGACGATGGCACGTCACTCGCCCCCTGCGGGTCGTGGCCCCTTCTCCTCGTCTTCCATCGCCTTCAACTTGCGCTGCAGAGTCCTCAGCGAGACCCCCAGCAGCTGGGCCGTCCGGGTCCGGTTGCCCTGCGTGCTCGCCATGGTGCGCCGGATCATCTCCTTCTCGATCTCCTCCAGCGTCGCCCCCACGGGGACCGCCAGCTGGGAGCCGGTCTCACGGTACGAGCCGAAACAGATCCTGGCGGAACGTGCCCTTGCCCACCAGCTGATCCAGGTTCTGGTGCGTGGCTGCGATGACCCGCACGTCCACCTTCCTGACCCGGACCTCGCCGACGCGCTCGATCTCCCCTTCCTGCAGCACCCTCAGGAACTTGGCCTGGGTCGGCAACGACATCTCCGCGATCTCGTCGAGAAAGATCGTGCCCCCGTCCGCCGCCTCGAATCTGCCCTCCTTGTCGCGGATGGCGCCGGTGAACGCGCCGGCCACGTGACCGAACAGCTCGCTCTCCAGCAGGGTCTCGACCATGGCCGCGCAGTTCACCTTGATGAACGGCGCCTTCTTCCGGGGGCTGCTGTGATGCAGACAGCCGGCGATCAGCTCCTTTCCCGTCCCGGTCTCTCCGGTGATCAGCACCGTGGACCGGGTCGGAGCGATCCGACGCACCAGCTCGATCACCCGTTCGATGGACGGGCTGACGCCGATCACGTTCTCGAAGCCGAAGCGCGAGTCGACCCGGGTCCTCAGAACCTGGACCTCCCGCTTCAGGCGCTGCTCGGAGATCGCCTTCTTGATGAACTCCCTGAGCTCCCTCGCCTTGACCGGCTTGGTGAGGTAGTGGTAGGCGCCCAGCTTCATGGCGTCCACGGCGGTCTCGAGGGTGCCGTAGCCGGTCACCAGCATCACCTGGATCGTCGGGTCGAGCTCCTGGGCCTTCCGCAAGATCGCCAGGCCGTTGACCCCCGGCATGATGAGATCGGCCAGCACCACGTCGACCTCCTTGGCGGACAGGATGCTCAGCGCCTCCTCGCCGGTGGCCACGGCGAGCGTCTCGTACCCGTCGCGCTGCAGGATCTCCTGGAGAGCCTCTCGGGTGGACGACTCGTCGTCCACCACCAGCACAAGATTCGACATGCTAGCCTCGCTCCTGCGGAGGGTTCACGACGCTCATGCCGGGCCATCCCTCTCGCCCAGGCCCGGATCGTCGGTCAGAGCCTCGATCTCCGGGTCCTGGGCCCTGGCCCGAACGGGGAGCCGGATCCGCATCGTGGTGCCCGCGCCCGGGACGGACTCGACGGTGATCTCGCCGCCGTGGTCTTCCACGAGTCGCTTCACGATCGGCAGCCCCAGGCCGACCCCGTGCTCCTTGGTCGAGAAAAAGAGGGAGAACAGCTTCTTCCGAGCTTCCGGAGCGATGCCGGAGCCGGTGTCGCGGACGCTCAGCTCCACGTCCTTCCCGGCCCGGGCCGTGGCGAAGGTCAGGGTACCACCCTTGGGGCTGGCCTGGATCGCATTCACGGCCAGGTTCAGAAGAACCTGCCGCACCTTCTCCCGATCGAGCAGAGTCCGCGGCAGCTGGGGGTCGAGACTCAGCTCCAGCGACACCCGGCTGGCCTCGCACTGGGGTCTCAGGAACTGGGCGGTCTCGGTCACCACATCGTTCAGGGAGGTGGCCACCAGGGCGAGCTTCGGTGGCTTGGCGAACATCAGGAACTCCGTCGAGATGTTCTCGAGATGGGCCAGGTTGGGCCTGATGCGGCCCAGGATGCGCGACAGAGCCGCCGCGGTCCGGGCGTCGCCGCCTTCCCCGAGCTCCTCCTCGAGCACCGCCAGGTTCAGGTTGATCCCGTTGAGCGGGTTGCGGATCTCGTGGACGAGCCCCGAGGCCAGGGTGCCGACGTAGGCCATGCGGGACTGGTGCTCCACCACCCGGGACAGCCGGGTCACCTTGGTCACGAGGGCGCTGACGTAGAAGAAGACCAGACCGAGCACACCCACTCCGACGCTCGAGTAGAGGATCGTACGGGTGCGCACCCGGCTCGCGGCCTCCTGGGCCCGGAGTCGGATCTTCTCCTCGTCGAGGCCGATGGAGACCGATCCCAGCTTCCGGTCGGTCGTGAGGATCGGCGTGGTGATGTCGGTGATCTTGTCGATCCTGCCCGGACGGTCCACCCGGATCTCCCGGACCTCCGAGGTCGTGGACTGGTAGTAGGTGACGCCTCGCTCGTTGATGATGAACTGCTGCAGGGTGTCAGGCCCCTTGAACAGCAGCGTCTCCCCCCGGTCGTTCTTCCAGTGGATGTACGAGATGTACTCGCTGGTGGACAGCAGCGTCTCCGAGAGCTTCTCGAACTGGAGGAACTGCCCGCGGGTCTTGTCGATCAGCTCCTTGAACTGATACCGCTCCAGAGTCCGCCGGACCTCGTCGGAGAACTTGTTGACCTGCCGCTTGCCCGTGGCGACCTGCTCCTCTTTCAACCGGTCGGCCAGATCGCTGGAGACCTGGTAGTCGTGGACGGCGAAGAGGATCCCCCCCACGACGAGAATCAGCAGGAAGAACCGCGCCAGAGACCTGGTCAGAAGAGGCACCGGCTACCCATCCACTCCCAGGGCGCGCCTCTGGGCCAGCCAGATCATGAATCCCATCAGGATCAGGCCGCCGAGCGCGGCGGTGAGAAGCTTGGACTCGCCGGCCGGGCCCACGATGCTCCCGGCTCCGGACGAGCCCATCTCGTCCTCCAGTCGCACCGACTCCAGGCTCTGGATCTCGGCCAGCGCCCGTACCACCGCCTGCGGCAATCCGTCCAGGCTGCCCTCGGGCTCGGTCCGTCCGTCCATCAGGCGCGAGAACGTGCTCCACAGGTACGAGGAGTCCACCAGACCGTGATCCCGGGCCTCCGGGCTCACGATCTCCTGGTGGGCCAGGGCCAGCAGGTAGCCTTTCCAGACCGCGTTGGACAGGCGCCGCGCCAGCACCTTCTTGTGCTCCATCGGCAGCGCCCTGATGCGCGGACTCTTCAGGAACAGGCCCTTCAGACAGTTCGCCAGGACCTTCTGGCGTACGATGAAGACCGCGGGGTCCACGCGGCTCAGCACCCTGCTGCCGCCGCCCGGGGCCCCCCTCAGCTTCTGGAAGCGGTCCCACAGATCCTGGAACTGGCGAGCCAGGTCGGAAAGGGGCTCCGACGCCGGCGCCGGCCCTTCGAGCTGCCCGGGAGTCAGGCCGTCATCGGGGTGCTCGAGTCCCAGGCGGTCCAGCTCGCCCTCGATCGACCGTGGCTCCGGCGGTCGCGAGGCCCTCGCCCCACGGCGCCCGGGCGTGGCGCCCGCCCTCGTCTTCCTGGGCCTGGAGGCGCGGCGTCTACGGCGCGGGCTCGGTCCCTGGGACTTGTCGACCATACCAACAGAACGCCCTTCGAGGCTGTCGAGGAGTCGGTTCCAGAGGCTCTCCGGGAGCGGCACAGCTCGGGTCTGGCCAGGCTGTGAGACTGATTGTATGTCTGTCCCGAGACCGAGTCAAGGGCAGCCGGGACCCAGGAGCCCCCACCTGCTCCGCGGAGCTTGGCTTGTGACGA
>JACQZM010000104.1:0-3263 GCA_016213885.1 Candidatus Rifleibacteriota bacterium | reverse complement strand
GTGGAGGGGGTTCATTTGAAGTCGCGCTCGGGGGAAGGAAAGAGGAGGGGATCCGATTGGAGGTCGCGCTCGGGGGCGCGACTCGGACCCGGCGAGGCGCCGGGTCTTGGGACAAGATCGGCCGGGGAGCCCGCAACGGGCCCCTATCGCGGGATCGGCATGAGAATCCGGACCGCGGCGAGCAGTGTCGCCAGGACGACGAACGAGGACGCCCAGCAGCACATGAGCTGGTGGCTCACCAGGTGCGGGTAGGGTCGTTTCAGCGCCTCCCGGCCGAACTCCACGAGGACGATGAGCACCGTGAACACGGCGAACGCCACCACCATGAAGATGACGAGCCGGGCGTAGATCGAGTGCTCCCAGTAGAGCTGGAGCAGGTAGAGGAGGTCGGTGTGTCGTGGTGTGCCCAAGCCGCCCCTCAGTCGTCGTCCATCGGCTCCGCGGCCGATCTCAGCACCCCGTCCAGCTTCATGTCGCGGGACAGGGTCCGGAGCTTGCCGATCGCGTGCCGCTCGATCTGACGGACCTTCTCCCGGTTCATGCCTGTCAGCCGGGCGACCTCGTCCACGCTCTTCTCGATCTTGTCGTCCAGGCCGTACCGGAGCGCCACGACCCGGCGCTCCACCAGGTCGAGGCGGTCGAACACCTCTTTCAGGATCCGCTTCACGGTCTGGCGAACCGACTCCTGCATCGGCTCCTGCGCCTTCTCGTCGGGAATGATGTTCTCCAGAACCACCCCGTCCATCCCCGGGATCGGCGCATCGAGAGAGGTCGGCACCTGGATGAGCGAATCCAGGAACTCGACGTGCTCGAGCGGGAACTCCGTGAACTCCGCGACTTCCCGGGCCGACGGGGAGCGTCCGAATCTGCGCTTCAACACGTCCCTCGCCTGGATGACCCGCTGG
The DNA here is from genome assembly GCA_016213885.1 of Candidatus Rifleibacteriota bacterium. Taxonomy (GTDB): domain Bacteria; phylum Muiribacteriota; class UBA6191; order JACPRK01; family JACQZM01; genus JACQZM01. Next base: position 2,358 of record JACQZM010000104.1, on the reverse strand, counting down.
CACTCCCGGGAGAGCGCTTTGGGGATCCGGATCGAGTGCCACGAGGCCGAGATGGCGCGGACGATCGCCTGGCGGATCCACCACTTGGCGAAGCTCCCGAACCGCTCGCCCTTGCGCGGGTCGTACCGGGTCGACGCCTCCATCAGACCCTCGTTACCGGCCTGGATCAGATCCATGAGATTCACGCCGGAGTGGACGTACCGCTTGGCCATGGAGACCACCAGTCGCAGGTTGGCCTGCACCAGCGTGGCCGCCGCCTTGGGATCGCCCGTGTGGGCCAGGCGACCCAGGTCGACCTCCTCCTTGGGGCTCAGTCTCGGGATCTTGGTGATCTCCCGCCGGTACCACCGCTGGTTGGAGGTGAGCTCCTCGTCCTCGGGGGCCAGCGGGGGTGGCTCGGCCTCGGGCTCGTCGGTGAGCTCGACCCTCACCTCGGGACGGACCTTCTTCAGCACCACCTGGTCGTCGACGATGGAGATTCCCTCCTCGTCGAGCACGGTGAAGACGTACTCGAGGTCGTCGGCACCCAGGTCGAGCGGAAGCATGGTGTTCAGCTGGGAGAGGAGGATCTGGCGGTCCTCCAGGAGGGCTCGGCCCACGAGGTTCAACAGAGATTCCCGGTCCATGAACGCCACGACGCTGACTCCGATCCCTTCCGATTTCGCGACCAAAGACCGCCGACGAGACCGGCGTTCACCCCAGCGATGGATACGGTGGCGACGACACGAGGAACGGCAACAGCGCGCCGACCACGACCGCCACCACTCCGATGATGATACACCATCGGATCAAGTAGTTCCGGGCGACCCGCTCCTCTTCGAGATCCCGCATGGTGCTACTGCTGCCCTTCCCGGAGCGCGCCGAGGAGCTCCCGCGCACGAACCGCCAGCTCGTCGCCCATGGCGGACTCCGCGAGATGCGTGAGCAGCCGGCGGGCCACGTCGACGTGTCCCAGGCGCTGGGCCACCACGGCCAGGTCGTGCCAGACCTGACCGTCCTGGGCGTCCTCTGCCAGGGCGAAGAACAGGTGGCGGAACGCCTTCTCCTGGTCGCCGTACCGGAACGCCTGCCGTCCGACGTGCCAGTGGACCCGCCCGTCCGACACCGACTGATCCATCAGCGACCTGAGCAGCAGCGTGGCCTCCTCGAGCCGGTCCATCTTGGCCATGTTGAGCGCCACGTCGACCTCGTCGGATACGAGGGAGACCCGGTCCCTGAGCGCCTTCAGGTGATACGAGATCGACCCCCGGGTGTCGCCGACCTGGTGGTGCAGGTTCGCCTGGCTGGTCAGCACCGCCACGAACCTCGAGAGCTGCTCCTCCGCCAGGGCGAGGCACTGGCCGGCCCGCTGGAAGTTCTCCATGCGGCGGAACATCTCGCCGGCGATGAAGTGGACGACCGGGTGGGTCGGCTTGTCGAGCGCCTTGTCCAGGAGCTCCTTGGCGTCCTTGCAGTCGCCCATCACGAACCGCTCGAAGAGTGTCCAGTTCTCCGAGAGGAACGTGGAGATGATCTCCGACTCGGAGGCCCGGACCAGCCCTGGCTCCTCGCCGAACAGGTCCCGGGCCCGCTCGTGAAGGGCCGACGTGAGCAAGAAGTAGCGATGGGAGTCCAGGGCCAGAGTCGGCGATCGACCGATCTCGCCCAGCGCGTAGATCGCCGACAGCACCTCCCGCTCACCCGGCGAGTCCATCATCTGGGCCAGCGTGGAGACCACGTCGAGGGTGCCCTGGGTCCACAGCGCCTTCGCGGCGTTCGCCTTGACCCTGTTGTCCAGGGACGTGATGAACGGCTTCACGTAGGGGATGATCTCCGGCGACCCGATGTGGTCCAGCGCCTCGATCGTGTTGGCCTGGACCCGGGGATCGCCGTCCTTCAGGAACCGGGCGACCTGGGGGATGTGCGAGGTGTCGGACAGCTTGCCGAGAGCCCCGATCATCTCGGCCTTCACGCCGGCGTTCGACTCGCCCTCGATGGCGGACAGCAGCGCCGACCGGCACGCCCGATCGCCCACGTTGCCCAGGATCCTCGCGGTGCCGAAGCGGACGATCTGCTTGGGGTGCACCAGCCCCTTCAGGAGCTGCTCCAGAAGCGACGGGTCCCTGAACCGCGAGAGCGACGCGATGATGTTCCGGATCACGTCCTCGTCGTCCTCGTACATCAGGGTCGTGGTGAGCCACCCACCGACCCTGGTCTCCTCGATGAAGCCGGCAGCGTAGACCGCGGAGGCTCGCTCCCACTTGTCGGCGCTGTTGAGCAATCGGGTCAGGATCCGGAGCGACTCGAGCGGGTCCAGTGGACCCAGGGCGATGGCCAGGTTGGCCAGCACCCGGTTGTTCGTGTCTTCCGTGGCCCGGG
>JACQZM010000644.1 GCA_016213885.1 Candidatus Rifleibacteriota bacterium | reverse complement strand
GGCCAGCGAGGCGGTGATCAACGCCTCGTTCTTGAATCGCTCCACGAGCTCGCGGTCTTCGAGGACACCCTTGTTGAGGACCTTGAGCGCCCCAGGACGGTTGAGCCCCTGCTGGATGGCGAGCCACACAGACCCGAACCCCCCGGAGCCGAGCAGACGGTCGACCTTGAACTTCCGGGCGCATTCAGGTGGGAGCGCAGGAGGAGAGGAAGCCACGACAGGGCCGCATGCTACCACGTCTCGCGAGCAGAGTTCACCGCAGAAGATCCGGCGTCTCGCCGGGTCCGAGTCACGCCCCCGAGCGCGACTTCAACCGGATCCCCTTCCACTTCCTTCGTGACCCTTGATTCACGCCACACGGTGAACACAGACCAGCCTCCGCGAAACAGCTGCACGATCGGCGACACGGCCCCGGAGCTCACCCGGCCAGCCCGCCGAGCTGCCGCACCTCGTCGGCAGAGGCCTCGACGACGTCGCTCGCCACCATCCTGTCCCCGTCGAAGATGAACCGGCCGATGAACGTGCGGCCGTCGAGCATCATCGGTATCCACAGCGGATCGTCGGCCCACATGCGATCGTACGGAATCGCATCGAGGCGCACCCACAGGGGCGCCGCCTCGGGCGTCTCGGTGGGGGTCCCGTCGAACTCGCTGGCCACGAACACGTCGCCGCGGATCGAGTAGCCGTCGAGAAACTGGAAGTGGAGCCGACCGGCCCACCGCGGGTCCCGGACCGTGATGCACAGCTCCTCCTGGACCTCCCTGACAGCGCACTCGACCGGCGTCTCCCCGCCGTCGAGCCGGCCGCCGGGGCCGTTGATCTTGCCGGCGCCGAGTCCCGTCTTCTTGTGGATGAGCAGCATCCGGTCGCCCTGGATCACGAAGAGCAGCGTGGCCAGGTCCCGGGGCTTCCACGTCGGCCAGTCGATGTCGGAGATCGTCTCGGGTCGGAGGGAACGCATGGCCAGAGTTGTAGCCCGATCGGCCCGTGGATGCCAAGAGCCGGCCTTCAGCCCCGGAGACGATCCCAGGACCAGCGTGACGAGACCGACGGAGGATTCCCAGGCTCCCCCACCTGTTTGGCGGAGTCGGGCCTGTGATCAGGCCTCGGCCTGGCTGCAGAGTCACCGAGGAAGTGGAGGGGATCATTTGAAGTCGCGCACGGTACAGAGAAAGAGGAGAGGATCAGGTTGGAGGTCGCGCTCGGGGGCGCGACTCGGACACGGCGAGGCGCCGGGTCTTGCGACTCGGACCCGGCGTGGCGCCGGGTCTTGGATTCCGGGTTGTCTGGCGGCCCGGAAGCAGGCACAATGGACTGACTCCGACGTCTCTCGGATCCACCATCGAAGACCTGGACATGCAACAGCAAGGCGATCGGGCCACCACGGACCCTGCGGCACCCCGTGCGGCTGTGCCGCTCGCCTGGTCCGTGGCCAGCCTCGCCTTCTGCTCGCTCTACCTGTGGCTCGCGGTGCGGCCGGAGCTCTTCTACCCGGACGTCGGAGGGGTCCCGTTCTTCCAGTGGGGCACCACGTTCTTTTCGGACAGCGTCGCGATCCCGGGCGGCCTGGCCGGGTACGCGGCCGCTCTCGTCTCCCAGACGCTCCGGAGCGGGCTGTTGGGCGCCCTGGCCGTGGCGGCGAACCTCCAGCTGCTGGGCAGCCTGGCCGGCGCCTGCTGGAGGCTTCTGACCCACCGCCCCGGCACCTGGGTCGCCCCGGCGATCACCGTGCTGGGGATGATGCCGTTCGTGCGGTACGGCAACTTCCTCCCGGCCGTCGAGGCGCTGATCGCCGCATCGGGAGTGGCGCTGCTGGGCGCCCGGTTCGCGCCACGGGCGGTCGGCCCGCGGGCCGCGCTGTACGCCGCAGCCGTGATCGGGCTCTACCAGGCGGCCGGTGTCGTCTCCCTGGCCTTCGTTGCGCTGTGCATCGGTCTGGAGGCCGGTCACGGGTCAGGCGGCCCCGGGGGTGCCGGCGAGGCCGATGCCCCGCGGCGGGTCGACCGGCTCCGGCTCCTCCCGATCGCGGCGGCCGTGGCTGCTGCCCTGGCCGCGCCGCTGGCCGTCGGCGTGTGGTGGGCCGAGCTGACCCTGCCGGAGGCGCTCTCGTGCGGCGCGCCCTGGAGCCCGGACCGCCCGGACTCCGGGGCCGGCTGGGCCGTGGCGCTGGTCGTGGCGTTTCCGGCCGGCGTGGCGCTGGCACTGCTCGGCCTGCCGGGGCTGGCCTGCCGGCTCGGCGCCGGCTGGACCGCCAGGGTGCGGCCGGCGCTGGCCCGGGGGATGCTGGCCGTGGCGATCGCGGCCACCCCCTTCTTCAGCCACAACCGGGATGCCCGAGACGCCCTCTGTGTCCTCGAGTCAGGGCGTCGGGGAGACTGGCGCCAGGTGCTCCATCTGGCCTCCCGGATGGCTCCGGCCGGGTACCCTCTCGGCGTGGTCGCCACGGTCAACAAGGCTCTGCTGGCCGAGGGCACCCTTCTGGACGACATGTTCGGCTGGCCGCAACCGCCCGGCACGCCTCCGGAGCTGCTCTTCCAGGCCGGGTTCGGCGAACGGCTCAGGGCCAGTTCCCGGGGAGCCCGGCTGGCCATCTTCTTGGCCACCCCGTCCCTGTCGCTGGAGCTCGGCTTGGCGAACGAGGCGGAGCACGAGGCGTACGAGGCGTGGGGAACGTTCGGCCCCCAGGTCCCGGTGCTGCGTCAGCTGGCGCTGGTGAACCTGGTCAAGGGCCGACCCGCCGCCGCCTCGGTGTTCCTCCGGGATCTGGCCAGGTGCCCGGGGGAGCAGGCCGAGGCGCGGGCCGTTCTCGAGCGGATCGCCCGCGACCCCGGCCTGACCGGCTGGCCGTACATCCGCCGGATCCGGTCCCGGTTGCGGCGCACCGAGGAGGATCCCAACCGCCAGGGATTCCGCACCAGCATGGAGGCTCTGGTGGCCGTCGATCCGGCGAACGTGGCGGCGGCGGATCTTCTCGTGGCCGAAGCTCTTCTGACGCGCGACCTGGACAGGGTGGCGGCGGCGCTCCCGCGGCTGGGCGCCGCCGGTCGCAGGCGGCTCCCTCGACACTGCCACGAGGCGCTGCTGATCCGGGAGGCTCATCTGGGGAAGAAACCCGATCTGGGCGGGTGGGAGGTCGACGCAGGCACGGCCTCCCGGTTCCGGACGTTCACCTCTGCCTCGACGGCGGCCCTGAACGCCGGCGGTCCCGGAGCGGTCGCGGAGCTGGCCGCTCGCGACTACCCGGACACGTACTACAGGTACTACCTGTTCACGGCCGCGGGGCCCCGGCGATGATCTTTGCGACGTTCAAGCCAGGAACAGCTCCGGTCGAGGCCGTGGCGGCGGCGGTCCTCGGTCTCTTGATCTGCGGCTGCGGCGGGTGGACTCCCGGAGCCGAGGTCGGGGCCGCGGGCCGGCCCCCTGCCCTGTCGCCGGACTACCGGTCCGTGACGATCCCTCCGAACATCGCTCCCCTGAACGTGCGCGTCGTCGAGGCCGGTACGGCGTTCCACGTGACCCTCGAAGGAGAGGGAGGCGGCGCCCTGGTCGTGGCGTCCGGCGACGGCAACGTCCGGTTCCCCGTGGCGCCGTGGCGCGAGCTTCTCGGGAGGAACCGGGGCAAGCGCTTGACGCTCCGCGTCGTGACGCGGGGGGCTGACGGGCGCGCCACGGCCTACTCGCCGGTCCGGATCGAGGTGGCCCGGGAGGAGATCGACCCGGTGCTGGTCTATCGATTCATCGTTCCGCACTTCAACGTGTGGAACGACATCCGGATCTGCCAGCGCGACCTGACCGGCTTCACGGTGGAGCCGGTGCTTCGCGGCCTGCAGTTCGGCAACGGCTGCACCAACTGCCACGCCTTCAGCGCGGGCAGCCCCCGATCCATGTCGATCGGCACCCGCGGCGGCAGACTGCCGGGACTCTCGAGCGCGTCGCTGGTGCTCAGGGACGGGGAGCTCCGACGGGTCAAGAGCCCCTGGGGGTACACGGCCTGGCACCCTGACGGACGGCACGCGGCGTACTCGCTCAACAGGGTCAGACAGTTCTTCCACGGCGCCGGCCAGCAGGTGCCGGACGTGCTCGACCTCGACTCGGAGATCGTCGTGTGCGACGTGGAGACCGGCCAGGTCTTCACCTCGCCGGCCATCGCGAACCCTGACCGGCTGGAGACCTATCCGGGCTGGTCCCCTGACGGCCGAACGCTCTATTTCAGCAGCGCCCCGATCCTCTGGACCGACCGGCACCGCATGATCCCGGACCGGTACTCCGAGGTGAGATACGATCTGTGCCGCGTCGCCGTGGACCTGAAGACGCGGCGGTTCGGCAAGGTCGAGACGGTGCTGTCCGCGGCGGACGCCGGCGGGAGCGTCCTCATCGGGCGGGTGTCGCCGGACGGAAGGTGGCTGGTGTCCTGTGTCTGCGACTACGGGTGCTTCCCGATCTACCGGCCCTCCAGCGACCTGCACCTGATCGATCTGTCGACCGGGGCGCGGCGAAAGCTCGAGGAGTGGTCGTCGCCGGAGTCCGACTCGTACCACAGCTGGTCGAGCAACGGGCGGTGGTGCGCGTTCAGCTCCAAGCGCGATACCGGGGTGTTCACCCGCACGTACTTCGGTTACTTCGGACCGGACGGCAGGGGGGCGAAGCCGTTCGTGCTCCCGCAGGAGGATCCGGAGTTCTACGACTCGTGCACGCGGACGTTCACCGTGCCGGAGCTGCTTCGGGAACCGATCCCCGTCGGGTCCCGGGCGTTCGGCCGGGCGGCCCGCTCCTCCGCTGGCGCGTCGCTCTCCCTGCCGGCGACGACGCTGGGGCCGGGCTCGGCGGCGACGGAGGGCGCGTCCGGCTCCTCCCGGAGCGGGCTGCAGTAACGGTCCGGTCTACACCGGGTCCTCGGTCGCAGGCACGAGCGCGGGGGAAGTCGTTGTGAACGGTCACGAACGCCGGCGAGCGCAGGTAGCCGGCAGGGGAGATCCCGGGGTCGCCTTCGGGGAGCGGCCCGCCCACGAACAAGAGCATGAATTCCCGGGTCGGGGCGGTCAGACCACCGAACCGCATGGGCTTCAGCGGAACCGGGACGAGGCGAGGGCCTTCCTTGAACGCCAGGTAGACCAGCTCGGAGCAGTAGATCGCGTCGTTGTCGATCTGGAACTTGTTATCGTAGGGCCTGCCGAGGAACCGGCGGGCCGCCGACACCAGTCTCTGGCGGTCGGCCTCCGAGGCGAAGGGGTACCGGATCACCGCCAGCGGGCCGGTGCCGGCGGCAAGAACCCGCTCGATCGGCTCCTCCTTGACCCGACCGCTGGCGTTGACCACGGTCAGACGACCCGAGGGAGCCGTGGCGATGACCCCGATGTGGGCCGCCGACGAACCGGTGGTCTCCTGGATGGCCTGACCGAAGATGCCCGGCAGGCCGGTCAGCAGAAGGTCTCCCGGGAGGCAGTCGTCCAGGGAGTCGGCCCGGACCGGCGCGGCCCCCAGGGCGAGCGCCAGCGCCACCACGATCAGGATGGCCCGGCACGACCGCGGCGCACGACCTCGCGTCTCCATGTCGCCAGGTATTATCCGGGAAGACCTGACCGGTGGCAATCCCCCTGGCCAGCCGACTCCCCGCCTGTTTCGCGGAGTCGGGCCTGTGATCAGGCCTCGGCCAGGCTGCAGAGTCGCCAAGGACGTGGAGGGGGTTCATTTGAGGTCGCGCTCGGGAGAGAGAAGAAATCGGGAGAGAGAAGAAAGAGGAGGGGATCCGGATTGAGGTCGCGCTCGGGGGCGCGACTCGGACCTGGCGAGGCGCCAGGTCTTGCGACTCGGACCTGGCGAGGCGCCAGGTCTTGGGGCTCGACTCGGCCGGGGCCGCGAGTTATGCTGATCCGCGCCGATGATGGCCAGGGAACCGGTTCGGGCGACCTGGCGATGCCGGCGAGGGGGAGTGTTCGCCTCGATTCACCGATGCCCGTGGCGCCACAGCAACACGTCTCCTGGAACCTCCTGCTTCTGGCCGGGGCTCTGTGCGCGCTGGTCCAGCCGCTCTGCGGCGGCACGCCGGCCAGCGCCCGCCCCCGCTCCCCCGCGGCTCCGGGGCCGGCGGCGCGACCGGCCCGGGCTGGCCGGACCGGGCCGGTGATGGTCAGCGAGGTGACCCTGAGCAGGGATGGCCGACGGGACGTTCTGCTGATCCGCTTCGACGGGGAGCCGACGATCCGCGCCACGCCGGACAGGGGCAGCCGGTCGGTCACCATGGAGTTCGAGAACGCCCGGCTGCCCGCCACCGCACCGCCGCTCCCCCACCATCACGGGCTGGTGCAGGCTGTTCGCCTCACCACGGTCCGATCGGGAGGCGTGAGGCTCCTGGTCAAGGTCAGGCCAGGGACCATGGTCTCCGTGTACCGCCGTCGCCTGGAACCCGGCTCGGTGGGCTGTCTGACCGTCGTGGAGCACGACGACCGTCCGGCCGTGGTCGGCAGCAGGTCGGGCCCGACCTCCTTGACCTGGCCGGTGCGCGGCCGGCTCAGCTCCAGCTTCGGATGGCGGATCCATCCCATCCTCCACATGGGGCGGATGCACCAGGGTATCGACATCGCCGTGCCCCACGGTACGCCGATCCGGGCGATAGCTCCGGGGCGGGTGGTCTCGGCGGGGTGGCGCGGCGGTGCCGGGCTCTGCGTGGTGATCGAGCATCCCGACGGCGTTCGCTCCACGTACATGCACTGCAGCAAGATCGTGGTCAGACCGGGGCAACGGGTCGGCTGCCACCAGCGGCTTGCCGAGGCCGGAGAGACCGGACTCGCCACGGGACCGCACCTGCACTTCGGCGTCTCGCTGGATGGACGGGTGCTCGATCCGATCCGCTACCTGAGAAGCGCGCGGCCGGCGCCGACCGGCGGCCGAGGCGAACAGAAGCCCAAAGCGATTCCCCTGGCCAAGGGGACCACGCCCGACCGGCGTCCGGGGACGTGAGCGCGGTGGAGCGCGGGGTCCGGTCGCGACGACGACCCTGCCGGCCGGATCCCGGTCGACCGACCCGGGTCGAGCGACAGCCTGGACTGCCGTCACCAAGGAAGTGGAGGGGGTTCATTTGAAGTCGCGCTCGGAAGAGAGAAAAGATCGGGAGATAGAAGTAAAGAGGACGGGATGCGGATCGAGGTCGCGCTCGGGGGCGCGACTCGGACCCGGCGAGGCGCCGGGTCTTGCGGGCCGCGCTGCGAGGTGGTACGTTTGCCCCGGGGGACTGTCAGGGACCTTCAGGTGCAGGGAAGGAGCTTCGTGATGAGATCGACGGCGATGGGTCTGGTCGTGCTGCTGCTGCTCTGGGCGATCGCGGTCCCCGCGGTCGAGGCGAGGCCACGGGCGAACACGACAGGAGCCGCCTGCCCTGGCCGCGCCAACACCATCGGCGCCGCCTGCCCGGGGACGGCCAACACCCAGGGTCCCGCCTGCGCCGGCGTGGCCAACACCAAGGGTCCGGCCTGCGTCGGCGTGGCCAACACCAAGGGTCGGGCGTGCGCGGGCGCGGCCAACACCAAGGGCAAGCGGTGTGCCGGTGCCGCGAACACCAGGGGCCCTCGCTGCGCAGGCGGCGCCAACACCAAGGGAGCCGCGTGCCCCGGCGTGGCCAACACCAAGGGTCCGGCCTGCGTCGGTGTGGCCAACACCCAGGGTCCGGCCTGCGTCGGCGTGGCCAACACCCAGGGCCCGGCCTGCGTCGGCGTGGCCAACACCCAGGGCCCGGCTTGCGTCGGTGTGGCCAACACCCTGGGCGTGGCTTGCGCCGGCGTCGCCAACACCAAGGGCGTGGCGTGCGCAGGGCCGGCCAACACCAAGGGGCCGGCCTGTGCGGGGGTGGCCAACACCCAGGGCCCGGCGTGCGCGGGCCCGGCGAACACTGTCGGTGCCGCGTGTCCTGGCCCCGCCACCACGAATCCCTGACCTCTGTCGGCCAGGGACGGTCGGCGATCGGCGTCAGGCCGGGGCGAGGTCGCGGAGTCTCACTGTCTGATCACTGCCGCGCGGAGCCACAGCAACTGCTGGCGGTCGTCGGGCCGACCTGTCTGGCCATCGGCAGGGCGTCCCCCGGCAGCAGGATCCTGGTTCGCCATCACCGGTCCGAGCAGGATCTCCCGGCCATCCTGCACCCGGAGCGATGCCCGGACCGAAGAACGGCCGATCACGGGGAAGCTGCTCGTCCGGGAGAAGCTCGC
>JACQZM010000118.1 GCA_016213885.1 Candidatus Rifleibacteriota bacterium | reverse complement strand
CTGGAAGGGTACGGCCTGACGGAGACCTCGCCGGTGCTGGCGGGGAACCGCCCTGAGGCGTACCGGTTCGGGACCGTGGGCAAGCCGATCGCGGGGGTCGAACTGAAGCTCGCGGAGGATGGGGAGATCCTGGCCCGGGGCCCGAACGTGATGAAGGGGTATCTCGACGACCCCCAGGAGACCGCCAGGGCCATCGACGCCGGGGGCTGGTTCCACACCGGGGACACCGGGACGTTCGACCCGGACGGGTTCCTCTTGATCACGGGCCGGAAGAAGTCGGTCTTCAAGCTCGCCACCGGCAAGTATGTGAACCCCGACCCGATCGAGACCCGCATGGCCGGCGCTCTGGTCTGCCAGACGCTGGTCTGCGGCGAGAACCAGATCGAGGCCGGGATGCTCGTCTTTCCCAATCTCGAGGCTCTCAGGGCGCAGGCCAAGGCCAGGGGCCTCACCGGCACCGACGAGGAGCTCTGCGCGAGCCCCGTGATCCGCGAGGTCTACCAGGGGCTGATCCGCGACGCCTGTTCCGGGCTGGCGGACCACGAGTCGGTGAAGCGGTTCGTGATCGTCCCGGCCACCCTGTCCATGGATGGTGGCGACCTGACGCCGACCATGAAGGTGAAACGGGCCGTGGTGGCCCGCCGGTTCAAGACCGAGATCGACCGGATGTTCGCCGCCCCCTGACCTGGGCGCTCCGGCCCGCCGACCGTCACTCGGACGGCTGAGGCCTCTCCCCCACGACGTGGGTGCGGATCACGTGATCCAGGTGCTTCCAGCCGGTGGCGTTCGCCTGCATGACCACCAGATCCGGAGTGGCCAGGAGGTTGTCGGGGGTGACCGGGAAGTCCTTGAGGGTCCGCTTGCACACCGCGGTGGTGCCCAGCCACGGCACGGGGAGCCCGGCGCCCTCGTAGGCGGCCCGGATCATCTCGACGCCGATCTCCGTGCAGTAGTACGAGTCGTTGGTCTGGTTCATGTCGTAGTCGTAGCCGCGGCCGACCAGACTCCTGACGTGCCGGATGCCGTTCGCCCTCATCGGGTCGGTCATGCGAGGGTCTCTCAGCACGAAGAACGTGTCCCGCTGATACCTGGCGATGAACCCGCCGAGCCCCTCCTCGACCACCCCGATGGTCTCGCACGGTCGGACGATGCTCTTCACGACGTTTCCGGCCAGCTGCACGTAGGACTGCTGCGTGCCCGGCGTGGCGAGGGCGTGGACAATCCGCGGCTCGCCGGTGGCGGCGTCCGGGCCGACGTAGAGGCTCAGGTGCGTGGCGATCCCGCCGATCCCGTTGATGATCATGTCTCCGGGGAGCAGCAGCGGCCTGCCGTCGGGCCCCTGGGTCTTCAAGAGCTTCAACAGGTCTTCGGGCACGAGGAGCGGATACTTGAAGTGGGTCGCGGGTCCCGTGAGCCTCCACTTGTCGGCACGGGAGCTGGCCAGCTGCCACTTGGTCCAGATGTAGGCCCGGTTGGCTGCGTGAGCGAGGCGGCCCGGCTGCTTCATGAGGGCGTCCTTGCTTAACGCGGAGGGTCCCTCCACCACCACGTTGGCCGGGACCCCCGGCCTCTTGGCGTTGTCGATGCCGGGCTGGAGCCGCATCACGAGAGGTGTGCCGGCGATGGGGATCAGGTCGGGATAGAACGAGTCACCGGTGGGAACCGGGGTTCCCTGGACGAGGCGGTGGGCGAACGCGTGGGTGTCGCCGACCATCGGCTGCGCCACGGCCCCGGTCGCCAGGACCACCATCGAAAGCAGCGCGATCCGGCCGATCCTCGAGATCCACGACGCTTTGTCCATCCGTCTCATCGCCATCCTCCGCGCCCCGGTCCGCCCGGCCACGCCAACGTGCGTATATTATAAGAATGCAGCGCTGGGTTGAGAAGCCGCCTTCTGAAGGGCGGCGCAGAGGAGCATGGAGTCGCGTCCGGACGGCGCGGGGCGCCCCGGCCCGTTTCGCAGCAGGCTCGAGCCAGGGTCGTGTCCGCCCCTCGCTCCGATCCGCTCCGACCGGTTTCCCGGACCCGCCACCTGGGTCGACCGTTCGCGGCCGCAGGTCCGGGACGGTCCCCTACTTGCCCAGGACCTCGACGGTCCAGCGTTCGGCGAGCTTCTTGCAGATGCTCTCCATGTTCTTCCAGTTGGCGATCGGCTTCACCACGGCGTACTGCGCCTCGGGCAGCAGGCCGGCCTGCACGTCAGGGGGCAGGGTGACCTTGCGGATGGGCCGGGCGCCCGACCGGGCGAAGGCGATCTGTCCTTCGTCGGACAGGACCGTCTCGATCCACAGACGGGCCGCATTGGGGTGCCTGGAGTACTTGTTGATCACGGTGGCGTAGGGGCCGAAGGTCGAGCCGTCGGAGTGGATCAGCACCTCGAGGCCCGGGACGCTCTTCTTCCACGCCAGGCCCTGGAAGTCCCACAGCAGGGCGACGCCCGACTGGCCCTTCAGAAGGGTGTCCTTGTCCGGAAGGGCCGCCGTGTTGAGGTTGCCGCTCTTCTGCAGCTGGGCGAAGTAGTTGATCCCCGGGGTCAAGCTGTCCTCCGAGCCTCCGTTGGCGAAGGCGGCGGCGATCACGGCGAACTGGCCGTTGGCCGCGGCCCGCGGATCCTGGAGGGTCACCATGCCCTTGTACTCGGGCTTCAAGAGGTCTTTCCAGCTCCTGGGCACGTTCTTGACCGTCTTGGTGTCGACCAGGAACGCCATGGCTCCGGAGTAGGTGGCCGAATACAGGCCGTTCGCGTCTTTCGCCCACGCCGGGATCTCGTCCCACTTCGAGTGCCTGAAGGCCAGCAAGACCTGCTTGTCCTGGGCGATGGGGCCGAACTGCAGGCCGATGTCGGCGATATCGGCGACCGGCTTGTCTTTCTCCGCGGCCATCCTGGTGATCTCGTCCATCGAGGGCATCTGGGTGTCGGTGTGGGAGAGGCCGATCTTCTTCTGGAGCATCTCCGCAACCGCACCGTACCCGGCCCAGTCGGCGGGGCATCCGTAGGTGACGATCTGTCCCTCCTGCTTGGCCGCGGCCGCGAGCGCCTCCGGGTCGGCGGCCCGAGCCGAGATCACCAGCGCGAGTGCCAGGGCAGTTCCCAAGGCCATCCGGAGCCATCCGTTCATGTGTTTCCTCCTCTTGAAATCGTCAACGGCCGCGCCTGTCCGGCGCGTCCAGCGTCCGCTCCCGGGCGCCGTGGGGCATGCTAGCACCTGGACGCGCGCAATGTCTTCGTCTCTCCCGACCAAGATCCGGCGTCCGGCCGGATCCGGCTCGCAGGGCCCGGCAACGAAGCGCCTGCTGCCTTCTGGTCGCTCATGGCGTATATTCGAAGCAGCGGAGCAGGAGGCGAGAAGATGGTACGAGAGTCCGGGTCGCCTGGGGGTCCATGGGTGGGTGGGGGCCCGCGGTGGCTCGCGGGGATGGTGGTGCTGGCGGCCGTCACGCTGTCGCTGTCGAGCCTGGGGACGAGCTGGGGTCCGGCGGCCCTGGCAGGCGACTCCGACCGGCCGGCGACCGCCCCGGGCGCCGGCCCGGACGACGAGGAGATGGCGCTGATCCCGGCAGGGGAGTTCGCCATGGGCTCGGAGGATGGCACCGGGGATGAGAGGCCGGTGCACCGGGTGTACGTCGATGCCTTCTACCTGGACAAGCACGAGGTGACGAACCGCAGGTTCTCGCGGTTCGTCGAGGCGACCGGGTACCGGACCGAGGCGGAACAGAGCGGTGGCGGGAACTACCACGACGGCAAGGAGTGGAAGCCCAGCGTCGCGGTGACGTGGCGCGCGCCGTTCGCGCCGGGCGACACGATCCACGACAAGCTGGACCTTCCGGTGGTCCAGGTGTCGTGGAACGACGCGGTGGCGTTCTGCCGGTGGGCCCGGAAGCGGCTGCCCACGGAGGCGGAGTGGGAGAGGGCGGCCCGGGGAGGGCTGGAAGGGCGGAAGTTCCCGTGGGGCGACGACGACGCCCAGGGGAAGGCGTGCTACGGCCTGGACCCGGCGAGCGGGAGGCCGGTGGCGGTGGGAAGCCATCCTCCCAACCGGTACGGGCTCCACGACGTGGCGGGAAACGTGTTCGAGTGGTGCGCGGACTGGCAGAGCGAGACCTTCTATGGAACGAGCCCTGCCAGGAACCCCCAGGGGCCGCCTTCCGGCCTCTACCGGGTGGTCCGGGGGGGCTCGTGGAACAACAGCAGCAACCTCATACGCTGCGCGTACCGGGATTTCAACGCCCCGTCGCGCAAGCTCTCGTGCAACGGGTTCCGGGGCGCCAGGGCGCTCCGCTAGCGAGACCCACGGGTCGGCGCAGGGGGAAGAACGCCGTCAAGGGTTGGAGGCGACCGACCGGGCCGACTGCAGACCGGCCAGCTCTCCGTGGCTCCACCGGAGGCGGCGAGTCCACCTCGAGGAGAGCGCCTCCCGGATCCGAGCGAGGTCTCTCGTCGCGTCCAGACCGAACGCGCCCAGGTTGAGAATGATCATGATGGAGCCGAAGAGCCACATGCCCATGGTGAGCCCGATGGAGAAGTGCATCCCCACGACCAGGGCGAGGCACACCGGCCGCGTCCTGGGCCACCAGATGAAGAGGCCGTACCCGGTCTCGACGAGCAGCACGCCCCAGCACGAGACCATGGCAAGCCATGGTACCTGGGCCAGCCAGCTTGCGTCGAACTGGTTGAAGACCGGCAACATGAGCGATCGCCACATGGCCTCCCCGTTCCACCACTGGATTCCCTGCGCCTTCTCGAGGCCAGAGGACACGTAGACGATGGCCAGCTGCAGCTGCAGCATCCGACGGGTGAGGCCGGCGGCAACCGAGGGCGTGGGTGCCGACCTGCCGAGGATGGACCTCACCGAGAGGTGGTCTCCCAGCGGCATGATGACGCAGTAGAAGAGGGCGATGTGGGTGAAGAAGTCCATGCCGTAGGTCATCCCCCCGCCGGCATGGAGCCAGAGGTAGTGAATGAACCACGCCACGGCCGCCATGAGACGGGGGTGCCAGCCCACCAGCAAGCCGACGAGCGCCAGCAGGTAGACCCACCTCACGATGTACACACCCTGGTCGGCCGAGAAACCCAGGGCCTGCAGCAGCCCCACCACGTCGGCCAGGTGGGGCAACCCAGGATAGAGGCTGGTCCGGGTGATGATCCACTGGACGAAGCCGTGTTCTCCGTAGAGATCCAGGACCGAATTCCGGATCGCATACTGCTCGATCGAGCAGAACAGCGCCACGGCGATCCGGAAACAGGTCGTGCTGTAGAACGGGACCTGAGTGATTCGTTGACCCATCCGGTACTCTTCCATCGTGGGGATGTTGTTCCTCTGGACGTCGACGTCCACGCGCACCGTGCCGGGGTTGTCCGTGATGGCGCGGGCAGCCCATGAGCGAGCGAAGAGGTCCATCGTGTCATCGGTCTCGCCGAAGTGTCCGCAGATGGCGTACATCTTGAGCTTCATCTCGCTGTTGGGAGCTCTGAGTGCATAGGGCCGCTTGCGGCCCTGACGGTCCGTCAGCGTGATGGTGAGCACCCAGTCCGGCGTCACCTCCGGCGCGAAGAAGCCGAAGTTGCGGTTGGCGAACGTCACGGCTCCGTAGTAGTCGTTCAGGACCGAGACCAGAAAGAGGGATTCCCTCTGGTTGATCCACTCGTAGAGGTAGGTCACCACGTTCAAGATGAGAAAGAAGTGGATCGCTATTCCGGTGCCGATGGCCACCCGCTTGATGATCGAAGCGACCCGTATGGCCAGCTTCTTCACGGCGGTCGAGCCGCCGGCAGCGGTCTGGGGGCCACGAGTCGGAGCGCCTTCCTCGGGGATCGCTCCGCCAAGGCCCGGGCCGATGTGGCCACGAAGCGGATCGGCCAAAGGTAGGGAAGGCATGCTGATCATGGCGCAGCTCCTCCTGATCGTCAGCGAGTCCTCTCGATCGTGATCGCCGTTCTCGCAGAGGGGCCGGGCTCGAGCCCGCGTCGGCCGTCACCCGGCCCTGGCGAGAAGTCATCACCGCAGGCTGGAGTTGAGCTCCTTCAGATTCCCCGGTTGACTGGGTTTGAAGATGTTGTTGTTGTTGACGGTGCTCGCGGACTTGAACACGTTGTTGTTGTTGACCGTGCTCGCGGTCCGGAACACGTTGTTGTTGTTGACGGTGCTCGCGGTCCGGAACACGTTGTTGTTGTTCACCGTGCTCGCGGTCTTGAAGATGTTGTTGTTGTTGACCGTGCTTGCCGTCTTGAAGATGTTGTTGTTGTTCACCGTACTGGCTGCTTCGCTTTCGAGCCGTCGGAGACGGTTGCTTTGCTTGAGATCCCCCAGGGCGACCGGCCTTCTCCTGGCCTCGGCGATCTGTAAACTCCCGGGATAGGCCTGGGAGAGATCCTGGGCGGAGGGGGCGGCGCCTTGTTCGGCGCCGGTACTCGGGTCGACGGCCTGGACCCACGCGGGGGCCAAGGCCAGGCATACAAGGAAGAGAAACGTCATGGAGAGGGCGAACGTCTTTTGCATAGAATCCTCCAGTCGAGGGGATTGACCTGACGAACGTGTCTATCGGGGCTCGATCGCTCGAGCCGGGGCGAGCTTCCGATCGAGGATCAGATCCTCGAGCTCTTCTATCCGATGGTCCGGGGCAGCGCTCCCGGCCCTGTCAGCAGTCGGTCATCCACCATCCGTGGCACCGACCCCCCGGCGATCCGGAGGCGATCGTCTCCACGATACGGTTTTCCCCCGCCTGGAGCGGTCGAGGGGCCGATCGTCCGTCCCGGGCCCACATCCTGCCCGGGCGATCCAGAGTCCCGAGTTTGGTCGAGGATCGACCGTCCGGTTTACCACGCTCCACCAGACCACGAGATCGCCCGGGAGTCCGAAGTTACGAAATGAGCAGGACAGTTTGGACCCCGGGGCGACCCGACCTTGTCGCGCCCTCGAGACGGTCGTGGCGTATCCCCGGAACCGGGTGGCGGGTCCCCATGAATAGATGAAAGCTGTGCCAGCGGCAGTCGGGCTCTCCGCCGACCCGACGACCGAGCCGGGCTGGCGACGACGAGCGAGCTCTCGCCCGAGCGGCGACGGGCTCGAACCGACGAGGGTGGTCTCTCCGATGGCTGGTACGACCGGTTCCTCAGAGCCGGCGGTGGTGCTCTTCGACGGCGTCTGCAATCTCTGCAGCTCCACGGTGAACTTCATCATCGATCGCGATCCCCGCGGTCGATTCCGCTTCGGGTCTCTCCAGTCCCCGGAGGCGAGACCGTATCTCGAGCGGTGCGGCCTCTCCTCCGACTACCTGGAAGGGATCGTCCTGATCGAGGGCGGGCGCTGCTTCACCCGATCCACGGCCGTGCTTCGCATCGCCCGACGGCTGGCCTGGCCCTGGTGGTTCGGCGCCCTCCTCCTCGTCGTCCCTCGCCCGATCAGGGATCTGGTCTACGGCTGGGTCGCAGCCAGGCGCTACCGGTGGTTCGGCCACCACGATTCCTGTCGGCTGCCCACCCCGGAGCTCGCGTCGCGGTTTCTCCCCAGGCGCACCGATTCGCCGCATCCACGGCCGGTTCCTGCCCAGCGATGAGCGGAATCGTCGGTGTCACGATCGAAGGAGGACACGAGCCATGTGGAGAGCCGTCTGGCCCATCGCCATCCTCTCGCTGCGCATGGGACCGCCGGTTCTCGCCGACGGGGGCCGCGATCTGGAGTCGACCGTCTCGACGATGGCGAGGGTGGGGCGAGCGTTCTCGCCATCGTTCTCCCCCGATGGCAGGCGAGTGGCCTTCGTCGCCGATCTCTCGGGGTCGCCCCAGGTCTGGATCATCCCGTCCGCGGGAGGATGGCCGACCCAGGTCACGGCCGGGGACGACCCGGTGGAGTCGGTGACGTGGTCCCCTGCCGGCGACTGGCTGGCCTTCGTTCAGGCCCCTGGCGGCGGGGTGAACACCCAGGTCCATGTCGTCCGTCCCGACGGGACCGGGCTTCGTCGGCTGACCGAAGGCGGTCGCGAGACCAACGACCTGGCCGACTGGACCCCCGACGGTCGCAAGCTCCGGACCGGCTCCAACCGCCGCAAGGCCTCTGCGATCGACGCCTATCTGACCGACCCGGTCACCGGAGCCAGCGAGCTGGTGGTGGCCAGCGACGGTATCGCTTCGCTGGAAGGGGTCTCGAGGGACGGATACCGCGCGCTGCTGAACCGGATGGTCAACCGGTCCGACAACAACCTCTACCTCGTCGACCTGAGGACCCGGCTCGAGACGCTGCTCACTCCCCACTCCGGCCCGGGGTCGTTCACCGGCAAGCTCTCCGAGGATGGGCGGACGGTCTATCTGTCATCCAACAAAGACAGGGACCTCCTGGCGTTCTCGAGGGTGAGGCTATCGGACCGGGGTGCTCCCGCGCCGCCGGAGGTCCTGGCCCAGCGACCCGACGCGGAGCTCGACTGGTTCGAGATCGATGCCCAGGGAGCCCGGGCGGCTCTGCTCTGGAACGTCGCCGGGAAGAGCGAGCTGGCGTTCGTCGACCTGGCGTCGGGCCGTGTCTCCCCCGGGCCTCGCCTCCCCGCGGAGATCGCCCGCGCCCCCCGGTTCTCCAGGGATGGCAAGCTCCTGGCTCTGACCGCCTACGGAGCGGTGGCGCCACCCGACATCTGGGTTCTCGAGATCGACAGGGGAGAGTTCAGGCGACTCACCGAAAGCCCCCACGCGGGCGTCGATCTGGCCGGGCTGACCCGGCCGGAGCTGGCCAGGTTCAAGGCCCACGATGGGCTGGAGCTGACCGGCTGGCTCTATCGACCACGGGGGCGGAAGGGGCCGGCACCGTGGGTACTCAGCTTCCACGGAGGGCCGGAGGGCCAGGAGCGGCCCACGTTCCGCGGCGACTACCAGGCGCTGGTGGCCCGTGGAATCGGGGTGCTTGCCCCGAACATACGAGGGTCCACCGGCTTCGGGAAACGGTTCGCAAACCTCGACAACGGTCCGTTGCGCCGAGACGCCATCGAGGACCTCAGGTCGAGCGTCGAGTACCTGGTGGGGTCCGGAGTCGCCGACCCCAAGAGGATCGGCATCATGGGGGGATCCTACGGCGGTTACATGACCATGATCGGATTGACCGAGTTCCCCGACCTCTTCGCGGCCGGTGTGAACCTGTTCGGGATCGTGAACTTCTTCTCGTTCTTCGAGCACACGGAGCCGTGGATGGCTGCCATCTCGACGGTGAAGTACGGAGACCCCAAGACCCAGGCGGACATGCTCAGGAGCCTCTCCCCTCTGTTCAAGCTGGATCGCGTCGAGGCCGCCCTGATGGTGCAGCACGGCGCGAACGACACGAACGTCCCCGTGGTCGAGGCCGAGCAGGTGGTCGAGAGCCTCGAGCGACGGGGCGTGCCGGTGGAGTATCTCCTCTTTCCGGACGAGGGGCACGGCTTCCGCAAGATCACGAACAAGGTGCGGTCCACCGTGGCTCTGGTGGACTTCTTCACCAGGCACCTCGGCCTCGATCGAGGGGCCGGCCGGTGAGCCCGGAGGGCGAGCCGGGAGGGGGTTTGGGGGGCAGGATGAGCGAAGCGAAGGGCCCCCCATCTCGGAAGATCCCGCCCGGCTCGGCCGCGGAGCTCGCGACGCGGACGAGTCGCTGTCGAAGAGGAGGGGATCCGGATTTGAGGTCGCGCTCGGGGGAAGGGAAGAGGAGGGGATCCGGATTGAGGTCGCGCTCGGGGGCGCGACTCGGACCCGGCGAGGCGCCGGGTCTTGCGACTCGGGTCCGGCGAGGCGCCGGATCTTGACGAGGTCATGGTTGAGCTCCGGTGTCGTCGGGTGTTATCATGGCGCCCCTCCACCGACCAGGCTGCGGCCGATCGCGACGACACCGGCGGCCTGATGGGAGCCACGACAATGAAGAACGAACCTGTTGCCACGATTCTGCGTTTCCTCGTTCCTGCCCTCGTCCTGGCGTTGACCCTGGTTCCGCCAGTCGCTGCGCTCGCCCAGGGCGACCCCGCCGATCTGCCGGGTGAGATCCCCGACTTCGGCGGCGCCTCCCTGCACAACGTGCAGCAGAGGGAGGCGGCGGCCGAGCGTCCCCCGGGGGACGATCCCGGCGCGACCGCGGAAGGGGCGCGGCCCGCGGCCCGGGCGCCGAGCCTGGCGTACGAGGTCGAGAACGACATCGCCGTGGTGCCGTTCCGCAACATCGCCAGCAAGGAGCGGGCGGGGCTCATCTACTCCAAGACCCAGGACTTCTTCAGGAAGAAGGGGTTCAGCGTGGCCCCGAGACCCAGGGTCGACAGGGCGGTCAAGAAGCTGGGGGTCCTCAACACCGAGGCGATCACCGTGCAGGACTGCGAGGGCATGGCCGCCGGCCTCAAGGTCCGCTACCTCATCTTCGGAACGGCCAGACTGGTCCGGGCCGACACGAACTTCAGTCCCGTGGGCGCCATCGTCAGCGGGGCGAGGGTCCTCGTGGGAGGGTTCTCGAGCGCCGCAGCCGTGGCCGGGTTGCCCTTTCTGGTCGGAGGGCTGGCGTTCTCCCTGGTGGCCGGCTTCAGCCTGGCGGCCAACGCCGACCTGGAGTGCCGCATCTACGACGCGGCCCAGAGAAAGGTGATCTGGGTGGGCTCGGAGAGCGCCCAGCAACGCAAGACCTTCATGGCTGTGTTCGCCAACAAGAAGAAAGTGGAGATGCAGGCGCTCGAAAGGGGCATCTCGAAGCTCTTCGACCCCATAGCCTCGAAGCTGGCGATCGCCAGGCGCCGCGGTCCGAGCGTGGACTGACGGACCGGCGCGGGCCCCGACCACTCCTGGATCCACGACCCCTGCCGGCCCCGGGGGACCGTCCGGCGGATCGCCCCCCGGTCAGCCAGTCCCTGTTCACCTGCCTGTACGAGACGGTCCACGGCCCGGCATCGTCGCCGGTGCTGGCGGTGATGCCGTCCGCGCCGCGGTTCAGGGTCATCGGTCGGATCGGAATCGCCTCTTCCGCCGGCTGCTCGATCGCAGCCGCGACCTGACGCATGGCGTCATGGAGCCCTGCGCGGCGCCGGAGGCACGGCCGGGGGCGAGCTACCGGCCGTGAAGGCGGTCGAATCGCTCGACCCGCGCGGCTTCGCGCTGGCCCCGGGCCCGGGCCGACGGCACCGGGATGGTCCGGACGACCAGTCGCCCGAAGAACGAATCCCGGACCACGTAGGTGGCGAGCCCCGCCCTGACCCTGAGGTTCAGCACCTGGACGTTGCGATCGAACGTGTGGAGGGTGCGGCCGCTCCGGTCCCTGAGCACCTGGACCCCGGAGAACGAATCGAGCATCACCAGGTGGAACTCGTTCCGGCTCGTCATCGACAGGCCCAGGATCGGGTCCTGGAAGGTGGTGTGGATCGACCATCCGGTCCTGTCCACCACCCGGTACCAGCCCATCTGGGGATCCCTCACGGCGTGGTAGAACTGGCCGTCGTCGGCGAACGCCAGAGTGGTCGGCGCGTACGTCGGGTACTGACTGAAATCCCAGAGCACCTGGCCCGACTGGCTCTTGAGCTGGTAGCGCTGCCA
>JACQZM010000541.1 GCA_016213885.1 Candidatus Rifleibacteriota bacterium | reverse complement strand
GTGAAGGACGATGGCGGCTCGCCCGCGAAGAGCGCCTGCAGCTCCACGCTGTTCCCCAAGTCGAAGCGGCGAACGGCGGCAACCACACGCCAACGGCCCGCGCGGCTTGCGACGTCGCTGATGATCCTGCGGACCCTTCGGCTCGCGTCGGTGCTTCGGACCGCGTCCAGCGAGTCGACGATGACGAACGCCGTGTTCCGGCCGTCCCACGCCTCGAGGACATCCACGATCTTGTCGGTGTCGGGAAGATCTTCGGCGTCGACGTAGACGACGTCGCGTCCCTGACCCAGAAGTGATTCCGCCAGCGTGTGGAGGACTCCCGACTTTCCCGCCCCGGGTTCCCCGATTACGACGACCGTGCCAGACTCCGCAGCTTGCCGGATCGCACCGGAGCAAGCCCTTTGGGCCCGCAGCTCGGTTCCACGGAACCGGATTGATGCGTGCACGGCCAGCCGCTTCAGTGTCTCCTGCGTCAGCGACTCCAGGGCCTTGATGGCATCCCGCTGATGGCCGACGGTGCGAAGCCGGATACCCTTCTCATGGAGGATCCTACGTAAACCCATAAGATCCGCGCCCGCACGAGTCGCGGTCAACGAACCTAACTTGTCGACTAGCACGGACCATGCGGTGCCGGCGTCGCACCTTGCTGCCACGACATTTGCGGCGAGCAGATCGACCGGGCCCCGCTGCCCGAGCCTGTTCTTCTCAACCTCGACATCCTCGATCCGGACCAGTGCGAGGAACTCCGCAGTGTCCGTGTCGGTCGGCGGGGAGCCCGCCTTGGCTATCCAACACCTCTCGATGATCGTCCTCACGACCTCCAGGGCCTTTGCCTCTCGCTTGTTCAGCATGGCTGCCCCCAGGGAGAGGCCGGCTGGAACCGCGCGCAGCTTATCGAGCGCTCGGTTCAGATGTACGACGGTCTTGGCGGAGCTTGCCGTGCTCGTCACGAGGACGAGCCGGTCCCGCTCTTGATTCATGGGGCGATCCCACGGCTGAGGCCCATGAGCAACGTGCTTCCGCTCGAGGTACTGACACACGAACTGATCGAGGGCGGCCGCGAGATCGGACGTCCGCTGGTTGGTTAGCACGACCGTGCGCTTCATCTGGCAGTAGATGAAGCCATCGTCGCGGGTCCCGATCTGGAGGTCGTCGGTGAGCAGCTCGGTCTCGCAGCGCATCCACTTGAGAGCCGACGACTGTGGAAGCCCCCACGGTGGGCTTGCCTCAGCGAGGATGTGGGCGGCAACGTACGCCGCCGCCTGGACCTGGAAACGGATGCCCGAGGCGGCGCGTGCACCTCCGGCACCGCCAGCGCCGGCGCGTGGGCGTGTCCCGTCATCGGGCTTTGCTTGCGATCCGCGGCGCCCTTTTCTTTCCGCGCCCCTTGGCGTACCAGGGGTGGCCTTTCTCCGGCCCGTTTTCGATCGAGGCGATGGTTGTCCGCTCGAAGATGCTCGACCTGCGGTGACTGTCGGCCGTGCTGGTCTAGGAGCCCACGAGGGCCTGTCCCCGACCCAGGTCCCTGGCCCGGTACTCGACGATCTTCCAGCCGGCGGGTCCGCTTCGGAGCTGTTCCCGGATGGCCCTGTCTCGCCGGAGCCGCTTGCCCACGTGGAAGGCGGCGCCGTCGATGTAGATGGCGACCTTCTTCGCTTCGAGCACGAAGTCGGCGATGGATATCGGTGGCGATCCTTCGGATACGGACAGGGGGACCTGCTTGTGCAACTTCAGACCGTGACGCTCGAAGAGCTCGAGGAACTTCAGCTCAAGGGGCGACCCGACACCCCTGGCATAGGCCTCGAGCCAGGCTCCAGGATCGTCTACAGGGACCTGATCCGCTCGAAGGGGCTCCGGAGGAGCGGCCATGAGCTCCTCGAGATCAGGAATGATGTCCGGCCAGGAGAGGAACTCGTGGATCCTCTGGTTTTGGTAGCTCTTGAGGCACCGGTAGCAGGCAGAATGACAGTCCTGGTGGTCCAGATGATCCAGGGAACGGGCTGCCACGAGATGGAGCTCCCGCGCGGCTCGCTCCAGGAAGCCGCTGCCCCCTACTGCGCCGTCGATGAAGGTCAGCGACCCGACCTTCCGGCGCCCGTCGTCGCCACTCAAGATCCACATGGGTTCAAGCTCGAACTCCAACTCGGGTCCGTCCAGCATGTACAGGTGACGGAACCCGGCGCGGAGCGAGTAGCCCAGCGAGAAGCCCCAGCGGCGGTACGATTCGTCGTCGAACTCTGCAGGAAGAGCCACGAGGATCCGCAGGGTTGTCGCCTTCATCGAACACGTGATGGCCAGTGGACGGGGCGGCCGTCCGGCGTTGATGCACCCCTGGCCGTGACCGAAGGGGTCCTTGTCCTTGCCGGACCTCGCCTTGGCTCGGCCCGATCGCTTTCCCCCCGCCTCCTCAGGCGCAAACTCCAGGATCCTGCCGCAGAGAGGGCAGACCGTGAACCCTCGCCCTCCTGGCTCTACGTGATCTGCCCCGCCTGTGGCCTCCGCTTCGAGGAGGGGCAGCACCCCCGGTGCCCGCGCTGCAAGAGCTCGGAAGACGCCGGCAAGCCGCTGCAGGGATACGAGTTCGGCGGCTTCCTCGCCGTGCGCCACGACGCCCCGGTCCTGGAGGAGGAGGACCGGTTCATGCTCGCCAGTAGCCTCCAGTGCCATCCGCAGTGGGACGGGCGTGTCA
>JACQZM010000540.1 GCA_016213885.1 Candidatus Rifleibacteriota bacterium | reverse complement strand
CAAGGCGCTGCTCCGGCTCCAGTGGACGGCCCGGCTGTTCGACAAGCTCAGGCCGTTCAACGAGGAGGCGCGGAAGTACTTCCAGGCGAAGAACAACCGTTCCCGGGGCCGGGGGTGCGTGGAGCAGATGAAGGTGCTGCAGGGCGCGCTGCGCATGTTCGCCACCGACCGTCCCAAGGAGCAGGTCCCCTGGATCAGCGCCGACCAGTGTCAGGAAGAGCTCGTCAAGGCCGGCTATCTCAAGTCGCCGACCGACGCCTGCCCGCTGGATGGCAGGTTGTTCAAGCTGAGCCGACCCCGGCCGAACGGTGACTGGTGCGTCACCTGCGATACCCATGCGACCCCCGACAGCCCGCGGATCCCGACGGAGTCCGTGGACCCCAGGCTGGAAGAGTCGAACCCGATCATCTGGGCCAGCCGGCAGGCCGATCGAAGCGGCACCCGCTGACGGCCGGGGCCCGGGAGACACCTCGCGTCGCACCCCGGCCGGCAAGGCCTGGCGGACCCAGCGGGCCCTCAACAGGGCAGCGCCAGCACGAACCGGGCCCCGCGCTCGGCAGCGGGCTTGACGGCGATCGATCCGCCCAGCCTGGTGAGCACCTCCCTGGCCTGGGAGAGCCCGGTCCCGGTGCCGGTGGCCTTGGTCGTGAAACCGGGCTCGAACAGCTTCTCCAGATGCTCCGGGGCGATGCCCGGGCCGTCGTCGGCCAGGGAGATCTCCACCGTGCTCTCGTCGGGACTGGTCGTGACGGTGATCCGGACCGAGGAGGCGCCGGCCTCGAAGGCGTTGGCCAGCAGGTTGTGGATGACCACGACGAGGTCGTCCCCGTCGGTTTGGGGCTCGTGGACCAGCACGCTGCTCACGCAGCCGTCGGCGTTCAGCGCCACCCTGTCGCGGCCCGGGAAGCTGCTCGTCGCGCTCTGCAGAAGCGCCAGCACCGGCTGGGAGTGTCTGGCGACGACCTCGCCGACCCGGCTGGAGAGATCCGCCGCCGTGACGTAGAGGGCGGCGAGGACCTCCACGCCGGTCTCGGCCCGGCTCTTCAGCTCGTCCACCTGCCCGACCATCGTGGCGAACCGGCCGGGCAGGTCGGCCGCCAGGATCCGGGCGACCAGGTCGTCCACGTCGCCGACCCCGGAGGGTGGGCCGAGCCGCTCGTCGCCGATCAGGGCGGCCAGCCTGCCGGTCAGGCGATCGCCCAGGACGCCCAGGTTCTCCGGCGTGAAGAAGTAGGCGAGCGCCCTGACCGGATCGCCGGCGCAGCGTCGCACGACGCCCAGCGCTCCCTTCAGCGGATGGATCGCGTCGGCGTGAGCTCTCCTGATGAACACCAGCCGCTCCCGCAGCCGGGCGCGGTCGAGAGTCCCCTCGCGCCTCCGGGCCGACGCCAGCTCCCGGTCCAGCGCTCGGGCCACCTCGCTCGCCTTCACGAGGCGGTCCTGAGGGTTCCTGGCGAGGCACCGGATGACGACGGCGTCCAGCGTCGGGGTCACGCCCTCGATCGCCGGACAGAGCGGTGAGGCCCGGCCCTCCAGCTGCGGAAACATGCCCGTGCCCTCGAAGGGGTAGCGTCCAGAGATCAGCTGGTAGAGCAGCACTCCGAGGGAGAACAGGTCCGACCGGACGTCCACCTCGCCTTCGGTGAGCAGCTCGGGCGCCATGTAGCGAGGCGTCCCGGTGGTGCAAGAGCCCCTGGTGATCCGGGTCCACCTTTCGCTCCGGGCCAATCCGAAATCGACCAGCTTGGCGGCTCCGTCCGGCAGGACGATGATGTTCTCCGGCTTCAGGTCCCGATGGATGAACTCCTGGGAGTGGAGACACTCCAGCGCCCGGGCGACCTGGAGGCCGGTCCAGAGAGCCTTCTCGAGATCGGGCCGGCCCTCCCTGGCGATGACCCGGTCGAGACTCTGGCCCTGGACGAGCTCCATGGAGATGAACGGAAGCGGCTCGAGCTGCACGTCGAAGATCTGCACCACGTTCGGGTGGGAGACCCGGGCCAGCACCTTGGCCTCGCGCCGGAAGCGGGAGAGGAACTCCGGATCGTCGCGGAACTCCGGTAGCACCAGCTTGAGCGCCACCCTGCGGCCGAGGCTGCTGTCGACGGCGCCGAGGACCACCCCCATCCCGCCCCGGGCGATGTAGGTCAGGTCGGAGTAGCGCGCCGGCAGACGGTGGACCTCCAGAGCGGGGTCGATGACGGCGTCTCGCCTCGCCGTGGTCTGGACGCTCCGCTGCTTCACCCGCCTGGCCACGTCCTTGAAGCCGATGTCGCGGACGTAGAGGTGCTTGAACAGCTGCTGAGCCTCCTCGTCGAGCCGGAGAGACTCGCACGCCACCGCCAGGTCGTACAGCAGCTCCTTGGGCACCTGATCGTACTTGAGCTGCCTCAGCGGCTCCCGGGCCACCTCGACCTGCCCCTGCTTGAGGATGGCCAGCACCAGGAACCCCAGGATCTGGTCGCGGTTCCCCTCGCTCGACGCCAGCGCGCTCTGGAAGCGGGCGATCGCCTTGTCGAACTCGCCCTTCTTCAGGTTGTGGAGGCCCATGGTCACGATGCCGGACCACGATCGGGAAGCCGGATCGGCAAAGCTCCGGCGCCTCCGGAGCGCCGCGGCCGCTCCGAGACCGCCGAGCACGACCAGGCCCAGCGCCCCGGCCACCCAGGCGAGCCTGACTCCGGCCCGGCCGGAGGCCGGAACCGCGACCGCCCCCGGAACGATCGGCGCCGGGCCGCTCGAGCCGAGCTCGTGGGGTCCCGGGGAGCCCGGCGACGGCGAAGCAGGTCCGGGGGGCGCCGATCCGGCGGCCGGTGACGCCGTCGCACCCGTCGGAAGCACCGAGGCGCTGGCGCTGACGCTGGCCCTGGCCGAGGGCGGCCGGGGCAGGGCGCGGGTCGGCGTCGACACGGAGCGCAGGGCTACTGGCGACGGAGCGATCGTCGGCGACGGCAGCGGCGCCACCGTCCTCGCCGGCCGGGGCCCGGAGGCGACCGCCCTGCCGCCGGGCAACGCCCCTTCCAGGATGCGATCGATCGCTGCCCACCGCCGTGACGCGGGTACGCTGAAATCTTCCAGCAGCTCCCAGTCGCTCCTGGAGAGAATGCCCTGCGGGGCCCTCCGGCCGCGAGCGACGATGCCGGAGAGCTCTCGGACCAGAAAGACCGCGTCCTGGTACGGGAGCGATCGACGCGGCGCCGATCTGCTCGAGGCGAGCTCCGCCAGCGCCGAGAACACCGTCTCGCGGACCAGCTCGTCGAGGGAGCGGGCGGCGTTCTCCATCCTCGCCCCGAGCTCGCGCAGGCTGTTCTCGTCGTCGAGGCCATCGGGGAGCCGAGCCGCCCCGTCCGCCGCGATGACCGCACCGATCGCCCTGAGTCGGGGCTTCAGAGCCGGGTCCAGCTGGCCCTGGCGCTCCCAGTACTGGAGCCGTTCGGCCAGCTGCGGCTCGGCGACTCGGGGCCGGTCGCCCCAGGGCGCGTGTACGCCGGGCCAGCCGCTCCCGGGATCTCCCGCCACGTCGGGCGGAGGCCGCATCGAGGGGCCGAAGAACGGCGGTCGGTTGGGGTGCCCCGGCATCGGTCGGCCGAACGGCGGTCGGCCCGGCGGGCCCCAGGGCTGCGGGTTCATCGGAGACGACGGCTGAGCCCCGCAGAGCGCGGCGGCCCTCAGGGCGACGAGCCACACGGCCAGCCGGCGCATCGTGCAGGCCCCGGCTACTCCACCGGTCTCGCGCTCAGCGCTTCCACGGCGCTCGAGAACAGCGCTCTCGCCTCGCGCGCCCTGGCCGCGACCGACCGGTTGGGGTCCTGGCAGAGCTCCTCCAGCAGAGCTCCGAACCGCCTGTCGCCCAGGGTGGAGATCGTGTAGATCGCCAGGGTCCTGGCCCTCGTGTCGGGGCTGGCCGAGAGCTCCCGGAGCGGCACCTCGATGTCGATCGACGGGTCATCCTTGAGCGCGATGATGGCCTTGGACCGCACCTCCGGGGACGGATCTCGCAGGGCGGACCGGACCAGCTCGTACGCCTCGGGCCCGGCGACCGAACCGACCGCCGTGACGGCCGCCCCGCGAATCGTGTCCGCCCGGTGCGACAGGAACGTCACGGCTCTTGAGAGCGTCGGGCCTCGGCTCGGGAACCAGCTTCTCCAGCTTCAGGAAATCCTCCGGGTCCTCCTTCTCCTTGATGTTCTCGGCCTTCTGGAGGGCATCCACGGCCTCCGGCACGTTCATCTCGGCGAGAACCTTCAGCCCGCGCCTCGCCTTCACCCTCACCGCCTCGTACGAGTCGCCCAGGGCCTTCTCGAGGAGCGACACCGCCTCCGGCAGCCTCGCCGACGCCAGGCAATGGACCGCGGCGTCCCTGAGCCAGTAGTCCTTCGAGACCACCATGGCCCGGCAGCACCGGATGAGGTTGAGCTTGCCCAGCTTGCCCAGCGCCCTCACGGCGTTGACCTTCACGCGGTGGTCCGGGTCCTGGAGCGCCCTGATGATCAGCGCCCAGGCGCCCACGTCGTCGAGCTCCTCCAGCGCCTCCACGGTGTTGGCCCGGACCCGCACGTCGGGGTCCGAGAGGTGCTGACCGATGACGGGCAGCTGGGCCTTCCCGCCCAGGATGGCGACGACCTGCACCAAGAGGCTCCTCACCTCCGGGCTGTCTTCCTTGCCCACCCGGTCCAGCACGGCGGGAAGCAAGACAGGGTCGCCCTTCCGGGCCGCCGCCCTGAGCGCGGACGCCCGCTTCGCCGGATCGGGGTCCGCGAGACGCGGACCGATCAGCTCGAGCGGGCCCACGGCGAGCTTTCTGGAATCGTGGGCCGACGGCGGTGCGACCAGCGAACGGGCCACCGGGTCTCTGGCCCCCATCATGTGGAGCGCCTTGCGGGCCAGGTACCTGAGCTCCATCGAGTCGTCCTGGGCGGACATCCTCTTGAGCTGAGGAATCGCGCGGATCTCCCCGGCCGTGGCCAGGGCGAAGATCGCCGCGCGGCGGGCGGGCTCGTCGGGAGACTCGAGATCGATCAGCAGCACGTCTGTCTGGGCTGGTTCGCTCATGCTCGACGACCCGGTGAACCGGGACTCCACACTGTCGGCCTCATTCTACCATCGCCCGGGCCGCCTCTCCAGGGGATGCTGGGCCCCAAGATCCGGCGCCTCGCCGGATCCGAGTCGCGCCCCGAGCGCGACTACAAGTGAATCCCCTCCACTTCCATCGTGACCTTGGATCCGGGCCGCCGCCTGATCACAAGCCAAGCTCAGCGCAACAGGTGGGGGATCCTGGGCCCGCAAGGTCAGCGAACCCTCGTACGGTTCGCCTCCCTCACGGCCAGGGCTCGCTTCTCGTGCGCCTCGGCCAGCGGGCGAGCGCCGGCGCTGCGCTCCGCCCTGGCCAGGCTCTCGAGAGTCGCCGCGAGCTCCAGCGGCGGCACCCCCGCGTGACGGCCCTCCCTGGCGACAGCAGCCTCGCAGAGCTCCCGCGCAGTGGCCAGGTCGCCCAGCGCCGCGTGCACCACTGCCAGATCCTCCTCGCCCCAGTCCCAGGCGGTCTGTCTCGCCGCCGTCTCGGCGCGGCGCTGACTCAGGGCGTCGGTGGCCAGCGCCCGGGCCCGCTCCCGATCGTTCTGCTCGAGCAGAAGAAGCGCCAGCGCCGCCTCGTGCCGGGCGTGGAGAGTACGCCAGCCGCCCTTCTCCGGCTCCAGGATGGCCAGCGCCTTCTCGTGGACCTTCCGCGCCCGGTCCTTCTCGCCGACCGCCCTGAGCTGCTGTGCGAGAGCCATCAGGTGGTGCGGCTCCGCTGCGCTGCACGAACCGGCCGACTCCTCGGTGGCCAGGGCTCTCCTCGCCATCTCCAGCGCGTCCCGATCCCGGCCCAGCCGGCGGAGCGGCCCGCACAGGGCCGCCATGCTCTCCACCAGCTCCTCGTGCCGGGGGGCCGGCGCCTGCCGGGCCAGCGCCAGCCGGTACTCCAGCACGCTCATCTCCCCCACCGGATCGCCGGCCCGCCGGTGCAGATCGGCCAGCGTCCCGAGGTGGTGCTGCCCGGGCTGCCTCGAGGGCGCGGCCTTCTTCGAAGAGATCAGCGCTCGGTCCAGCACGGCCGCTGCCGAGCGTCCATCCCCTCTCTCCACGAAGGCCCACGCCAGCTCCTGCAACGCTTCGAGAAGCGGCTCATCGTGGGTGTCGGGCTCCCGCTGGCAGGCGGAGCGGGCCTCCTGGATCAGCCGATCCTGCCGCTGCCTCTCGCTTCCGGGCAACGTTCTGGCGAGCGCCACCCGATCCCTGGCAAGCAGCATGGCCGCCTGGCCTGGCAGCGACTGCCGGACCGCCAGCCGCCGTTCGTTCACCAGCCTCGATGCGGGCCGATCGTTCCAGAACAGCAGGAGCCGGTCGCCGGTCGCCGCCACCTCCCCGATCGCCTGGCCCAGCTCGGCGTTCGGCGCCAGGTCCAGGGCCGCCAGCGTCTCCTCGGCGAGGCGCCGGGCGCCGGACCCGTCGCGGCTCTCCTGCAGGATGGCCACCGTGGAGAGCTCCCTGAGGCGGGCCAGAGCCGTGACCTTGCCCACCTTGTGGGCGGCGGCGAAGCTGACGCTGGCCAGCTGCTGCGCCCTGCGACCCGCCGCGGCGTCGCCCAGGTCGAGGAGGTTCATCGCCAGGTCTTCCAGCGTCCCCACGCCTCCGGCCTGGATCCCCGGCAGCGTCTTCGCCACCGCCTCGTAGACCTGGAGCGCCTCTCCGAGCTTCGCCAGAGCCTCGTCGTATCTCTGGGCCAGCTTCAGCGTGTGGGCCAGGTGGCGCAGCCGTCGGGCCCGGTCCTCGTCGTCACCGGGCCTGTCGGCCGAGGAGAGCGTGTAGTCGAGCCTGGCAGCACGGACCATCCCGTCGGAGTCGCCGAGCTGGAACAGGGTGCTGCGGACCTCCCTGAGCACCTCTGCCAGCTCGTGGCCTCGTGAGCCGCCACCACCCTGGTCAGCAGGCTCTCCGCGTCGAGATGCTGCCCCAGCTGCACCCGGAGCGCGGCGCACCGCTCCAGGGTCCGGAGGGAGTCGACCGACCCGGCACCGGTGCGCTTCTCGACCAGGCTCAGCGCCTCCCTCGCAGCGGCGACGGACCCCGGGGCGTCGCGCTCGTGCGCCAGCGTCCTGGCCCTGTCGAGCAGCAGCTCCTCCAGGTCGCGTCCCCCGATCTCCGGCGGAAGCTTCCGCAGGATCTCCGTCGCCCTGGTGCTGAATCGCCCCGCCATCGTCCGATCCCCCCGATCGCGGTGGAGCCGGGCGACGGCCAGGACGATCCGCGCCACCTCGAGGCTCTCCTTCCCGTGGGCCCTGATCTGCCTGGCCAGGAGATCCGTGGCGAGGGCGAGCGCCTCGCCGGGCTTGCCGTCGAGCCTCAGCCGGTCGATCTCGAGCGTCTGCCGGTCGAGCCGGCTCCTCTCCGTCACCGGGTCAGTCAGCGTGTCGGCCGGCGCGGGGCCGGGGCCGGTGGCCTGTCCGGCGGCGCAGAGCGTCCGGCAGGTCAGGAGGAGAGCGACGCAGAAGTCTGCCCGGAACGTCATCGACGACCACCTCACCGGGGGCGCCCGGCGGGCGGTGCGGCTCGCCAGGATGGCCCTGTTCCTTCCATAATATATGGGCAGCGGCGATTCAAGGGCGGTCGCGGCCCGGATACGGCGATCCGCTTGACACCCTGCTGTACCGGCCCGGAACACGGGGCACGCCCATCTCCGGCCCGTCCGGGGGAACCGTGACGCCGGCGTGGGGCCTGGCCACCGGACCTCCGGCACCTCAGGGCGGGTCGCGAGCGTCGCGAGACTCCGGCATCACCCCCTCCGGCCGTCCATCGTCCCGCAGCACCACCCTGAGCCTCCGGTTCCGTAGCCCGGGCCGGGCCGAGAGCAGCCGGGCCAGCGGTGCGATGACCAGACTCTCCAGCGCGCGCTGCAGGGGCCGGGCGCCGTAGCGGCTGTCGAAGCCGACCTCGACGAGCCGATCCACGAGCGCCTCGTCCCACGAGAGCTCCAGGCGAGCGCGCTCGAGCCCCTCGCGACGCGAGATCTCCGCAAGCTCCTTCGAGACGATCCGGCGGGCCGACTCCGGGGCGAGCGGCTCGAACGTCACCACCGCGTCCAGACGGTTGAAGAACTCGGGCCGGAAGAACGCCCGGGCAGCGCCGGCGAACGAGGGCGAAGCGGCCGCTCCGAATCCCGGCGCCTCCCTCGCCGCGGCTCCCAGGTTCGACGTCATGACGATCAGCGAGCTGGTGAACGTCGTCAGGCGGCCGTAGGTGTCCGAGAGTCGCCCCTCGTCCAGGATTCCCAGCAGCACGTCGAACACCTCCGGGTCCGCCTTCTCGATCTCGTCGAGAAGCACCACGGTGAACGGCTGGCGCCGGACCTTCCGGATCAGCTCCCCGGGCGGTCCGTGCGGGTCGCCCAGCAACCGGCTCGCCGATCCCGGCCCGGCGAACTCGCTCATGTCCAGCCGGACCATCCGCCGGGACTCCTCCAGGTGGCCGAAGAACGTCTGGGCCAGCGCCCGGGCGAGCTCGGTCTTGCCCACGCCGGTGGGTCCGCAGAACAGCAGGGCGCCCACGGGCCGGCCGGGATCGTTCAGGCCCGCCTTGAACGTCATCACCAGATCGGTCGCCACCTCGCAGGCCTTGTCCTGGCCGATGACTCGGGCTCGAAACCGGGCGAGCACGGTGAGGCGCTCCAGGACCAGGTCGTCTCGCAGGAAGAGCTCCGGCAGCCCGGTTTCACGGACGAACTGC
Source organism: Candidatus Rifleibacteriota bacterium (assembly GCA_016213885.1). GTDB lineage: Bacteria > Muiribacteriota > UBA6191 > JACPRK01 > JACQZM01 > JACQZM01. The sequence goes on along the minus strand of JACQZM010000540.1, from coordinate 6,448 downwards.
GCCTGGACGTCGGCCGTCCCCAGCGTCTTGCGGCGGTCGCGGACCGCGCGCTCGATGCCCTGCGCCAGAAACCCCGCGGCCGGGCCCGGCATCGGCCGGTACGGCATGAAACGGCGGAACAGCTTCGACACCAGCTCGGGCACCCCCGGCTCCACCGCGACCTGCAGCGCGGTCGCCCGCTGCTCGCAGATCCGCGAGAGCGCCCGCGTGGCCTGACCGACGTCGAGCGCCGGCACCGGCACGATGTGGAACAGTTCCGCCAGGCCCGGCACCAGCCGCCGGCAGGCGTCGAGCTCGCCCGGCGTCGCCTCCGTGACCATCCGCAGCTCCCCCCTCTGGACATGGGGAAGGAAGAACGCCGCCAGCCCGTCTCCCCCGCCGGTGCCACCGAGCCTGACCAGCTCCAGCAGGTTGCCCACGCAGAGATAGCCCTGGATCTCGGCGAGCTCGGCCACGATCTCCTCGCACCGCTGCTGCCACTGTCCGAGGTACGGCGCGCCGGCGATGAGCCTCGTGCCCGTGGTGGCCCAGAACTTCTGGCGTGACGCCGGTCGTCCGTCGCCGGCGCTGGCGGCCGCGTCCTTTCTCCACAGCTCCTCGGTCTTGCGCGCCGCCTCGACGAGCAGCGTGGTCTTCCCGACCCCGGGCTCTCCGACCAGGATCACGTTCGCCCTCTGTCGGTGGAGGGCGGCCACCAGATCGGACACCTCGCGATCCCGTTCCCAGGCCCTGGAGATGTGCTGGCGCGTCTCGCGGCCGGTGAGCGGCCCGGCATGGCGAGCGAGGTTCGGGGGACAGCGCGCCTCGACGCGCGTGGCCGGCGCGGTCTTGCGGACCACGAACTCCTCCAGCCAGAAGCGGCGAGGGGGCAGGAACCGCGAGAGCTCCCGAGGGGTCATCCCATGGAGAGTCGCCTGCACCTGGCTGACCACGAGCTCCTGCAGCGAGTCCTCCGCGTGGTAGTCGAAGCGCACTCCCAGGATCGGGATGCTGCAGGCGCAGAGGCCGGACCGACGGCGGCCCGCCACGCCGGTCACCTTCAGGTCGATCGTGCGAGCGCCCGGGTAGCGCATGGCGCTCGTGCCGTACTGAGGACGCACCCGGACCGCGGTCTCCACCAGGCGCGGCTGAAGGAGCTCCTCGAAGTCGAGGCCATCGCGCTCGAGCTGGTCAGCCACCCATCGCTTCAGGCACGCCCTGGCCTCTCGCGGGCTGGACGCCACGGCCGCCGGCTGGTCGGCCCCGTCGAGGCGCGCGGCCGTGAACGACCCGTCGTGGTTCTCCCACAGCAGCACCGGAACCCGGACGACCCTCACGGCGCCTCCCCGAGCCCGGACGGCCACGGCAGCTGCTCCGACAGGAGCTCGCGCAGGTCGTTGGCCGTGGGACGCCGCGGGCAGGCGAGCCCGCTGCGGGAGTCGGCGGCCGAACCCTCCTCATGATAGATCCGGATCACCGGCCCGACGTCGGCCGGCCCGGACGCCGGCCCGGCCTCTCCCCCGGGAGCCTCAGGGCCCTGGCGGGCGCCCGGCGCCAGGATGGGGTCGTCGCCCCGGGCCAGGTGGACCACGCGGGCGTGCACCAGCGTCAGCCCTCGGCCTGTGCTTTCGAACAGGTGGAGCCCGGCCTCCCGGGTCGCGAGCGGCGGCGCGACCGGTCCCTCGACGATGATCGCCCGGCTCAGCGCGTCGCCGGTCGCCACCTCCCGACAGCTCGAGCCCAGCCAGCCGTCGAACGTCTCGAGCTCGAGCCGGTGCAGCAGCTCCAGCTCCGCCACGGCCGCGGAGCTCGCCACCCGCAGCGTCATCAGCACCCGACCGGACCCGGTGGACACGCAGGCGCACAGCACCGCGACCTGGGCCAGCAGCCTGGGAAAGGGAAAGGCGGCCGGCGCCGGAGTCGGTGTCCGCAAAGCTCTGACCTTGCCCTGCTGGATCCCGCGAAGCTCCGAGAGCGACCGGCCGGCGAGGGTGCGGTCCTCCCTGCAGCCCACCGCCACGAGGCGAGCCCCGTGCGCCAGCAACGGATCCGGCGGACGCGGGCCGCCCCGAGCTAGCCGGTTCTCGGCCGGTTCCTTGAGATCGAGCACCCTGCGGACCTGCTCTTTCAAGGCGAAGTACGAGAGCTGATCCGGCGTCACTCGAGACGGGTCGATCTCGCCGTCCGGCGACCGCTCGGCCAGCTCCTCGTCGACCCGGCAGCAGATCGCCTCGACCCGCGAGACCAGCGCCGGCCACTCCCGGCGCTCCGGCCAGACCCGCGGTGGGGCGGGATCGGCCGGTGCGAGCGGGCGGGCCACGACCGCCACGGATCGCGGCCCGGGCTCGATGCAGATCAGGGTCGGCAAGCCCGGTCGCAGGCCGGCGAGCTGGTCGGAGACCGGACGCGCCACCTGCCGCTCCACCGCGCGCCGCAGCGCCCGCGCGCCCAGCTCCGGGTCGTACCCCTCGTCGACGATGCGCTCCAGCGCGCCGGGGTAAAGCTCCAGCAGACAGCGCCGACGAACCAGCCCGTCTCGCTTCAAGAGCCCCTGGAGCAGCTCGTTCGCGATCTTCACCAGGTGGCCCCGGTCGAGCTCCGTGAACGGCACCACCCGGTCCAGGCGGTTGAAGAACTCCGGCCGGAAGAACCGCTCCACCGCCCTGCGGTACACCTGCTCGCGAGATCTCCCGGTGGCCGCGAACCCGAGCTGAGCGGTCGCCTCCCTCACGCCGAGGTTCGACGTGAGAATCACGATCGCCCGGGTGAAGTCCACGGTCCGTCCCAGCCCGTCGGAGAGCCGGCCCTCGCCCAGCACCTGCAGCAGCACGTCGAACACGTCCGCGTGGGCCTTCTCGATCTCGTCGAGGAGCAGCACCGCGAACGGCTGGTGGCGGACCCGCGACGTGAGTATCCCGTCGGGCTGGTGGAACGTCCCGACCAGCCGGGCCGCCGCGTCAGGCGACACGAACTCGTTCATGTCCAGCCGGATCAGGCGAGCGGGATCGCCGAACAGCACCTCGGCCAGAGCCTTGGCGCATCGGGTCTTCCCGACCCCGGTCGGGCCCAGGAAGAGGAGCGACGCCATCGGACGCTCCGGGTCGTTGACCCGGGCCCGCGCCATGGCGAGGCACGAGACCATGGCATCGACCGCGTCATCCTGGCCGGCGACCCGCTCCGTCAGCGCCTTGCGGATCCCTTCGGGGTCCATCTCGATCCGATCGTCCAGGAACTCCATGGAGAGGCCGGTCCGGACCCTGAAGTGATCCAGCACGTCCTGTCGCCTGATCGGACGGATGTCCTTCAACGCCAGCTGCTGGAGGAACAGCGCCGCCTTGCCGGGAAACGACAGATGCCGGGCGTGGCGGCGCTGCAGATCCACCGCCATCGGCAGCGCGTCATGCCAGAACTGGCACGCGTGACGATCCTCCAGGTCGCGGACGACGGAGATCAGGATCCGCCACGTGGTCTGGGGCTCCGGCTCGCGCACCGGAAACACGTGGAACAGCTCGGCGAACCGGAGATCCTGCTCCTTCAGCACCCGGAACGCCTCGGGCGTCGATTCGGCCACCACGCGGACCTGACGCGTCTCCAGCCAGGTCTTCAGGATCATGGCCACGTTCAGCTGCGAGGCAGCCGAGATCCCCGCGGTGAACAGCCCGAGCAGATCGTCGAAGTACAGCAGGTGCTGGTTCTTCCGGGCCGTGGCGAGGATGGCGAGCAGCCGCCCTTCCCACTGGCCGGCGTAGGACATGCCAGCGATGATCCGCTGGCCCGACAGCTGCCAGGTGTTGCGGCCCAGCGCGTGGGCCCTCCCGCGGGCCTCCACGGTGCGACGGACGTACTCGTGGACCAGCGAGGTCTTCCCGACCAGGCGCGGTCCCAGCAGCAGGACGGGGCGCCGGTCGGCTCCGTCCAGCAGCCTCTGGAGCTGATCGGCCTCGGCTTCCCGGCGGTGGGCCCGCATGAGCTCGTCGGGGAACAGCCGGTCGAGGCACCACCCGACCCGCGCGAGCTCCTCCGGCCCGGCGAGCACCTGTGGGGCCTCCAGCTCCGCCCCCGGAGACGGCGGCCCGGCGAACCTCCGCCGCCCGACCGGGACGGCCAGCTCGAGATACGAGACCCAGGCCTTGCCATGGAGGCCCGGGGTGACGTCGTCGTCGAGCTCGTCGGCGTCCTCCCGGCGTCGGAACAGCTCCGTGTAGACCTCGGCCGCCCGGTCCGGAACGGTCTGTCCCGGACACACCTCGAACCAGACCTCGGGAAACGACGGCGAGAACATGACGCGACGCCCGAGAGCCCGGATCTCCACCACCAGGAGGCGAGGGCGCAGCGTGCGTCGTCTGAGCGACAGGGCCAGGTCCAGGGTGTGCGTCACGAGCTCGGGACAGTACGTGGACCTCGCCAGATCGCCGTGGTGAGGCTGTCGCGCCAGGCTCTCCAGATGACGCTCGAGATCCGTCGCGAGCTTCGACGTGACCCGGCTCAGCAACTCCCCGGACCGCGCCACGTCCGGGAGGAAGAGAGCCGACGCGCGATACGCCGGCGGCTTGCCGCCCACCCTGCGCGACTCCTCCACGTAGATTGGAACGGTGACTCTCATCGGTCCAGCAGGTCCACGGCCTCTCGGAGCATTCCGTCTCGCAGCAGCCGGTGGAGCTCCTGGGCGTCCAGCGGCGATGAAACGTGGAGGAGCTCGTCCTCCATCGATCGGGCCGACCGGTCGTAGGCGCGGCGTCGCGGCGCGTCGGGGATCTGCCCACGGCGGGCCATCACCGCGGGAATCTCTATCTCCCCCAGCTCCTTGTCGAGGGCCTCCACGAGGCACCGACGCTCCTTGTTCCGGTCAGGGGAGGTGAAGATGTGGGAGCCGGCCTCGGGCGCGAACAGCAGCTTCGCGTGGAGTCCGCCGAACGCCAGCAGGATCCCCACGACCGGTCCCTGGAGGCCGCCGGCGAGCTCCCTGTCCGGCGAAGCGAGAACCTGGCCGGAGAGGTGGTCGGCGCCCGCGGACCCGGGCACCGGCGGGCGCAGCGCGACGACCCGTCGGTCGAAGCCGCAGAGGCCGCCGACGTCGTGGTAGAGCTGGGCGAGCGTGAACAGACAGCCTGGGTGTTCGCCGTAGATCGCCAGCACGATCGCGTTGGCCCGCGCGGTCCGCATCACCAGGAGCTCTCTCATCACGTCGCCCAGCTCGGCGCGGAGTCGTTCGCACTCGGCCCAGGCCGCCTCCCGGCCGGCGGCCCCGAGGTCGACGCCGGTCCGGGGACCGTACAGCTCCGCGAGCACCGTCTCCTCCAGGCTCGACGCCGACGCGGTCAGGCACGACGCCCTCGTCACGAGCTGTCGGATCCGCCCCAGCCGCCTCAGCCGCTCGTCGCTGCCCGGAGCCTGCCGGCGCTTCGTCTCGGGCCTCGACCGCCCCGGGCCGCCGGCGAGCAACCGCTCCTGGAGCTTCTCGGCGGCGAACGCCTCGTTCTGGAGCTCGAGCAACGCCGTGCATCGCCCGAGCGCTCGCACCGAGAGCCGGAGCTCGCGGGCCTCCCCGACCAGGTCGTCCCAGTTGCGATACTCCAGGGCCGGCCTGCCCGGGCGCTGGGGCTCCACCTCCACCTCGACGGCGAGCGCCTCGGCCCCCGGCCCCACCCGGGCTCGCAGGCGGACGCTCTCCGGACGGGCGCAGCGTGCCCGGGCCAGCGGCTCCAGGAGCTGGCGCTCGAGGGCGCGCTTCAGCGGCCTCGCCCCGAGCCGGGCGTCGTACCCTGCCAGCGCCAGCTGCTCCGTCACGCCCGGGGCGAGCTCCACACGCATGTGACGGAAACCATCCCGGCCCAGCGCCAGCTCGATCTCCCGCCGGGCGATCGCCAGCATCGCGGAGCGCGAGAGCGGCAAGAAGGGGATCACATGGTCGATCCGGTTGTAGAGCTCGGGGCGGAGGCCGGAGCGCACCGCCTCCACGAAGTGGGCGCCGGCGGTCCGGATCGCCTGGTCCGCTCCGTCGAAACCGACCACGCCGCGATGGAACGTCTGGGCGCCCAGGTTGGAGGTCAAGATCACCACGGCGTTGCGGAAGTCGGCGAGCCGCCCGGCCGAATCGGTCAGGCGGGCGTCTCCCAGGATCTGCAGCAAGAGATCGAAAAACGCCGGATGGGCCTTCTCGAACTCGTCGAGCAGCACCACGGAGAACGGCTGCTCCCGGAGCCGGGAGGTGAGCAGCCCCTCGCTGCCCGGCCCGGAGCCGATGAGCCGGAGCCATCCGACCCGGTCGGCGAACTCGCTCATGTCGAAGCGGGTGAGCCGGTCGCGATGGCCGAACAGGAACTCGGCGAACGCCTTGGCCAGCTCGGTCTTTCCCACCCCCGTGGGCCCCACGAAGAGCAGAGATGCGATCGGACGGCGAGGCCGGCTCAGCCTCGCCTTCGCCGCGGGCAGCACGTCGGCGGCCCGGCGGGTCGCCTCGGGCTGGCCG
>JACQZM010000562.1:3012-4969 GCA_016213885.1 Candidatus Rifleibacteriota bacterium | reverse complement strand
GTCCGGTGACGCCCGGGGAGGCGTGGGGCACCCGGGCCGGCCAGAATATCTCCCTGGCCTCGCACTCCGGACTGTCGGTGGTGATCTTCCCGTCCACCGAGGTCAAGCTCGTCAAGGTGCCGAGGCGGAGCTCCCGGGAGCAAGACCTGGTGCTGGATCTGGTTCGTGGCGCCCTGGTGGTGGACGCCCGGATCGGCGATCCCAAGGTCGTCGTGAGGCTCAAGAGCGCTCACGGAGAGGTCACGGGGTCGCAGCTCGCGCTGAGGGCCGCGCTGGACGCCCAGGATCTGACGGTCCACGTCGGGGCAGGCAGGGCCACGGTCGGCTCCAGGACCGGCCTGGGCGAGGTGGAGCTCGCGGCGGGCCAGACGGCGACCCTCAAGGCCGGTTCCGCGCCGACCGCGGCGGCGAAGTTCTCCATGCTCGGCGTCGAGTGGAGGTGACGTGGGTCCGGCTCCGCGTCGAACGCTGACACGGAGCCGCCCGGGAGGCCCGGCCGTGCCAGAGATCGAGATTCCGGACTACGAGATCGTCAGGGAGATAGGCCGCGGCGGCATGGGCGTGGTCTACCTGGCCCGACAGCTCTCCCTCGGGCGACACGTGGCGGTCAAGGTCATGTCGACGGCCAGCGTCGACGCCTCCAACGTCGCCCGGTTCCTGAGGGAGGTGCGGCTGTGCGTGGCGCTCTCCCATCCGCACGTGGTGAAGCTGCTGGACGGCGGCACCACCGACGACTGGGCCTACCTGGCGATGGAGTATCTCGACGGCCAGGACCTGGACGGCTGGCTGTTCGACCACGGGCCGCTGCGGGCCCACCAGCTGCTGCAGGGCATGGAGGAGCTGGCCGACGCGCTCGATTTCGTCCACTCGCAGGAGATCGTCCACCGGGACATCAAGTCGGCGAACGTGATCGTCGCCAAGGTCGGCGGCCTGCGGCTGATGGACTTCGGCCTCGCCAGGGCCGTGGAGAGCACGGTGCTGACCCGGGAGGGCCACGCCGTGGGGTCGCCACGCTACCTGGCTCCGGAGACGTTCACCAGAGGCATCATGGATCGGCTGACCGACCTGTACTCGCTGGGGCTCGTCTTCTACGAGATGGCGACGGCCACGCGGCCGTTCGACGCCACCACGTCGCTCAAGGACCTGGCGCAGCGGATCATCCACGGCGACCTGCCGCCGCCGTCGCAGCACGAGCGGGAGATCCCCAAGGAGATCGACAGGCTGGTGCTGAAGCTGCTGTCCACGGACCGGGCCGGCCGGTTCCAGACCTCCCGGGAGCTGCTCGAGGCGATCAGGGTCCTGCGGAGCTCCGACAGCTTCTTCGGCACCTCGTGGGAGACGTCCCGGCCGGCGCTGAACCTCTTGAGCGACCAGCCGGCCGTCACGGCGGAGCCGACCCGGGAGCCGCGGGCCGGACCGCCAGGGCCGGCCGAGGCCGGGACCCGCAGCGGGCGCCACCGGCGAACCACCCGGCGGCAACCGGTGACGCCGCAGCCGCCTCGCCGGGTCGGGCTCGGAACGCTGGTCGCGATGGTCGCCGCCGCAGGCCTTCTGGTGGGGCTCATCCTCCGGGCGGTGGTGGGCGGCGCTCCCAAGCTTGTCCAGCCCTCGCCGGAGGCAAACCTGAGGCTCTCCGTCGCGCGGCGCTTCGCGGACAGCGCCTCCCGGATCGACCTGGCGCGGCTCGTCAAGGAGCTCGAGACCCAGCACGGCGGTCGCGCCACGCCCCGGTATTCATCGAAGAACCTGACCCCGGAGCGGCTCGCCGCCACCAGGCAGAAGATGACGGCGATCCTGGCACGACAGTCGTTTCACGGACCGTACCTGGACCTCGTGGCCCGAGGGGGCAGGACGCTGCTCGATGGGACGCTTCCCGACTCGCTCAGGATGAGTATCTACGAGGGGCTGCTCACGCTCTCCCACCTCGACCATTTCCTGGTGCACTTCTGTGGCCTCG
>JACQZM010000562.1:0-2983 GCA_016213885.1 Candidatus Rifleibacteriota bacterium | reverse complement strand
TCAGGCCCAGGCCGAGATCGGCGCCTGGGTGTCGCTGTCCGGGCAGATCGCCAGCGCCGGCGAGGAGCTCGAGGCCGCCTGCGAGGACGTCCGGCCCGGCGGGTGGTGCTTCCCGGTCCACACGAACCACTGGACCCGGTCGTGGTACCTGTTCGCAGGGCTGGAGCCGGTCCATGAGAGGCTGTCCTACGGGGCGCTCGTCCCGGAGCGGACCGGCTACACCAAGCAGGAGGACGACCCCAGGCCGCGGGTCACCCTGACCGGGAACTACGGCGCGGCAAAGGTCATGGCCATGACCCGGTACGTCTATCCGCTGCGATTCGTCCGGCTCGACCTGAAGCCGATCGGCGAGACCGGTGTCCAGCCAGGGCATGAGCGGTCGATCAGGACGCTGGTCCTGGCGCCGACCCGGTCGCCCCCGGACCCGGAGTCGCTGGTGATCCTGGGCGCCAGGGTGAACCGGGACCTCCTGCCGCCGGCGACCTACGAGGTCAGGATCCGGGCGTGGCGGCTCACCGGCGTGGAGCAGATCGGGTGCCAGGTCCACGGCCTGATGATCCAGACGCAGGGGTGAGAACGACCTCTGGCGGAGTCGTGGCCGTTTCGGATCCCGTGGTGTACGCTGAAGCTGATGAAGTCCCTTCGCATCTACGTGGACACGTCAGTGCTGGGTGGCTGTTTCGATCCGGAGTTCGAGCGTTGGTCGGTGGGGCTCATCGAGGACTTCAGGACGAGCCGGTTTCGGCCCGTGCTTTCCGAGCTGACAGCCGCCGAGGCGCTGCGGGCGCCGGATTGTGTGCGCGATCTCTACGCCGAGGTCCTGGACCAAGGTGCTGAGATGCTGTCAGTCGACAGCGAGGCGCTCGCCTTGCGAGAGATCTATCGATCTCGCGGCGTCCTGGGCATCCGCTTCTCAGCGGACATGCTTCACATCGCAGTGGCCACCATCGCTGACGTGGATGTTCTGGTCAGCTGGAACTTCCGCCACATCGTGAGGCTCGACAAGATCCGCTTGTTCAATGGGATCAACCTCGAGCAGGGGTACAAGGGGCTCACGATCTGTTCGCCACGGGAGGTGACGGTGCTTGGCAGAGACGAGGGAGATCAAGGCAGTTGAGTTGGTGCGGTGGATCCGTGATGAGCAATCAGCCGCTCTTGCAGGCAAGTCCGAGAAGGAGATCCTCGACTTCTACCGTAAGGCCGGGGAGAGCATGCGTGCAAAGACACGGCGTCCCTCCCGCGCTGTCGAGTCAGGGAGTCGATAGCGAAATAGCGGTGGCCGATCTGGCCGCTCCTTCCTGCCCTGATCGTGCTGGGAGCCAGGGACTATCCAGAGCTGACCAGACCGTGGCTCTCGCAGCTCCCCGGCTACCGGTGGACGCGCCAGGCCAGGTCGAACGGGCCAATCACGTGGAATGACGCCGTGGGACAAGGCCGTCGAGCGGACAGCCCCCTTTGCCCTATTCCTCGCCGGCCTGAGTGCCGTTTCGTACGCGCGGAACTGGCGAGCTGCGGAGCAGTTCCTCAACGCCGTTCATTGGGCTTGCCGTTTGCTTGCCTCGTCCTTGGTGAAAGACCTGGCGAAGCGGCTGCTCGCAACGCGTTTTCGAAAGTACGCCAGCAATTCCTCCGGCCCCATTCCCTGAGTGTCAGTATGGATTCTCTCCTGAATGAGCAGCTTCATCTTGACACAGTCAAACGCTTTCGTTCGAGCGATCGGCCTAGTCATTCTCCGCCTCCAAGCTTCTGACGACATCGGCCGGAGTGAGAATCACCACGAGCCCTCTCGATGGCTCGGCGAACTCCTCATCGAACGGGCCACCGAGGACCGAGGCATCCAGGTATGCGCGCATTGCCGTCATGTTCCCGCATCCGTTCACCGAGGTCCGAGCCCTCGCACCTTGCTCCGCTGGAGGGGAGGCAACCAAGATCATACCACGTCGACGCTTCCCGGTGCCTCAGGATGACATCGACGCGTTCCAGGCGTTCTCGCTCCTGCAAGGTGCCCACTGGTTCGCCGAGCATCTTCTCGCGCACGGCGTGCACGACGCGGCGGCGACGACCAGGATCCAGGAGAGCTGCCGGAACCTCCGCAAACCGATCTGCAATTCCGCCGATGCCTCCGACGGTGGGCCGAGGCTCTTCGCGGATTTCTCCGACTACCGGTGGACGCGCCAGGACACGCTCCCACGTCCCCCCGAGTGACCGGGCCGGCAGCCGGGGCTGGTCGCCCTCAGTCCACGACCTCCCGGATCCGGATGATGTCGCAGTCCGGCTCCAGCTGATCGCACCAGACCAGGTCGAACGGGCCCATCACGTACAGACCGTACGGCCGGAACGTCAGGGACGGGTCGGCCCGCTGCACGTCCTGCGCGGTGAAGCCGGGGATGCCTCCGCCCTGGATGCGGTTGTTGAACAGCACGACGCCCGGCGGGCTGTTCAGCACGATCAGGCTGTTGGACGGAAGCACCTTGCCCTGGATGTTCACGGAGACGCCGTCGATGGCGCCGCCGGCCCAGACCGCCAGCTCGCCCGGCACGATGTTCACCGTGATCGGCGATGCCCAGGTGCCGATGACGCCGGCCGCGGTCAGGGTCGACCTGGAGTTGCAGTCCGCCGTGATGTTCGTGACGCCCGGCGTCACGTTCAGGATCGACCCCACGGTGGCGGTGAGGTTTACGTAGTACTCGGAGGTGACGGTGCCGAGGCGGATGTCGCCGGTGGTGTCGACCAGCTCGACCTGCTCCGTGGCTGTGATCGCGCCGATGGTGATCGTCCCGATCTGGCTGATGAACACCCCGCCCTCCCTGGCCCGGGCGTTCAGGGTACCCACGGCGGTGTGAAGGGGGTTCGCGGACGTGCCGATGGCGGTGCCGGCCACCAGGTTTGCCGTTGCGGCCGTGAGGTTCGTGCCGGCGTTGCCCGCCAGGATCGCGCCCACCGTGGAGGCGATGTTCGCCACGTTGGAGGCGAACACGTTGTG
>JACQZM010000561.1 GCA_016213885.1 Candidatus Rifleibacteriota bacterium | reverse complement strand
CCGGCTCGGCCGCGGAGCACGCGACGCGGTCGAGCCGGACCGGTGGGTGATCCATGCGCCTGCTGCTCCTCTCCGGTCTGGGTCCCTACTTTCTCGAGAGCCACCTGCTCGACGGGACGCTGCTGGCCTCGCCCGTGGACCCGGAGGTGGTCGCGGACTACCGAGCCATGGCGGGGCACGACGTGGATCTGGCCCGATTCTCGTTCCAGGGTCGGCCGCTGTTGCGCTCCTACCAGGGCAGCATGCCCCACCTGGGCACGGAGACGCTCCGCTCGATCCTGGATCGCGCCGGCATCGAGCACGAGCTCTTCGACCTCTCGCACGTCTGGCGCAAAGATCGAGAGCCGGAGGGGAGCTTCGACGTGGTGGCTCTGTCCACGTCGTTCCTCTGCGACGCGAAGAGCCTCGGGGCGGTCTTGAAGTGGATCGACCGCCGCCATCCGGAGGCGACCCTGGTGCTGGGGGGCCAGTACAGCAACCTGAAGTACCGGTCGTTGATGGAGCGGCACCGGCAGATCGACTTCATCCTCCGGGGGGATGGCGAGAGCGCCTTTCCCCGGCTGATGCAGGCGCTGGCGGGGCGTCTGGAGATGGCATTCGTCCCCAACCTGGTGTTCCGGGGAGACGACGGCCAGGCACGAGCCGGCGACCTCGACCACGTGGATCTGGAAGCGCAGCCGTCACCGAGCTTTTGCGGGACGCCCACGATCATCCCCTACGAGTCGATGCGAGGCTGCCCTTTCGCCTGCCGCTTCTGCTCCTATCCGTCCGCCTCTCCACGGTGGCGCTACCGGTCGGCCGGGCGGATCGTCGATGACTGGAAGGCCTATCTCCGGAACGACCCCACGGTGCTCATCCGGGCCCAGGATTCGACGTTCACCGCGCCGCCCGATCGCCTGCGCCTCCTGCTGGACCTGCTGCCGGAGGTGGGGGTCAGATGGGAGGCCTACAGCAGGGCGGACGTCATCGATGGCCCGGCCACGGTGGCGCGTCTCGAGGCGGCACTGTGTCAGGCCCTGCAGATCGGCCTCGAGTCCATGTGCGACGCCACGCTGAGGCTCATGAACAAGAGGGTGACCGTGGCCCAGAACACGCGGGCGGTCGAGCTGCTGGGCCGCAGCTCCATCGATCTCCGCGCCTACTACATCGTCGGGTTCCCCGGCGAGACCCCGGAGGCCTGGGAGGAGACCCACACCTACCTGGTGGAGCGCCACGAGGGCCACTTCGGCCTTCACGTCTTCGCCGCGGTGGACGAGACCATGCCGGTCTGGCAGGACGCCCCGGCGCTGGGGTTCGAGGCCACCGGTGCTCTGGACTGGAAGCACTCCGGCATGGATTCCGCCACCGCCCGCGAGCTGGCCCGACGGGCGCTTCGAGAGACGCGGTGGAAGAACGACGCCGCGGTGCTCCGCCAGTGGCAGCTCGACTACCAGAGCCCGCTGGTTCCCGAGCTCGACAGACGCGCCAACCTCCGCCTCGAGAAGCTCCTGGAGAAGCTGGCCTTCCTCCGAAAGGACAGGGGTCGGGACTCCGACCTGTGCCGGAAGCTCCTCCACGAGGTGTCACTCATGGGAATCGACGTCCGGGAGCGCCCGGCGTGACCAAGGCGACGGTCGTCGCGGCCCGGTCGCACCAGAGCCTTGCGGAGTCCGGCGTGCCGTCGTGGATGCTGGCGGCGCCGGATGCGCTCCGGCTCCGGAGTCGACTTCTCGAGGACGCTTCGACGTCCAGGTGTCCCTCGCTGCTGGACCGGTTCGTCCTGTCCGCCGACGACCGTCGCCTCCGTCAGGTCTATGCCGCGGGGATCGTCCTGTTCAATTTCCTTCGAAAGCACGGTCTCGAGGTCCACCTGATCAACACGGCGGAGCACGCCACCGAGGAGGAGCTGGCGCACCTGAGAGAGTCCGACCACGTCCTCGTCTCGACGAGCCACGCGCTTCCGGCGGACCTGATCCCTCTGCTGGAGTTCGTGCGCCGGCACAACGGGACCGCCAGGGTGTTCATGGGCGGATGGACCATGTTCAATCTGCTGAGCCTGGTCCACGGGAAGGCCTCGTCGCTCCGGGAGTTCGGCCTGTCGCCCCGGTGGGGCCAGGCGCTCCTCGAGAAGCTCAGGAAGGCCGGCGCAGACGTGATCATCGGTTCTCGCCGGGGGCTCGACACGGCGCTGGAGCTGATCCGCCAGGGTGGAAGCGGACAGGTCATCTTCGACGATGCGGACGCCGGGCCGCTCTCGGACCCGGAGCTGTTCGAGATGTCGAGCCTTCCGGAGTATCTCCAGACGGGCTCGTCCGCCATCGTCACCGGGGTGGGCTGTCCGTTCGACTGCAGGTTCTGCACCTACAAGGTGCTGTTCGAGAGGCTGCACTACCTGTCCGTCGACGAGGCGGTCGCCGTGGTGGAGGCCATGGTGCGCCGGCGGAGCGTCCCGCTGCACCACCTCAGGTTCGCCGATGAGGTGCTCAACTACCCCTACGGACGGCTCCTCGAGATCTGTCGAGCCATGGTCGACCGTGGACTGGTCGTCGACTGGAGCGGGTTCCTGCGTCTGGGCAACGTGGACGACAGGCTCGCCCGGGCGATGCGGGAGTCCGGCTGCAGCATGGTGTCGATCGGGCTGGAATCCGGCGACGTGGACATGCGCACCTACATGAGGAAGGATTTCTCCCAGCAGGCGGCCCTGGACGGCATCGCCACTCTGCGCCGGCACGGGATCATCGTTGCCGCGTCTCTGCTGGTGGGCTACCACGGAGAGACGCCGGAGTCGATCGACAACACCAGGAGACTCCTTCAGGCCGCGAGACCGGATGTCGCCAGGATCAACGTCTTCTCCGCGCAGCCGCCGGGCACGCCCGGCGACCGGGCCCCCATGGATCGGGACCGGGCCTGGGCCGCGGCGGCCTGGTTGCTGAAGAACACGCCAGACCAGGTGTTCGTGACGCCCTTCGAGTCTTTCCTGGACGTGTTCAGCGCCCTGCGCGCGCTGCAGGTCCCCGCCGGCGACATCCTGGCCGGGGCGGCCGAGCATTCCCGGGAGTGGAAGCGCATGATCCGGGACGACGTCTCGTTCTGACCGGCCGCCTCACCGGCGGCTGTCGTGGCCGGCGCTCACGCGTCGAGCCAGCCGCGCCGCGGCATCGATCTTCTCCCGGGACATGACCGCCGGCGCCGGCAGCGTGACGAGGCGGGGACATTCTCGAGCGGCGGTGGGACAGGGCCGTCGCACGACCCGGTCGGTGTGGTCCGGCCAGTCGAAGATGGACTGCCCCTGCAGGACGACCACCTCGGTGGGGATCCCACCGAAGAGGTCCTCGTCCAGCCGCAGCACGATCCGCCACCAGACCCGCCCGGAACCGGCCGGCACCTGCTGCGGGATGAACCCGTGCGGGCGGAGCGCCTCCTCGATCTGCCCGCAGGTCGCGACGAGACTGGCGCGCTTCTCTTCGTAGCGGCCCACCTGGGCGTACGCCAGGGTCAGGGCCACGATGTGGGGGCGAAGCTTCAGGCCCAGCGAGTTCCCGGCCCAGCCGGCTTCCAGGAGATCCTGGGGGACGCGATTCGGGTGGCCGAACAGCACCATCCGGTCGCGCAGCCGGGCGCTGTCCGTGACGGCGCACCCCAGTTCGCCACCGGTGATGAGCTTCTTGACCCCCAGGGAGAAGCAGGTCACGTCGGCCCAGGTGGCCAGCCCAGACTCACGGTAGGTGGCGCCGTGGGCATGAGAGGCGTCCGACACGATGGGCAGGTCCGGACACGACGCCCGGATCGCCTGGAAGTCCGCCGGCACGCCCCACGGGTTGTGCACCAGCACCGCCCGCGAGCTCGGGGTGCGGGCGGCCGCCAGGTCGCCGGGGTGCATGGTCAGCGAGCCCGCCTGGCAGTCCACCGGCACCACCCGGGCTCCCAGCGCCAGCACCGCCGCGGCCACGCCGTGGAAACCGTAGTCGCAGACGAGCACGTCGTCCCCGGCGCGCACGCCGCACGCCCAGAGCGCCGCGTAGAGGCTGGCCGTCCCGTTGTTGAACGCCGTGCCGTGACGCGCGCCGGCAAAGCGCGTGAATCTCTTCTCGAATCGCGCCAGCACGCCGCCGCTGACCTGGGAGAGGGTCCCCTGGGAGAGCAGGCGCACCACCTGGGCGGTGTCCTCTTCCCGGACGTCGCGCCAGGTATCATGCCAGCCCCCCCGCAGCAGCGCGAGCTCCTCCGGGGCGGGGCTCGCCGGCGAGGCAGGGACGTCGGTGGCCATCACCGGGCCTCCGGAATCAGGCGCACGATCGAGCCCTCCCGTCCCGAGCGGTACATGGCTTCGATCAGACGCACCGTCGACAGCGCCTGTTCAAGATCGGCGCCCGAGGAAGGGGCCGGGTCGCGGCCCAGGACCGAATCGACGAAGACCCTCGCCTGATCCCGGTGGGAGATGCCGTAGTAGGCCAGCCCGGGCGGTGCGGGAGCGGCATCGTTCGCCAGCGTGGCGAAGAGCTGTCGATAGTCGCGGGTGGCGCGGCGGCTGCGCAGGGAAAGGCGGCTCACCACGTTCGGATACCCGATGTCGAAGGCGATCACTCCGTCCCTGCCGCAGAGCTCGACGAAGCTGCCCCAGGCCGCTCCGCCGGCCCCGTTGACCCCCAGCGTGCCGAGCGCTCCGCCCTGGAAGCGGAGGGTGGCGGCCAGGGCGTCTTCGGTCTCCATGATGCTCGGATCGGCGTGCCGGTGGAACGAGGCCGCCACGGACGTCACCGGCCCCGCGAGCCAGAGCAGCAGGTCCACCACGTGGTAGGCCTGGTTGATCAGCACCGATCCGCCCTCGCGAGCCCACCTGCCGCGCCAGGGGCTGTCGCGATAGTACTCGGGGGGACGGACGCATTCCAGGTGAGCCCTCACCATCGAGAGCGGCCCCAGCTCCCCGGAGGTCACGATCTTCCGGATGTGGACCAGCGGCACGTCGAACCGATGCTGCGTCACCGGCATCACCACCCGCCCGGCCCGACGCGCCGCGGCGGCCACGCGCTCCCCGTCGGCGGGATCGATCACGAACGGCTTCTCCACCAGCACATGCTTGCCGGCCTCCAGAGCCGTCAGGGTCATCCGGGCGTGCAGATCGTGAGGGGTGCAGAGCGAGACCGAGGCCAGGGTGTCGTCGGCCAGGGCATCCTCGTAGACCGCGGTGGCCTGCTCGATGGAGAATCGTGAGGCGAGCTCCCTGGCGTGGTCCAGGTCGGGGTCCACGGCCCAGGCCAGCCGCACGTCCTCCAGTCGACCGAACGCGTCGGCATGGCAGGGCGCTACTCGACCGCAGCCCACGATGGCATGCCCCATGGGGGCGCCCGGACGGGAGGTCACAGGGGCTCTCCTTTCTTCTTTCATCTCATGCGTGGTCCCGCATGATGGCACTCTTCGCGAGTGCATGTCTACCGGGGTGCCATCGCCGGGGCGCCGCCGTTGTTCCCTGGTGGTTCCACATGGTCGGTCGGTGCTGGTATCCTGGGAGCGTCACCCACGTGTGAAGGCGCTTTTCGCGGTCCGGCGATCGCCCGGCCCGTCGCGAACGGTGCGACCTCGAGGAGACCTACTTGCACCGACGACCAATGACCTTGAAGCAGTTTGTCGCGGACGGGATCCGGCTCGCTTGACGGCACCGGTACCAGGCGACGCTCCTGGGCGCGGCGATCGTCGCCAACGTGCTCACCTCCGTGTATGCGCCGCTGCTCTACCGGGACATCTTCGACGGCGCGATCCCGTCCAAGAGCCAGCATCTCCTGGCGGTGGCCATGTCGCTCCTCGGACTGGTGTACGTGATCAACGCCCTGGCGGGGGTGTTGCACGACGAAGTTTCGGCCCGCGTCGGAGCCCTGGTCACCAGGGAGATCCAGAGGGACCTCTTCGTTCACCTTCAGAAGCAGTCCAGCGCCTTCTACGCCCGGACTCCGGAGGGAGAGATCGTCGCCAGCTTCGGGCCCGACATGGTGGCGCTCGAGATGGCCATGGTCCGGGGGTTGCCGGTGCTGATCTCCCGCAGCCTCCATCTGATACTGAACACCGTCCTGCTCTTCGCCATCCAGTGGCGTCTCGCCCTGGCGTCGTTCATCCTGATGCCACTCGTGGCGATCGCTCCGCGGTGGTTCGCCCGGCGGGCCAGACGAAGCACGAAAGATCGCGACGACCAGCGGGCCGCGGTCGCCGAGGTGGTCCAGGAGAACCTGGTGCTCCACCTGGCGGTGCGTGCGTTCGGCCTGGAGGGCCAGCGTCTCGAGCGGTTCACGGCCATGCTGGACACTCTCGCTGGCCACTCCCACGACGCCAACTTCTTCTCCTCGCTGGTGGGACGAGCCACCTCGATAGCGCTCCGCATCGTACAGATCGGGATTCTGGGGCTGGGCGCCCACCTGGCCATCATCGGCCATCTCACCACGGGCCTCTTCATCGCCTTCATCGGCGCCCTGTCCAACATCAGCAGCGCCCTGGACTCGCTCACCGGGAGCATCCCTCTGCTGACGCAGGGCGCCGTGTCGCTGGGACGGATCCGTGGACTGCTGGACTGTCCCCCCGCCATGGTGGAGCAGCCCGGGGCCAAGCCGTTGCCGCACCTCACGAAAGAGCTCGCCATGGATCGGCTGACCTTCGGCTTCGATCCGGAGCACCCGGTCTTGAACGACGTGTCCCTGGCCGTCCCGGCCGGCCGCTCCGTGGCCATCGTGGGAAGGTCCGGGTCCGGCAAGTCGACGGTTCTGTCGCTGCTGCTCAGGCTGCACGACCCCCAGAGCGGCAGGGTCACGCTGGACGGGGAAGACCTGCGAAACGGCACGGAGGCGTCGCTTCGAGGGCAGACCGGAATCGTGCCCCAGAACACGGCGCTCTTCAACACCACGATCAGGGAGAACATCCGCCTGGGGCGTCTGGACGCCAGCGATGAACAGGTCGAGGCGGCGGCCCGGGATGCCGGTCTTCACGACGCGATCCTGGCGCTGCCCGCGGGATACGACACCCAGGTCGGCAGTCAGGGAGCGCTGCTCTCGGGAGGCCAGCGCCAGCGGGTCGCCATCGCCAGGGCGCTCGTCCGAAAGCCTGCGATCCTCTTCCTGGACGAGGCCACGGCGGCGCTGGACGCCCAGACCGAGCAGGAGATCGAAGACCTGCTGAGAGGACTGGACTCGAACTGGACGCTGGTGTCCGTCACTCATCGGCTCTCCCAGGTGTCCGGCTACGACCACATCATCGTCATGGAGAACGGGCGCGTCGTCGAGAGCGGAACCCATGTCGAACTCCTGGCCAGAGGGGGTCCGTATGCCTCTCTCTGGGTGAAGCAGAGCGGCTTCGTCATCGATGAGAGAGGCGGTGTCCAGGTGACCGTCGATCGGCTGCGAGCGATCCCGTTCCTGGCGGGTTGTGGCGACGAGATCCTGGAGATGCTCACCAGGGTCTTCGTCTGCGAGCGGTTCCCGGCGGGCCGCATCGTGTTCGAGGAGGGAGAGCCCGGAGCCAAGTTCCTCCTCATCGCGCGCGGACGGCTGGAGTCGTTCGTGAAGTGGGGGGACCAGACGAAACGGGTCCTCGAGGTTCTGGAGCCAGGGGATCACCTGGGCGAGCTCGAGGCCCTCGAGCGTCTCCCCTGGATGTGCTCGGTCACCGCGCTCAGCGATACCACCTGTCTCTCCCTGGACCGTGCGCGTTTCCTGGAGATCGCCGACAGGCACCCGCCCCTGCGCGATCGCATCAAGGCATCGGCCGAGGCCCGGATCGCCGCCCTGAAGAAGGCGATCATGGAAGCCGTGGGCTAGCACGGCTCGACGGTTCCGCGGGCGTGTCCCCGTCACATCCGGGTGCTGCCGCCTGCTGCGTCAGGATCGCGGTCCCTGTCATGCCCGGCGACGGCCGCGTGAGTTGACGAAGAAGAGCATGTCGGATACCCTGTTGACCTTCTTCTCCATGACCGGTCCACCCGGATCGAGTCATCGGGGGACGCCTGCGGAGGGCCCGCGTGCGATGTGAAGTGGTTCGCAGGGGCATGGTGATCCTCGTGTTCGCGGCTCTCCCGTGCGGCTGGAGCTCCCTCTCGAGGATCGTCCAGGCCGCCGCCGAGGCACCCGCCGCCGAGGCAGCGGCCGACTCCGGTGCCGACGGCACGGCCGGCTCGGCGGATGTGCAGACCGCCGTGGCCGCCGGGCGGAACCCGGTCTCCACAATTCCGGTCGAGCTGATCGTGAAGCCACAGGTCGACGCGCTCCGCCTGAGGCTGTCGGACGTGACGGTCCGGGCGCTGGAGCGCAACAAGCAGCTCCAGGTCCAGAAGATCAATCCAGCCATCGCGCGGGCCCAGGTGCTCACTCAACTCGGTCTCTTCGACCAGACCCTGTCGCTGCAGCTCCAGAAGCAGGCCAACGACGTCCCCTCCAAGAGCTCGAGCTACCCGGGATTCGTCGGATCGGAGACCCGGATCGCCAACCTGAACTACCAGACCAGGTTCCATGACGGCACCCAGCTGTCCTCCAGCTTCAACAACCAGCGCTACTGGGTGAACTCGTTCTTTCCCACTCCTCCCAACCCATACTACCAGTCGAGCGTGGTCGTGACCGCCACCAGGCCGCTGGTGAAGGGAGCGGGTCGCCGGGTGGTCAACGCTCAGGTGAACATCGCGCGAAACACCGTCATCCAGAACTTGATGCAGCTCAAGAAGTCCGTCCTCGATACCGTCCAGACGGCGGAGAAGCAATACTGGGAGCTCTACTTCTCGCGGGAGGACCGGGAGGTCAAGGCGTTCAACGTCCAGGCCTCCCAGGAGCTGCTCGACTACAACCAGTCGCGACTGCTCCAGGGTCTCGCTTCCGAGGTGGACGTCGTGGAGGCCAAGGCGGCGCTGGCCAACAACGTGGCTGCGCTGCGCATCGCGGAACGTACGGTCCAGCTCAACCAGTCGACGCTGCGTCGCTCCATCTCGCTGGACGACCGGAGGGCCGGGCTGGAGATCGTACCGGCCGATCGGGTGGTCCATCCGGGCAAACCGCTGCCGCTCGACCGGGCGCTGGAGACAGCGTACGCCAGGCGGCCCGACTACCAGAACGTCCTCATCGACCTGAACAACAAGGATCTCAACATCGTCTACCTGAGGAACCAGAAGCGGCCCCAGGTCGATCTGATCGCGTCCTACCAGAGCAACGGGCTGGAGCGCGCCTGGTCCCATGCTCTGGGCGATGTCGAGAGCAACGAGTACCCGGGCTACACCGTGGGCGTCCAGATCGGTATCCCGCTCTCGAACCGTACCGCCCGCGGGAACCACGAGCAGGGCGTGCTGCAGAAGCGGCAGGCTCTCTTGAGCGTGAAAGCGGTGGAAGATCAGATCGACGACGAGGTCACCCAGGCGCACAGCTCGCTGGAGGTGAACCTCGACAGGGTCGGGGTGACCCGGCAGGCGGCGCAGTACTCGGAGGAGCAGTACAAGGCGGCGGTGGCACGCTATCAGCAGGGGCTGATCGCGAACTACAACCTGCTGCAATACCTGCAGGACCTGGCCACGGCCAGGAGCGCCGCGGTCCGGGCGCTGGTGGACGCCGTGGAGAGCCGCGTGGACTACGACGCCGCCACGGGAACGCTGCTGGAGCTGAGAAGCATCGTGGTGGAGGATTCGGCGGCGAAGGCGCTGAAGGTCCCTCTGGCCCTCCCGGGCCGGCAGAGGCCGGCGGACGCCGTGCCAGCGGCGACGCCCGTTCCCGGGGCTGAGCCGAGCCGCTACGCCCCGTCGCGGTAGGGCTGACCGATGGCCAGCCGGTACAGCCCGTTGCCCCAGCGCTGCAGGCGGCCCAGATACAGGTAGACCACCGGCGTGGTGTAGAGCGTCAGCAACTGGCTCAGCATCAGACCGCCGACGATGGCGATGCCCAGCGGTCGGCGCAGCTCCGACCCGGTGCCGGTGCCCAGCGCCAGGGGCAGCCCTCCCAGCAGCGCCGCCATGGTCGTCATGATGATCGGGCGGAACCGCAGCAGACAGGCCTCGAAGATCGCCTCCTCGGGCGGCTTCCCCTCCCGACGTTCGGCGTTGAGCGCGAAGTCGATCATCAGGATGGCGTTCTTCTTCACGATGCCGATCAGAAGGATGATCCCGATCAGGGCGATCACCGACAGCTCGGTGTCGCAGAACCTGAGCGCCAGCAGTGCGCCCACGCCGGCGGACGGGATGGTCGACAGGATCGTGATCGGGTGGATCGTGCTCTCGTAGAGCATCCCCAGCACGATGTAGACGGCCAGGATCGCGGCCAGGATGAGATACGGCTCCGTGGACAGAGACTCCAGAAACGCCTGGAGAGTCCCCGAGAAAGTCCCCTGGATGCTGCCGGGGAGTCCCATCTCGATGGTCGCCTTCTCGATCCGCTCCACGGCCGAACTGAGGGCGAAGCCGTGGACCAGGTTGAACGAGATGGTGACCGACGGGAAGAACCCCTTGTGGTTCACCGAGAGCGGCCCGGCGGTCGGGGAGTACCGGGCGACGGTGCTCAGCGGGATCTGCTTGCCGCCGGAGCCGGTGAGATAGACGTAGCGCAGTCCCTCCGGATTCTCGTTGAACTGCGGTTTCACCTCCATCACCACGTGGTACTGGTTGAGCTGGTTGTACATCGTGGAGACCTGACGCTGGCCGAACGCGTCGTAGAGGGTGTCGTCGATCAGCTTCGGCGAAAGGCCCAGGCGAGAAGCGGTCATCCGATCGATGGTGAGAGTGGCCTGGAGCCCCCTGTCCTGCTGCCCCGAGTCGACGTCGTCCAGCCCCTCGATGGACTCCAGCCGCCGCACCACCCTCGGCGCCCAGTCGGAGAGCGTCTGCAGGTCGTCGCCCTGGAGCGTGTACTGGTACTGGGCACTGCTCTTGATGGCGCCGATCCGCAGATCCTGGGTGACCTGCAGGTAGAGAATCGCCCCGGGGACCTGGGCCGATTTCGTGCGGAGGCGAGCGACCACCTCGTCGGCGGACGACTTGCGCTGGCCCAGCGGCTTGAGCCCGCAGAACATGCGTCCACCGTAGGCAGCGCTGAAGGCGACGACGTCGCTGATGTCCTCGTCGCCGGCCACCACCGCCACGAATTTCGAGAGGATCTGGCGCATGGCCTGTGCCGACGTGTCCTGGTCGGCCAGGATCATGCCGGCGAGACGGCCCGTGTCCTGCTGCGGGAAGAACCCCTTGTCGACCTTCAAGAAGAGGTACATCGTGTAGGCCGCCGTGGCGAGGGTCAGGATGAACACCAGGAACTGGTGCCGCAGCGCGCACCGGAGCGTGATCTCGTACAGCCAGAGCACGCCGTCGAGGACCCATTCTCCGGCGCGATGGAACCAGCCGGCCCGTTTCCGGGTCACGGCGTGGGGCTCCAGCAGCATCGCGCACATCATGGGGGTCGTGGTCAGCGAGATCACCATGGACACGCCGATGGCGGCCGAGAGAACCACTGCGAACTCCCGGAACAGCCGGCCCATGATGCCGCCCATCAGCAGGATGGGGATGAACACCGCCACGAGGGAGAGGCTCATCGAGATGACGGTGAAGCCGATCTCCGACGCCCCGACCAGGGCGGCCTCCAGCGGCGTGGCGCCTGCCTGGAGGTGGCGAGTGACGTTCTCGATCACCACGATCGCGTCGTCCACGACGAACCCCGTGGCGATGGTGAGCGCCATCAGCGACAGGTTGTCCAGACTGTACCCGGCGACGTACATCACGCCGAACGTGCCCACCAGCGACAGCGGGACGGCCACGCTGGGGATCAGGGTGGCCCGGAGGTTCCTGAGGAAGACGAAGACCACCAGGACGACCAGGAAGACCGAGAGGATGAGGGTCATCTCCACGTCGTGGACCGACGCCCGGATCGTCATTGTCCGGTCGCCCACCTCGTAGAAATCGAGCCCCTGGGGTATCTGGGCCGCCAGACGGGGCAGGATGGTGCGGATCCGGTCCACCGTCTCGATGATGTTGGCCCCGGGCTGACGGTAGACGATCATGACGATGGCGGGAACCCCGTTCGCCTGGCCCTCCAGGCGATTGTCCTCGAGGGAATCGGTGACCTGCGCCACATCGCCCAGTCGCACCGCCGCTCCGTTCCGGAACGCCACGATGAGCCTCCGGTACTCCTGGGCCCTGAACAGCTGGTCTGTGGAGTAGAGGGTCCAGGTGTGATCGGCGCCGGAGATCTCCCCCTTGGGCCGGTTGGTGTTGGCCGACGCCAGCATCTTCCGGAGGTCCTCCAGGGAGAGCCCCAGGGCGTTGAGCCGGCCTGGGTTCACGGTGACCCGGACCGCCGGCAGCGCCCCGCCGTCGATGGTAACCAGACCGACCCCGGCGATCTGCGACAGCTTCTGCTGCAGAATCGACGACGCCACGTCGTACATCCTGGCCCGGTCATAGAGGTCCGACGTCAGCGCCAGGAGCATGATGGGGGCGTCGGCCGGGTTGACCTTGCGGTACGTCGGGTTGCTGGGCAGGTTCGTGGGGAGCTGGCCGCGGGCGGCGTTGATCGCGGCCTGGACGTCCCGCGCCGCGGCGTCGATGTCGCGGTCCAGCTCGAACTGCAGAGTCACGTTGATCTGACCGAGGGCGCTGTACGACGTCATCTCGGTGACGCCGGCGATCCGGCCGAACATCCGCTCCAGCGGCGTGGCCACGGAGGAGGACATGGTCTCCGGGCTGGCGCCGGGGAGCTCCGCGTTCACCGAAACCGTGGGATAGTCCACCTGGGGGAGCGGCGCCACCGGGAGGAAGCGGTAGGAGACCACCCCGGAGATCGCCAGGGCGATCGTCATGAGCGTCGTGGCCACGGGCCTCCGGATGAACGGCTCGCTGATGTTCATGACCGCATGCCGTCAGCCTTCCCGCGGGGCCTGGTGGTCGATCGGCGCGGGAGCGGGCGCCGGTGCGCCCCGGACCCACCTCGAGACCCTGTCGAACGTCAGGTAGATCACCGGCGTCGTGTAGAGCGTCAAGAGCTGGCTGAACACCAGCCCTCCGATCATGGTGATGCCCAGCGGTTGCCTGAGCTCCGATCCGACGCCGGAGCTCATGGCCAGGGGGAAGGCTCCGAAGAAGGCGGCCATGGTGGTCATCATGATGGGCCGGAAACGGATCATGCAGGCCTTGAAGATCGCCTCCCTCGGAGAAGCCCCTTCGTGACGCTCCGCCTGCAGGGCGAAGTCGATCATCATGATGCCGTTCTTCTTCACGATGCCGATCAGCAGGATGAGCCCGATCAGGCTGATGACGGAGAAGTCGATCCGGCAGATCTGGAGCGCCAGCAGAGCTCCGACTCCGGCCGACGGAAGGGTCGACAGGATCGTGATCGGGTGGAGGTAGCTCTCGTAGAGCATGCCCAGCAGCAGGTAGACAGTCACCAGCGCCGCCACGATGAGCCAGATCTCGCCCTCCAGCGAGGCCTGGAACGCCCGGGCGGTTCCCTGGAAGCCGGTCTGGATGCTCTCGGGCAGTCCGAGCTCTTGCCGCGCCTTCTCGATCGCCTCCACCGCTTCGCCCAGCGAGCCATCGGGCGGCAGGTTGAACGACACGGTGACCGCGGGGAACTGACCCTGATGGTTGATCGTCAGCGGCGCCGTCCCCTGCTGGAACCGGGCGATGGTCTCCAGCGGAACCTGGGTGCCCGAGGAAGAACGCAGGTAGATCGATCGGAGGCTCTCCGGGCTGTGCCTGAACTGCGGGAGGACCTCCAGGACGACCCGGTACTGGTTCAGCTGGGTGAACATCGTGGAGACCTGTCTCTGACCGAAGGCGTTGTACAGCGCGTCATCGATGTCCTGGGGAGTGATGCCCAGCCGTGACGCCGCATCCCTGTCGATCACCAGACGGGTCGAGAGGCCGCTGTTCTGGAGGTCCGTGGCCACGTCTCGAAGCTGGGGAAGAGAGGCCAGCCGCTCCACGAAGCGGGGCACCCAGTAGGCGAGCTCCTCGGGGTCGGGGCACTCCAGGCTGTACTGGTACTGGGTCCGGCTCACCCGGTCTTCCACCGTGAGATCCTGGACCGGCTGCATGAAGAGCGTGATGCCCTGCACCTTGGCGACCTCGGGCGCCAGCTGCCGGATGATGTCGCTGGCGGTGGCCCGTCGCTTCTCCAGCGGCTTCAGGCAGACCTGGATCCGGCCGGTGTTGATCGTGGTGTTGATCCCGTCGATGCCGATGAACGACGACACGGTGTCCACCGCCGGGTGCTTCCGGATCACCTCCACGAGGGCTCGCTGGCGCTGGGCCATGGCGGAGAACGAGATGTCCTGAGCGGCCTCGGACACGCCCAGGATCGAGCCGGTATCCTGGACCGGAAAGAAGCCCTTGGGGATCTGGATGAACATGTCCACCGTCAGCACCACGGTTCCCAGGACCACCACCAGCGTCAGGGCCTGGTGGCGGAGCACCGCCCGGAGGGTGTAGCCGTAGACGGCGATGATCGAGTCGAACACCCGCTCCGACCACCGGAACAGCAATCCCTGCCGCGAGGCAGGCCGATGCTTCAGCAGCCGCGCGCACATCATGGGGGTCAGCGTCAGCGAGATCAGCGCGGAGATCAGGATGGTCACGCTGAGCGTGATGGCGAACTCCCGGAACAGCCGGCCCACGATGTCACCCATGAAGAGGAGCGGAATGAGCACGGCGATCAGCGAGATCGTCAGCGACACGATGGTGAAGCCGATCTCGCCGGCCCCCTTGAGCGCCGCCTGGAGAGGTTCCTCGCCGGCCTCGACGTACCGGGCGATGTTCTCGATCATCACGATCGCGTCGTCCACCACGAACCCGGTGGAGATGGTCAGCGCCATCAGACTGAGGTTGTTGAGGCTGTACCCCAGCGTGTAGAGCACGCCGAACGTCCCGATCAGCGAGAGCGGCACCGCCACGCCCGGGACGATGGTGGCGCTCAGGTTTCTCAGAAACAGGAAGATCACGGCCACCACCAGCACGATGGTGAGCTCCAGCTCGAACTGGACATCTTCGACCGACGCCCGGATGGTGACGGTTCGGTCGTTCAAGATCGCGATCTGGACGGACGCCGGCAGGGAATCGCGGAGCTTGGGAAGCAAGGCCTTGACCCGGTCCACCACCTCGATGATGTTGGCGCCGGGCTGGCGCTGGATGTTGAGGATGACCGCGGGCGTGTCGTTCATCCAGGCGGCCTGTCTCGCGTTCTCCACGTCGTCGGACACGACGGCCACGTCGGAGAGCAAGATCGGCGCTCCGTTGCGGAAGGCGATGACCAGCTTCCTGTACTGCTCGCTGGTGAAGATCTGATCGTTGGTGGCGATGGTGCAGGTCTGGCGGGGACCGTCGAAGCTGCCCTTGGCCTGGTTCACGTTGGCGGTGGTGATGATCGACCGCACATCATCGAGCGTGAGCCCCTGCCTGGCCAGCGCCGTGGGGTTCAGCTGGATGCGCACGGCAGGCTTCTGGCCGCCGGAGATGGTCACCATGCCCACTCCAGGCAGCTGCGAGATCTTCAGCGCCAGCCGGGTGTCGGCCAGGTCTTCCACCCGCGATAGCCCAAGCACCGAGGACGTCAGGGCGAGGGTCAGGATGGGCGTGTCGGCCGGGTTGACCTTGTTGTAGACCGGGGGGTTGGGCAGGTCTCGCGGGAGGTACGAGTCGGCGGCGTTGATGGCGGCCTGCACCTGCTGCTCCGCCACGTCGATGCCCAGATTCAGGTTGAACTGCAGAATGATGACGGAGCTCCCCTGGGAGCTCGTGGAGGTCATCTGGGACAGGCCGGACATCTGTCCGAACTGACGCTCCAGCGGAGCCGTCACCGACGACGCCATGACGTCCGGCCCGGCGCCCGGATAGAAGGTCACGACCTGGATCGTCGGGTAGTCGACCTGCGGAAGCGCCGAGACCGGCAGATGCCGGTACGCCACCGCGCCGACCAGAACCAGGGCCACCATCAGGAGCGTCGTCGCCACCGGATGGAGGATGAACGGCCGGGAGATGTTCATCCCGCTACCTGGGCCCGACCTGCCCCTGCGGCGGGTTCGCCGGGCTACCAGGGGCGAACGGCGCGGCGGCGGACGCCGGGACCGACCCGGGTCGTGGGGAGCCGGCCGTCCGTGCGTCGGGCCGATCGCCCTTCGCGCCCGGGGCGGTCTGGTTGGAGGGCTGGCTCTGAGGCGCCACGTGCGTGCCCTGGACGATCCTGTCCACGCCGGCGGTCACCACCGACTCGCCGACCTCGAGCCCCGACTCGATGACGGTCTGTTCGCCCTCCACCGCCCCCGGAACGATCTTCTTGAGCTCCGCGAGGCCGTTCTTGGCCAGATAGCAGTAGGCGAAATCAGGGCCGCGCTGCACCGCGGCTGTCGGGACGATGAGCGCCTGGCGCCTCACGTCGATATGGAGCCGGGCGTTCACGAACTGATTGGGGAAGAGCGCGCCGTCGGCGTTCTCGAAGCTGGCCTTCAGCTTGACGGTACCGGTCGCCGGGTCGACCTGGTTGTCGAGGGCGATCAGCTTCCCCGTCGAGAGCCTGTTCTTCAGGTCGCTGTCGTACGCCTCCACCACCAGCTCCGGGTCCGCGCGCATCCGGGCTCGCACCCGCGAGATGTGGTCCTGGGCGATGCTGAACACCACCGCGATCGGCTGGATCTGGGTGATGACGGCCAGCCCTGCGCCCTCGCTGGAGCGGATCATGTTGCCCTGGTCCACCAGGCGCAGACCGATCTGGCCGGCGATCGGAGCGGTGATGCGGCTGTAGATCAGCTGGAGCTTCGCGTTGTCGAGCTGGGCCTGATCGACCATGATCGCGGCCCTGTACTGGTCGACCAGCGCCTCCTGGGTGGTGGCCTGCTGTTCCGGGATGAACTTGACCGGGAGCTTCCGGAAACGGACCAGATCGACCTGGGCGTTCTTGAGCAGCGCCTGGTCTTTCGCCAGGGTTCCCGCGGCCTGGGCGACCTGCACCTCGAACGGTCGCGGGTCGATCTCCGCCAGGAGATCACCCTCCCGGACCGTCTGCCCCTCCCGGTAGTGCAGCTTCATCAAGAGCCCGTCGACGCGGGCCCGCACGGTCACGGTGTAGAACGGCGTCACGGTGCCCAGACCGTCGATGTAGAGGTGCATGTCCCCACGGCGGACCTGGGCGACCACCACCGGGATCACGTGCTTCGCCTTGACCTTGTGAGGCTTGCCGGAGCTGGTCGCCGTGCCGTCGGAGCCAGCGGTCTTGTCGCGGGGGTGCAGCCTCACCCACACGGTGGCTGCCAGGGCGATGATCACGATCCAGCTCAGCAGCCGCCCAGCGCAGCCGGGTCTGTCGTCATCGGGCCGGGCCGGTTCGGAACGATCGGGGGATCCTGGGCTCGGGTGATTCATGAGATCGGTGATTCGCTCAGGAGTGCGGGTGGCTCGGGAAGCAACGAGCAGGATACTCTCCCCGGACTGGGGGAGGCAACGAAGTCCGGGGGCTCCGCGGATCAGACCGAGGACAGCCGTCCCTGGCATCGTAGCGGCTCGTTCTTTCGCAGCCGCCTACGAGGTCTTCGTTCCCGAGCCCCGGAGTCGGCAGCCCATCAGAGGTTCAGCGCACCGGCGCTGACACGGTTCCGGCATTCCGGGGACATCTACCCCTTGGCCTCTCCAGCCTTGATCGCGCCGCCCGGATACCTTAGAATATCGCCATGCTGCCTTGCCTGGCCGGTCGCGTTCTTCCGTTGTCCCTGCTCCTCATCCCGGTGGTATTCGCCTTCGCGCCGATGGCGTCCGTGGCGGCGGACACGTACAGGGTGGCCGCCACGCTGCCCACCGGCATCGGCCCCGGCAGCCTGTGGCTCGCCCCTGACGGCCGTCGCGTGGTCGTGGCCAACTCCGACTCGGACGATCTGACGGTCTTCTCCTGGCCCGCTCTGGAGCCTCTCGCCACGATCCCGGTGGGACGGGTGCCGGTGGCCATGGCTTTCGACGGCGCCGGGGCGGCGCTGGTGGCGTGCTTCAGGGACAGCACGGTGGTGCGCGTGGACCTCGACCGCGGCGAGGCGGTCGGCCGGGTGGCCGTGCCCAAGGGGCCCCGCGACATCGTGATGGTCGACGGAAAGGCGCTGGTAGGCACCTACTACGCAGGCACCGTGGAGGTGCTCGACCCATCGGGGCCCACGACCCGGACCAGCATCGGGCTCACCGTCGGAGTGAGTCGGATCGTCCCGGTGCCGGGGCAGCCCCGGGCGCTCGCCCTGAACACGAGCTGCGACCGCGTCCACGTCATCGACACCGACCTGGAAGTGGCGCTCGCCGACATCGTGGAGAAGATCGGCATCGGGCTGTGGGAGCCGGCGCTCGAGCCGGGCGGAAAGCACCTGCTCGTGTCGGGCTGGATCTCCAACACCGTCGCGCTGGTGAACACGAATGACCTGTTTGGCGAGACGCTGATCCCCACCGACGGGAAGGGGGCCTGTCAGGTTGCGGTGGCGCCGGACGGACTCAGGGCGTACGTCTCCCACAGCGAATCCAACTCGGTCGCCGCGATCGATCTGGTGAACTGGCGGCAGGTCGGTCTGGTGAACGTGGGACGGTTCCCGTTCTCGGATCTGGCCGTCTCTCCCGACGGCGCCAGCGTCCTCGTGACCAACGACAAGGACGGTACGGTCAGCGTCATCGAGGCCGCCTCGATGACGGTCGTCCAGACCATCGAGGTCGGCTCCATCCCCCGCCACATCCTCTTCGCCGGGGACCGGGCGCTGGTCACCTGCGCCATGTCCAACCACCTCGCCGTGCTGGAGCGGATTGCCAGCCCGGGCCGGCGGCGCTGAGAGCGCGACCCTCCCCTCTCGATCGGCCCTTGACCGGCATCGCCATTGGCGATCTTGAAGCCTCGGCTGACGGAGGGGGGTACATCGCGAAGAGCTCTCGTCAATGCACTGCTGCAGCCCGGACGCCCGGGGTGTTACACTGACCCACGCGGCGACGAGGACCCGACGACTTGGAGGATTTGCGATGCCCGCTCCGGAGAGACCACGAGCGCTCCTGAGCCACCTGGCGGAATGGCTGGTCGAAGTGGCTGCCTGGC
>JACQZM010000103.1 GCA_016213885.1 Candidatus Rifleibacteriota bacterium | reverse complement strand
GACAAGCTTTGACCGCACGCCGCCGAATTTCCTCAAGCGCAACTGGATCTCGCCGAACCGCATGTCTTCTCATGAAGACACATTAGCACATCTACTGACTTATGAAAAGGCCTATACCTGGCCCGTCTGCTCTCGAGCCAGCTGGAAACGGGCGACCCGTACACCGAGGTTGCGAAGACGATAGGGATCTCGCTGGTGGACTTCCCGTTGTTTCCGGAGCTCGCGGATCTGCACAGCACGTACCGGATGTACGACGAAAAGCATGCGAAGACGCTGACGGACGTGCTGGAGCTGCACTTCATCGAGCTGGTGAAGTTCCGACGGGACAAGCCGCGCCAGCTGCGCACGCCGTTCGAGAGGTGGCTGCACATCCTGAAGTTCAGCGAGCTGTACGAGGGCGGGGAGGCGACGCTTCCCGAGCAGCTGAAGGCGGAGGAGGGGATCGCGATGGCGGTACGTGCGTGGCGGAAGGCGAGTGCGAGCCGGCAGGTTCGGGAGCTCTTGGAGATGCGAGAGAAAGCGGACCACGACGAAGCGACGCGGCTGGAGCACGCGAAGAAGCAGGGCCGGGAGGTCGGTCGTCGCGAGGCGCAGAAGGAGATCGCCAGGCAGATGCGTGCGGCGGGGATGAATCGGGAGCAGATCCAGAAGATCACCGGTCTGGATGTGGACGACCTCGATTGAGTGCGGCCCGGAGTGGCAGGGTCCCAGCCCCTGGACGCACGCGAGCCCCGGCCAGGCTCGATGCGGACGATCGCCTCGTGGAGGTCGTCCCTTCCGAACTCTGGGACTGCCGTTCCTGGGAAGAAGGGGTCTGTCCCCTTTTTCCAGGCGTATCCGTGCCTCGTGCCCGCTCGAGGTGCGTTCAGTCGCTGGTGATCGCCATCTGGGCCGCGATGCCCAAGTGCCCCTCTCGCCGCAACAGGAACGAGTCCGTAGGGCTGATCTCGTCGGCCACGACGGTTCTCAGGTTCGTGTCGACCTCGACGACGATCAGCCTGTACTTGCCCCTGACGATGTTCTCGCACAGCAACAGGATGAGCTTGCCGTCCGGGCTCAGGGAGGCCTCCGAGATCGACAGCTCGCCTCCCAAGCTCTCTTCCCTCAGGGTGAACACCAGAGTGCCGGAGGGAGAGCCCGACTCCACGACATGCAGCGAGAAAACCGGACCACCATGGTCCGTCAGCAAGGCTCGACGGGCATCGCGAGAGAGTCCCCACACCCTGATGTCCTGGTACTCACCGGTGACCCCAAGCGGTTCGTCCAGCCGGCTGACGACACCCCGACCGCCGGCGGCCCGATCGACGGTCCTGGCCACGCGATCGAGAACCTCACGCAGCCGACGAGCGCCGTGGTTCGCCCGGGTGCTACTCTCCAGGCCAGGAGCCCCTCGATGAGGTAATGCACGGTGCCACCGATCTTCGTCTACTCCTTCGAGTCTGGATGCGGAGACTACGGAGCCGCCGACGCCGACGACTGCGGCGACTACTTCCGGGCCAAGGAGAGGAGCCGCTTCAGTTCGGAATGCCCGTACTGCAAGCTCGAGTGCCATGTCAACCATGCCTCTATGGAGTTCTCCGGAGGAACGGGCTTCCAGGATGATCTGTTGGCTCTCTGTGGGCGTTGCGGGTGGTGGTCCTTTCAGTCGGATCGAGAGGATCTCTCCGGCCTGGGGACGTTCTTCTCCACCGAGGCGGTCCTGAAGAAGTTCGCCACGGAGTCGCTGGACGTTCCGGTGGATGCGCTCGTGGCGGAGCTGGACGAGACTCTCGATGCCGTTGAACCTGCTCATCGGCCGGACGTCGTCGCGGGAGTCTACTCGGACATGCTCGGCTACAAGGTGGAGTGTTGCTCCCACGGCTGGCCGCAGAGCGGGATCGAGCTGATGCTGATGAACCTCGAGCCCGGTGGCCAGCTCGCGATCGAGATCGACCGGCGGACAGACGACGTCCAGCTCGGACACGTCCATCAGCTCCTCGGTGCCAGCGTGGATGCCGGCCAGCCCAACGGAGATTTCGTCGCCACAGGATTCTATCTGTCTTTGGCCGATCCGGCGGCTGGCCGACTGGAGCCCAGACGGGCGATCCGGATCGACATGATCTCCGGCAAGCGCCTCCTGGAGTCCATGGGCGTACTGAACTCCGCGCGCCGCGAAGTGACGGCAAACGACTGTCCTTTCTGGCGCGACGGCCCGTACCTCACCAGGTAAGAAGCGAGGATCGGTCGAGACGAGGCGCGCACGAGGCTACCGGCCGACCCCGGCAATCGAGAAGGCGTTTCCGCCGTCTGCAGGACCTGGGCGTCCGGAAGCTCGTCCACCCTCGCCTGGAGGCGAGGGCATGGACCGGGCGCTCCGGGAATCACGCCGGATGACAGGAACGGAGCGCCTTCTTCCGGTCGGCGTCGACGCGGCCTCCGGGAGGGCCCTCACGTGCCTCGCCCTCGGCGGTCGATCGGATAATCGCCGGGCGCTCCGACGAACGGGAGCGTCAGCATGCGGTGCAGCCGGTCGACCTGCAGTTCGTCCCGGAAGTGGGTCAGGCCGATGACCATCGCCTCGTGACCCGCAGCGGGCTGGTCACGGTACGTGCCGAGCAGAAAGTCCCACCAGGGCAGGTTGAAGCCGAAGTTGCTGTTCGTCTCGCCCGCGATGGTCGAATGGTGGACCCTGTGCATGTCCGGCGTCACCAGGAACCAGCGCAGGAATCGATCGAGCCGGGGCGGCATCCGCACGTTGCCGTGGTTGAACATGGACGTGGCGTTCAGCAAGACCTCGAAGATCAAGACGGACGCCGGCGGCGGTCCGAGAGCCAGCACGACCGCGGCCTTGATGCCGAGCGACAGCACGATCTCGAGGGTGTGAAACCGCAGACCGGTGGTCACGTCGAAGTCCAGGTCCGCGTGGTGGACCATGTGCAGCCGCCAGAACGCCGGCACCGCGTGGAGCATGACGTGCTGCAGGTAGATCGCCAGATCGAAGAGGACCACCGCTGCCACGACGCTCGCCCAGTACGGGAGCGAGAGCGTGCGCAGCGCTCCGGCCCCGTGAGTCTCGGCCCCAACCGCGAAGCCGACGGCGCCGAGAGGCGCCACCATCCGGACGAGAGCGCTGTTGAGCACCACCAGCCCGAGGTTGTTCACCCAGCGGAGCCGCCTGTTCACCGTGGGTGGACGGCGCAGGGCGAGAGCCTCCCACAGTGCCATCGCCGCCAGGACAGCGCCGAACGAGCCGAGGCGGATGTACGGTTCCGAAGGCCACGCTTCCCACATGATGTCCCTCTCGGGTCAGCCGACCGGCCCTGCCATCGACGGCCCGGCGGAGTCCGGCGGCAAGAGCCCGGATCCGAGCGCCTCGGACGTGGCCCGTCCGCCGCCTCTGCCACCGCACGGACCTGCCGATGACAGGGCGCCCACGCCCGACCGACTCGAGGAACCGGGTGACGTGCGGCTTTCATCGTCGCCCCGATCGCCGGCCCTCTGGCTCCGGCCACCCATCCGTCCGTACCACCGGAGCAGGCGGTCCGGCGACACACCGGCGAAGTACCCGGCCAGCACCATCTGATTGATCCACGAGCCCCGGAGCGCTCCGCGCGACGCCCACCGGCGGGACGACGTGGTGACCGTCGCGGCGACCACCGCGATCCGCCCGAAGCGACGGAAGCGGCGGATCATCTCGAGATCTTCCAGGATGGGCAGATCGGGAAAGCCACCCACCGCCCGGAACACCTCCGCCTTGGCGAAGACCGCCTGGTCGCCGTACGGCATCCCGAGCCAGCGTGAGCGGAAGTTGGCCGCCCATTGGATGAACCGGAGCGGCCCGCGGGCGTTCTCGATGGCGAGGCGGAAGGCGCCCGCGACCACGCCCGCTCTGTCGAGCGTCGCGCGAACGGGCTCCTCGAACCGCTCCGGCAATCGTGTGTCCGCGTGCAAGAACAGCAGCACCGGCCCGGAGGCCACAGCCGCGCCGACGTTCATCTGTCCGGCCCGCCCGGGCGGCGCGACGAGCACCCGGCAGCGCATCGGCGGATCCCTCGACGTCGGCATCGAGCCGGTCGAGGACGCCGCCAGCATGATCGCTCGCTTCCGGGGGCTCGGGCATCGTCACCGGCCAGGATCACGCCACGACGGGTCCATCGTGCTACCAGCAAGATCTCCCAGCCGGGCGGCGCCTGTCAATCGTTCGGTGCCGGTCGACCCGGACCGCGGTTCCTCTTCCTTGATCTGGACCCGACTCTCCGCTATCCTGGCCCTCGGGCCTGGGCCGCCCGGGGGTTCGGGCGTGAGCCCGAGAGCCTCTCGTCGCCACCTTCAGATGGGCGGTCGGGGGGGTTGTGCTCTTCTGGCATCCCGGGAGCCTGTGATGGTGCAAGACCGTGACATCGCCAGGTCTCTGGTGATCCGCGTGGCCAGGAAGTCGAGGTCGCCAAAGAACGTGAGGGAGATCATCTACACGATCGCCCGATTCCAGCGGGCGAGCCGAAGCCATCTGGGTGTCGCCGAGCAGGCACTGACGCGCACACCCGGCAGGAGTCTCCGACGCCGGCCCGCCGACGGGCCGTTCACCGCCGCTTACCTGGTGCACGTGGCACTGGAGTGTGCCCTCAAGGCGCGAATACTGTTCCGAAGTGGGTGTCAAGATACGGACCACCTGAAGAGGAAGGACGTCGGCGCTTACAATGCACTCTTTCGCTCGAGAGAAGGCCACAAACTGCTTGCCCTCGCAGATCACCTGCGACTATCCAACCTGATGACCGGCGACGGTGGTGAGTGGGTCGAGGATGCGTGCTGGAAGTCCATGATTTTCGAGGAGCGGCCCTACTCACTGCGGTACGGCGCCCAGACCGTGAAGCGCGACAAGGCCATGGAAGAACTCAGACGTGCGAAGAAGATCGTCGAGGTCGTCCTGGCGGGAGTTCAGTTCGTTCGCGGCCTTGGGAAGAGGTCGGACAAGAGGTGAACATGACGCGCTCCGTCAAACAGAAGGCTCGACATGTCGAGGACTCGGGCCACGAGACCGACTCGCAGATGTTCTCCGCGGCCTCCTATGCGGGAGTCCTGAACGAATACCGGGCGGGCAAGTCAGCGTTGACGCGAGAGACCGAGCTCGGCAAACCGCCCGTCGTTGCTTTCTACGGGTTTCGAGGTGGGGCCGGGCGGACCACTGCTCTGGGTCACATCGCCGCGATCCTCTCCGGGCGACAAGTGCAGGTGGTGGTCATCGACCTGGATCTGGAGGCGCCGGGCCTGCATCACGTACTCCGCTGCAGCAGCTTGCAGGAAGATCGCGGAGTCTTGGCTCTCTTGCGCGAAGCGGCCACGGCGCCTGTGGACTCCCTGAGCCTGGCACCGCATGTTCTTCGAGACGGTCTCGATCTGGGCACTCCCATCCGAGTCTTGCCGGCAGGTCTCCTGTCTCAGAGGTATCTGGAGCGTCTGGAGGACCTCGGCGTACCATTGTGGCACATTGGTGAGGGCCCGAGCCCACTGCAGGTGCTGGTCGACAGGGTCAAGGATGAGCTGGCTCCTCAGGTCGTTCTCCTGGATTGCCGTACAGGCCTCAGTGGGCTCTCGGCCTCGGCGATCTTCCACATTGCCGATGCCGTCGTGTGCTTCTTGCCCATCACGGTTCAATCCCTGGAGGGCCTTGATCTGTTACTCATGGGCGTGAGAGCCGCCCGGCTTCATCGACACGGTCGACCGGGCCTCCTTCTCGTTCCGACCATGGTTCCTGAGGGACCGGAGGGCCAGACACGGCTCGAGGAGTGGTTCCTGCCGGAACTGGAGCAGAGGTACACGAAGTACATTCTGGGCAGGGACTCTCTCGATGACCAAGGTGAGCTTCTGGAGGAGATCGTACCGGTCGTCAGAGCCGGTATCGAGTACCGGCGTGGCATTGCCCTGGCGGACCATCTTCGGAGCGATTTCGTCCAACGCTCCGCGGGGGCGTACGGCCCGCTCATGCAGCACTTGGAGATCCTTGCTGGACTCATTCCTGAACCTGGGCCCATCACCGTCGATGCTGACCGGGTACTATCGGAGCTCGACGCGGAGGGCGGCCTGAAGAAACTGGCCTTTGCCGAGACGACTCCGCCAGGGGACATTGTCAAGCTGTTCGTCAAGCCGTCGGACTTCAACGCGCTCGTCGATCGCGGGACCTGGTATGTGGTCGGAGCCAAGGGCGCTGGGAAGACCTGGCTGTGGACATACCTCATGTCCGAGGCGGCCCAGATGAGCGACATGTCCTTTCTTGCGGGGCACGGCCCCGGACACGATCTGCTGAGCTCCAGTGCGATGCGAGAGCTGGAACGGGAGGCCAGGTTGGCTGCCCGACAGACGCACGGAGCCTTCTGGCTGCTGTACGCGGCCAGGCGATTGCTCGAGTACAGGCCACAGATCGTCGAGCCCGTCTTGAAGCGCCTCGGTTCCGATGAACGGCGCCTCATCAAGGATCTGGTCTCATCTTGCGATGATGCGCTCCAGGCTGCTCTCCTTCGAGTGCTGAGGCACCCACGAGCGGGTACACTTGCAGAACGGGTTGTGCAAGAGATCGACAGATCTCTCCTGGAAAGCGATGGTACAGCGGTCACTCTGCTGTATGACAACCTCGACGTCGGTTTTGGATCCGACAGCAAGTCGATCGAGAGGCGACAGCGCTTTGTGAACGCCTTCGTGGAAGCCATCGAACCTCTTCGAGGACGCTGCAGGAGAGTCCTGTTCAAGGTTTTCCTGAGGGAGGATATCTTCTCGGAGCTGAACATTCAGAACCAGAGCCATCTCGAGGCTGCGAAAGTGGAGCTCCGGTGGGAACCCCGGGACCTCTGGGTACTGGCCCTGAACTTGGCTTGGCGTAGCGAGGAGTATCGGGCTGCAATACATGCCATCGACAACACCGTCGGTCCTGATGCATGGCCTGCGGAAGAGGAACGCCGGCAACGCCTTCTGACTCCCCTGTGGGGCGCCCAACTCGAGGCAGGAAACAAGGTCTCGACGGCCCTGTTCGTGCAGAGACGCACCGCCGATGGCAAGGAGCGGTTGTTCCCTCGAACGCTGGTACAGCTTCTCGCCGCTGCCGTGGACCATCAAAGTACTCAGGATAGCCGCTCCGATCGAGTCTTGCGATCGGCGGCCATTCAGGTCGGGTACAAGAGGGCGAGCGAGAACAGGGTGAACGATCTGAGGAAGGAGTACGCCGAGCTGGGGAGCTACCTGGATGGCCTCAAGGGCATGACTCCGACTGGCACCGAGCGATCGATCGTCACTCACATTCGCAAGATGTGCCAGCCGGTCGGTAGGCGACGTGGCGCACGGCCCGGGACATTACAGGCAGGTCCAGGCGGCTGGCACAAGATCATCGAGCGTCTGATGGCGATAGGGGTGCTGCGAGAGTACAGACGAGCGCGAGACAAGAGCGGAAGACCGAAGCTCGAGATAGCACTTCTCTACAGGCCTGGTCTCGGGATCAAGTCTTTCGGGGTGTGAGACCAGACCCTGTCTTCACCGAAGCCTGACATGGTCCTGCCGACGGCAGAGCTCCAGTGCAGGAAGAAACCCCACGCGGAGGGGCCTCGTTTCGATCAGCGTCCCGGGCAGCTGGTCGTGCGGGCAGCCAGGCAGGTCGGCCAGGATCCCCCACCTGTTCCGCGGAGTCGGGCCTGTGATCAGGCCTCGGCCTGGCTGCAGCGTCACCGAGGAATCGGCAAGACCTGGCTCGTGAAGACAGAGCCCAAACCGATCTCTCCCGGCGGGCTCACCGCTCTATCGTGACCACCACGTCGACCGCCGCGGCCTGATCGATGGCCGCCGACTCCGGCGCGAGCGGGTCGGAGCCGAACGGACAGATGACGATCTCCCCGTCGCCGGTCGCCAGGAACCGCCGCCGGTCGTGGTGGATCGCCTGGTGCTGCGCCGCGAGAAGAGCGCACAGCCGGAGGTTACGGGTGTGGTTCGGCCCTTCCACCGTGAGCTCCGCCTTGACCCGGCCCGAGCTTGGGGCGCCGAAGCCCCAGTGGCCACGGACGCTCAGGTCCACGGACTCGCCGGCCCTCAGGAACACGCCGGTGCGGTCGAACAGCACCTGCGGCGCCACGGTCAGCCTGATCGGAAACCCGGCCGCCGTGATCTGTTGCCTGAGCTTGGCGCACGCCCAGCCGGCGCCCTCCCGGGTCAGCGTGTCGGGGTCGGTCCTCGCAGCCCTGGTCAACGCCTCCAGCGACGACGGCAGCCTCAGGAGCCCCAGGGCGCAGGCAGCGTCGTGGCGCATCCTCGGGTCGGTCGAGCTCTCCAGGAGCTGGACCAGACGAGGAGCGGCCGAGACCAGCCCCAGGCGCCCCACGGCCCAGACCAGAGCCAGCCGTGGAGGATCGGCCATGAAGAGCTTGAGCAGCTCCTCCCGGGCTTCCGGGGTGTTGATCCGGACCAGCGCCTCGACCAGGTGGGCCGCCCTCCCCTTGGGTCCGCAGGTGGAGGCCAGCCGGGCCAGAAGCTCCACGTCGCCGGGACCGCCCAGACGCTCGAGCCCGTTCACCGCCGCCGTGAAGAGATCCCGCCTCCCGTCGCAGCCCGCGTTCAACCATCGCCGGAAGTGTCCGCGCGCCTTGACCTCGTCGGCCCGGATCAGGTACCCGGGGAGCTCCGCCGAGTCCCATCCCTCGACCTGCTCCTTCTTGGAAGCGAGCAGATCGCAGACCGCCGCCCCTCCGGCCAGGCTGGCGCCGGCCGCGCACTGCCGCAGCCCCCACTCGGCAGTCGTCGTCTTGAACCGGGCCAGCGACGCCTCCGCCCCCTTGGCGAGACGCGCCCTGGCCGCCGCCGCGACGATCGCCGGCGCCGCATCCCGGAAGCGAGGATCGTCCACCAGCGCAAGCAGCATCCCGGCCAGGTTCGGATCCCTGAGCCGGCTGGCCACGGCCGCCATCTTCTCCGGCTCGAGGTAGTTGAACTGCTTCCGTCGCAGCAGCTCGCAGTAGATGTGGAGCGCCCGGTGGTGCACGAGGTCCTCGAACAGGCCGACGACCTGGGAGAGGGGGCCCGGGTCCGGCGCCAGGAGCAGCCTCTCGGCCTCGCGGATCCTCTGGCCGTGGACGCCCGTCAGAGTCTTGAACCGGAAGTCGGCCAGGCCGCCCGGCAGCCGTTCGGGAACCACCCTGAGGAAGTAGTCCGTGCCGGGGCCGAGGCCCGGGATGATGTCGTGAAACACCCGCACCCCGGGCGGGAGGCTCTTCCGGTGCTGGACCAAGCTCTGTCCCCACCTTCCGACCTCCACGGTCGCGCCCACCGGAGGATCCAGCACGAAGTCCAGGAACAGGTCCCGATCGGTGGGGTGGTGCGTGAACTCGGCGACACGGACCCGCGCCGGCTCCGGGGGCCGCGGGCTCGCCCGGCCGGCGGCCCTGATCGAGCTGCCCGCACCGCCCGGCGGTCCGGGACGGTCAGCGCCGCCGGGCCACCAGGCGCCCAGTCCCGCTGTCAGTACGATCAGACCGGCGGCGAGCCCCAGCATCGGCCCGGTCTTCCCGTCCGGGCCCCCGGGGTGCGCCGGCGCGGCGATCGTCTTGGCCGTGCGTCTCGCCGGCGTCGACCCGGCGGTCAGGCTGGCATGCCGGTTCGTGACCCGCTGCCTCGGCCTGGCCGACCCGGTGCCGAGCCCGAGCAGCGCTGCCCGGAGAGCCTTCATGTCCGGATACCTGTCCGCCGGTGCCATGGCCAGGGTGCGCACGATCACCCGCTCGAGCTCCGTCGACAGATCGGCCCTGACGGATCGCGGCGGGATCGGCGGCCGCCGCAGGCGAGCCGTGGCGAGCTCCACCACCGACGGAGCCTCGAACGGCAGCGAGCCGGTCGCCATCAGGTAGAGGACCACGCCGAGGGAGTACTGGTCGCTGGCAGGTCCCACCCGCTCGCCCGCCACCTGCTCCGGCGACATGTACGCCGGCGTTCCCACGATGAGATTCGAGTCGGTCACGGTCGCTCCGGAAGCGGCGGTGCGGGCCAGGCCGAAGTCGGCGAGCTTCACCTCTCCGGTGTCGAAGAGGAAGGTGTTGTCCGGCTTCACGTCCCGGTGGATGATCCCCTGGTCATGGGCGTAGCCCAGGGCGTCGGCCAGCTTCTCCGCCACGCCGAGCGCGTCCTGGACCGCCACGGGCCCGCTGTCGAGTCGCTGCTGCAGCGTCGGGGCCCAGATCAGCTCGCAGACCAGGTAGGGGACGGTCCCGTCCAGACCGGCATCGAACACCTTGAGGATCCGCGGATGGTGGAGAGAGGCGAGGATCCGGGACTCCCGCAGGAAACGCTCGCGATCGTCACCCGAGAGGCTCGTCACCACCTTGACGGCGACGTCCCGCTCCAGGTCTGTCTGGCGCGCCCGGTAGACCGCTCCCATGCCCCCGGCGCCCACGAGACCCAGGATCCGGTACCGTGCGACGAACGCTTCCGAGAACGGCGAAGGGCTGTCGACCCGATCCGTGGAGGTCACCGGAGCAGCTTCAGCACCTCGTCGTGGACCAGGCCGTTGGTCGAGATGGCGCTTCCGCCCGCGATGGTGGCCGCTCCCTTGAAATCGGTGAACCTGCCCCCGGCCTCCTGGACGATCGGCATGAGGGCTGCGCAATCCCAGATGTTCATCAGAGGGTCGAGCATCACCTCGGCCCGCCCGGTGGCGACGAGCACGTGACCGTAGCAGTCGCCCCAGCCCCGATCGAGCTTGGCGGCCTTGCGGAGCCGTTCCAGCGCGCCCGGCGATCCGATGGAATCGAAGCCGGTGGCGCTGGTGAACGAGATCAGACAGTCCGACAGGGTGGTCACAGGGGAGACCCGTGCGGGAGTCGGCTCGGCCCCGCGCCGTCGACCGGCCTGGATCCACCAGGCGCCCAGCCCCTTGGCCGCGTAGACCATCTCGCCCAGAGCCGGGATGTGGACCACGCCGAGGACCGGCTCCCCGTCCTGTTCCATGCCGATGAGAACACCGAACAGGGGAACCCCCCGGACGAACGACCAGGTGCCGTCGATCGGATCCAGGATCCACCGGCGGCCGGAGGTGCCCGGCGTGTCGCCGAACTCCTCCCCCAGGATCGCGTCATCCGGGAACTTCGTCCAGATGAGCCCCCTGAGCTCCTTTTCGGCGTTGCGGTCAGCCTCCGTCACCGGCGAAGAGTCGCTCTTCGTCTCCACCGCCACGGCGGTCTGGAAGTACTGCATCACTATGGAGCCGGCCTTCCTGGCCGCGGTGATCGCCAGCTTCAGACACCTGGACAGCTGTTCCGATGAGCTCATGCGTCTCGCCCCGATCGGTCCGAAGGGCCCATCACGGCGGCCCACACCTTGATCGCGCACCGATCCATGATGACCGTCAGCCCGGCGTCTCGCGCCCGGGCCGCCGCCTCCTCGTTGACCACGCCCTCGGGCATCCAGAGGAACCTGGCCCCCTTGGCGATCGCCTCCTCGGCCACGGCGGGCGCCGCCTCGGCGACCCGGAACATGTAGACCAGGTCGACCGGATCAGGGATGGCGGAAAGGGAGGTGTAGACCTGCTCGCCGAGGGCGGTCCGGGCCTTGGGGTGTACCGGGACGATCCGGAACCCTCTGGCCTTCAGGAAGCTGGACACCCCGTAGGCCGCCCGGGAGGGATCGTCCGAAAGCCCGATGACCGCCACGGTGCGGGAGCTCTTCAGCGCCTCCCTCATCTCGTCCGCTCTCGGGGGCCGGGTCTGCCTCATGGCGCCCGGCGAGTTGTCGAGCCCGTTCGAATCGTTCATGGACCCCTCCTCGATCGTTTCATGACCGAACGTGAACCACCTCGGAGCGCCGGTCGGGGTGGGTCACTATCAGCTCCGTGGACGCGAGAACCTCCGGCGGCAACCTGGTGCGAAACGCGTCCAGCGCGGTCTGAGGCGTGTTGTTGATCTCCGACAGGTGGGCCAGCAGCACGGTCCTCAGGCCGGACTCCCACAGCTTCAGCACCGCCTCGGCGGAGGTCGCGTTGTCCAGGTGACCCTGTCGGCCAGCGATGCGCTGCTTCAGGTCCCAGGGGTACGGCCCGTTCATGAGCATCGTCCTGTCGTGGTTGCTCTCGAATACCGCGGCGGTGACGCCCTCGAGGCGGGCGAACGCCAGGGTCGAGACGAAGCCCAGGTCCGTGACCACGCCCAGGCCGGCGGATCCACGGGTGGCACCGCCGCCCTCCCTGATCACCAGCGCGAACGGGTTGGCCGCGTCGTGGAAGGTGGGAAACGGCTCCAGCCGGAACCGGCCTATGTCGAACGGCTCCCGCTCCGAGATCTCGACCTGGCCGGCCAGGACGCCGACGCTGGCCGGGCACGCCCGAAACGTGGCGGCCGTGGAGTAGACCGGCACCCCGAGCCCCCTGGAGAGGACGCCGACCCCGCCGGAGTGGTCGCTGTGCTCGTGGGTGAGCACGATGCCGCGGACCGCGTCGGCGGCCACGCCGATCTCGGCCAGGCCGCCGAGGACGCGTTTCTTCGAGATGCCGCTGTCGACGATGATGGCCTCGTGGTCCGAGGTGACGACGACACAGTTCCCGCTGGAACCGGACGCCAGGACGCAGACTGCGAGGCCCACGGGGCGGATGGTACCACGCAACGATCTCGCTGGCAAAGCCGACCGTGGTATAATCCGGCCACCCACCCCCATGAAGATCGACGCCAAGACCCTGGAGACGATCGTCCGAGAAGTCGTCGAGCGCCTCCTGGCCCAGCATCCGGAGCTGTTCGCCTCCTCGGCGCCGGACGACCCGGTGGTCGAGCACCGGGGACGACTCCTGTCCGAGGGCGATCTCCTGACCTGCCGGAAACAGGGCAAGCGGGCCATCCGGCTCGATCGCAAGACGATCGTCACGCCGCTCGCCCGCGACCGCGCCAAGGACCTGGGCATCCGGGTCGTATTCCGCGACTGATGACCCGGCGCCTCGCCGGGTCCGAGTCGCGCAAGACCCGGCGCCTCGCCGGGTCCGAGTAGCGCCCCGAGCGCGACTTCAATCCGTATCCCCTCCTCTTCCTGCTCTTCCTCTTTCTCTTCCTCATCCTCTTCCTCCCCGTCCACTTCCATCCGGCTTTTCCGCTGGAGTGGTAACAATTTTTCCCCATTAGGTCGATAAATTGTTATATCCTGGGGGGCGGTGATTCGCTATGACAAGATCAACGACCAGGATCGTCGAGACCAGGCAGGCCCCTGCGCCGGTGGGCCCCTACTCCCAGGCGATCCGGGCCGGTTCGCTGCTGTTCCTCTCGGGTCAGATCCCGATCGACCCGGTCTCGGGTCAACACGTCGCCGGCTCCATCGAGGCCGAGACCCAGCGGGTGCTGGACAACCTCCTGGCGGTTCTCGCGGCGGAGGGTCTGGGCTTCGGCGACGTCGTGAAGACCACGGTCTACATGACCGACCTGGCCGACTTCCCCAGGATGAACGAGACCTACGCCCGCGCCTTCGGCGACGCCCGGCCGGCCAGGGCGACGGTCCAGGTGTCGGCCCTGCCGAAGGGGGTGCGCGTCGAGATCGAGGCGATCGCGGCGTACCCCGATGGACGGTGAGCTGTTGGCGGGCGTCACCACCGTTCGGACAGGTGTGTACGTGCACATCCCGTTCTGCAGCGGGAAGTGCGCCTACTGCGATTTCCTGTCAGCGCCCGCCACGGAGTCCGAGATGGAAGCCTACGTGGACCTTCTGGTCCAGGAGGCCCGCCAGTACCGGGGCCGGTACAGCGCCCTGACCGTGTTCATCGGCGGTGGAACCCCTTCGGTCCTTCCGGTGCACCTTCTGGCGCGCCTCCTGGAGGAGGTCGTGGGGGGCTTGCTCGACGTGTCCTGCCCCGAACCGGAGGTCACCGTCGAGGTCAACCCCGAGTCGTTTTCCGGCGCCTGCGCCGCGACGCTCGCGGCCGGCCGGGTCAACCGCGTCTCCATGGGGGTCCAGTCGTTCGATCCGGCCGAGCTCGCCCGGCTCGGGCGCCGGCACACCGTCGATCAGGCGCTCTCGGCGTGGGACGTGGCGCGCAACGCCGGCTTCACCAACGTGAGCCTCGACCTGATCTACGGGTTTCCCGGCCACTCCGAGCCCGGCTGGGCGACCACGCTCGACCGGGCCCTGCGGCTGTCGCCGGAACACCTGTCCGCCTACTGTTTCCTCCTCGAGGAGGGGACGCGGTTCCACGAGATGCGTTGCCGGGGGCAGCTGCCTGAAGAAGACGAGGAGTTGCAGAGCGCCCTGTACGACCGGTGCCGGACCGTGCTCGAGGACAGAGGCTACCGGCGCTACGAGATCTCCAACTTCGCCCGACCGGGCCGGGAGTGCCGGCACAACATGCGGTACTGGCACAACGACACGTATCTCGGCCTGGGGCTCGGGGCCGTGAGCTTTCTGGACGGGCGCCGGCGCTCCAACGCGCGTACCCCCGAAGGCTACCGGAGCCAGGTGGAGGCCGGCCGGCCGTGGGACTGGATCGAGGAGCCGCTCCCGGCGC
The DNA here is from genome assembly GCA_016213885.1 of Candidatus Rifleibacteriota bacterium. Classification (GTDB taxonomy): domain Bacteria; phylum Muiribacteriota; class UBA6191; order JACPRK01; family JACQZM01; genus JACQZM01. The sequence goes on along the minus strand of JACQZM010000103.1, from coordinate 2,272 downwards.
CCAGGCGGGTGCGCGAGAGCCTGATCCTGGGGCTGCGCCTCTCCGAAGGGGTCGACCCGACCGATCTGGTCGGCGGGCCGCTTCCTGAAGAGGAGCAGGGGCAGCTCCGGTCGGTTCTGTCCAAGTGGGAGGGGAAGGGGCTTCTCAAGCGGCTGGGAGAGCGCTGGGCGCTCACCGATCGGGGCCTGTTCCTGTCCAACGAGGTGTTCGTGGATCTGGTGTAGCGAGCAGTAAAGGAGTACAGCCGGTGAGCGCGACGGAGTTGTCCGCGGAGATCCTCCGCACCGAGGAGACACGGTATCTCCTCAAGAGCCCGGGCTTCGTCGCCCTCCTCTCGAGCCTGGTGATGGGTCTGGGCCAGCTGTTCAACGGGCAGGCCAAGAAGGCCGCCACGTTCTTCTTGGCCCAGGCCGGCGTCTTCCTTTATGTATGGGACTTCTTCGGCCACCGGATCGTGGCCGACACCCTCCTCGAACTCATCCCCCCGTTCGCCTACCACGTCTTCCTGGGGTCGCTGTGCGTGGGCGGCATCGCCCTGTGGGTCTACAACATCCGGGACGCCTATCGCACCGCCGAGTTCCTCGACTTCATCTTCGAGCGCACCGAGCCGGTGCTCGACCCGGACGAGCAGGAGTTCATCCAGAGCTCGCTCTCCGTCACCCGGCTCGGCGTCTCGGTGCACCGTGGCGTGGGCCGCAAGGCGGTGTTCGTGGGAGCCGCGGTGCTCCTGTACTCCGCGGGGCTGTTCCTCCTGGGGGTGCAGTTCTCCGCGACCAGCAAGGAGCTCAGGCTCAGATCGCAGCTCAAGGCCGACCCCAGGGACCACACGGCCCGCTTCGCCCTGGGGGAGCTGCTCCTCGCCAGAGGTGAACCCAGGGCGGCGAGACGGGAGCTGGAGGAGGCCTACCGTCAGGCTCACAAGCGGGGGGACAGGCAGGCCACGTACCAGGTCTGCACCGTGCTCGCCCGGGCCTTGTCGCTCCTCGGTCAGACCGCCAGGGCCAACGAGGTGTTGAAGAGGGCGCTGGAGCTCCAGGGGGCCCCCTCCTCGGACCGGTCGGCGATCACCTCCCTGCCGGCCACGGCGGCCTCCACCGGGTCCGCGCCAGCCCAGGAGGCCGTCTCGCGGGCCGTCACCGTGCAGGCGAGCGAGGCCCGGGAGAGCCAGCCGCGACCCGCCGGCCCTTTCCGGGCCGCGCCGGTCGCCGCCGAGGCAGCCCCGGCGCCGGCGGCCTCGCCGGCAGCGACGAGCGCCCGGGCCGTCGCCACCGAGGCGACGGACCAGGAGGAGACGGCGGACGAGCCGAGCGCGGCGCCGGTCATCGCCGGCGAACCCGCCGACCTGTTCTCCCGGGCGCTCTCGAACTACAAGGTGAGGAACTACGGCGAGACCCGTCGACTCCTCGACGCGTACGCCCTCAAGGGAACCAGGGGGGCCGACTACTGGGCGCTTTCCGGGAGGCTCCACGCCAGCCTCGGAGAGTGGGATCGCGCCGCGGAACAGCTGACCCGGGCCCAGGAGAGCGGCTACAGAGGAGAGGACCTGGACCTGCTGCTGGCCGAGTCGAAGGTCAGGATCAACCAGCCCGACCAGGCGGCTCGGCACCTGCAAGCCCACCTGGAGCGAACGCCTCACGATCCGGTCGCCGTGGTGATGCTCGCCGAGATCGAGCGGAAGGCGGGGCAGCGGGCCAGGGCGCTGCGGCTCGTCGAGGAGGCACTGGTGGAGAGCCCTGACCAGCCTCGGTTGCTGGCAGAGGCGTTCAGGCTCAACGTGGAGATCCCGAACGAGGAGGCGGCCTACCAGACCGCCCTGAAGATCCTGAAGGGTCCGCGCAAGGACGTGGAGCTCGTCCGGTCGCTGGTGACCCAGGCGCTCGACGCCTCCAGACCGGCCCTGGCCCGGCGGATCGCCTCCGCGTGCATCCAGCGCAACCCGTCGGAGCCGCTGGGATACATCCTGGCGGGTGCCGTGCTGGCCCGGGAGGACAACGCCCGCCAGGCCATGCAGTACTTCGAGAAGGCCTCGGGGCTCGGCAGCAAGGAGCCGGGGCTGTTCTACGAGATCGCCACGCTCTACCGCAAGCTGGGGAAGACCCAGGGCGCCATCGAGAGCCTCGAGAAGGCGGTGGAGCTCGGGCCCGGCTCCGCCACCTACGCCCGGGAGCTCGGGTCGCTCCTGGTGGACGCGGGGCGGTTCGACGACGCCCGGGTCGCGTACCAGAAGGCGCTCAGGGTCTCGCCCCAGGATTCGAGGGCACAGCTGGGCCTC
>JACQZM010000102.1:2970-3814 GCA_016213885.1 Candidatus Rifleibacteriota bacterium | reverse complement strand
CCGGCAGATGGCCGAGTCGTTCGCCGGCCTAGGGTACGGGCTCATCCTGGCGCTGGTGCTGGTGTACCTGGTGATGGTCGTGCAGTTCCGCTCGTTCGTCGATCCGTTCGTGGTGCTCCTGACCGTCCCGATGGGGTTCGGAGGCACGATCGTGATGCTCCACCTCACGCAGACGGCGATCAGCATCCAATCGCTCCTGGGGGTGATCAGCATGGTCGGCCTGGCGGCCTCGTACAACATCCTGCTGGTCGACCTGGCCAACCAGCTCTGGCGCGGCGGGGCGAGTCGCGAGCAGGCCGTCCAGAGAGCCTGTCTCGTCCGGTTCCGGCCGATCGTGATGACGTCGCTTGCGGCGATCCTCGGACTGGTGCCGATGGCGATGCACGCTGGCGAGGCCGGGATGCCGCTCGCCCGGGCGATGATCGGCGGACTCCTGGGGGCCAAGATCATGACCCTCGTGCTCACGCCGGCCCTGTACCGGCTTCTCAAGCCGTCCATGTCGAAGGAGGATCCCTGTGCGACTCTCTAGCTCGCGTTTCGGTGTGGTGGCCGGCGCCTTCATCTGCGTGGGTCTCGTACCCGCGCTCGCAGCCGACTCCATCGAGCCCCCGGCGCGCATCAAGGCGATCCACCTCGCCAGGAGCGAGGTGGAGCGTGTCGTCAAGCTCCCGGGAACGCTGTTGCCCTGGGAGGAGACCGACGTGTTTGCGCGGGTTTCTGGCTACGCTCGCGACGTGCGTGTCGACCGGGGGAGCGTCGTGAAGGCGGGCGACACGCTCCTCACCGTCGAGGCTCCGGAGATGACTGCGGACCTCGAAGCCGCGCGCGCCCGGCTGGCCGAGGC
>JACQZM010000102.1:0-2927 GCA_016213885.1 Candidatus Rifleibacteriota bacterium | reverse complement strand
GCCGCGCGCGCCCGGCTGGCCGAGGCGCATGCGGAGATCGCCAGAGCGGAGGCGGAGGCGGCGCTCGCATCGCTCCTGGCGACCCGGCTCGCGCGCGTGCAGAGGGAGTCGCCGGAGGGGGTTCCGGTCCACACCGTCGATGAGGCCAGGGCGAAGGCCACGGTCGCCGCACGGTCCGTCATGGTCGCCCGGGCGCGAGCGAGGACGATGGAGGCGGCGCGGGTGCGGGCGCAAGCCATGTGCGACCTGATGCACGTCCGTGCTCCCTTCCCCGGAGTGGTCACGGACCGGTGGATCCACCCCGGGGCCTTCGTTCCCCTGGCGGGGACGACCAGGGCCGACAGCTCCCGGCTCTTCCACCTCGCGAACACGTCTCGCCTGCGCCTCGCGGCGGCGGTTCCCGAGGTCGAGAGCCGGTGGGTCAAGGTCGGGACGTCCCTGAAGTTCAGCATCGACGCGGCCCCCGGGCAAACGCTCCCGGCCGCGGTCTCGCGCGTGGCCCGCGTGCTCGACCCCAGCTCCCGCGTCCTCACCATCGAGGCTGATGTCGACAACCCGACCGGGACGCTGCCGGCAGGCGCATTCACCCGGGTCGAGCTGCTCGTCGAACTTCGCCCGGACGCCGGGGTGGTCCCGTCCGAGGCACTGGTTCAGGTGCGGAAAGTGCCTCACCTCGCCTTCATCGTTGATGGTAAGATCGTGCGCAGGAGGGTGAGGGTGGGCGTGAACACCGGCACGATGGCGGAGATCATCGGGATCGAAGAGGACGGCGCAGTCGCGCCCGTCCCGCCCGGGAGCCTGATCGGAGTCCAGGTGCCGGACTCGCTGACCAACGGGACGCCTGTCACGGCGGAGCTCGACCCGACGGTGGATCCGACCCGGGGGAGGGCTGCGCGATGAGCCGCAACACCTGGCTGGTCGCCCTTCTCGTGATGGCTCCGTCAACGTGTCTGGCCGCATCTCCGGCCGGGGGTGGTCGACTCGCACTTCGGGACGCACTCGATCTGGCGGTGCGTCACCGCCCACTGCTCGACGGTGCGCGGTTTCGTACCGAGGAGGTCCGGGCCCGGCGACGCGGGGTCGCCGGAGGGAGCCTTCCTCAGCTGGATGCCCAGGCCGTCCGCGTCGGGGTGCTTTCCGGAGCGAAGGGGGCCGGGCTCCAGACGGCCGGGGTCGTGTCCAGCCAGCTGGTGCGCGACAACGCGGCAGGCTTGAACCTGAGCCAGCGCATCTACGATTCCGGCGAGATCCGCAAGCGCAAGAGTGCGCTTGTCCATCAGATCGAATCCGCGCGAGCCGACGAGGTCGTGAGCCTCCAGCAGGTGGCCCTCCAGGTGGTGGCCGCGTTTGTCGAGGTTCAGAAACAGGAGTCGCTCCTGGCACTGGCTCGCCAAGTCCTCGAACAGCGCTCGCCGTTCGTCGCCCAGGTCGGCAGCTGGGTCGGAGCGGGCCTCCGGTCGGGGGTGGACGTGAAGCTGGCCATGGTGCAGGAGACTCGGACGCGGTCCCTGGTCTCGATCGCGCGAACGCGTCGCGACCAGGCGTGGGCTTCCCTGCGGCGGGCCATGGGATCACCTCCGGCCCTTCCCGACCGGCTCGTTCCGATCGATCTTCCGCCCCCTGCGGCTCCCGACGATGCGCGTCCCGCAACCTCCGTGCTCGCCCCCAGGCCGGAGGTCGTCGCTGCCCGCGAGGCCGAGAGCGCAGCCGCCTTCGAGACGGCGGCGGTCCGCGCCACACGGCACCCCCAGGTGGTGGGGTTCGTCAGCGCCGGTGCCGTGAACACGCCCGAGCCGGGCGGCGATCTCGAATGGGCGGGTGGCATCGCCGTGAAGGTGCCGATCGATGTTTCGCAGGTCTATCACGAGCGCGAGCGCCAGGCGCGGTGGCGCGCGCAGCAGGCCCGGGCGCTGAGGGTGGAGTCCGAGGAGCAGGTGAAGCTCGAGGTCGAGCAGGCCCGCGCGGAGCACGGGAACTTGCTGGCCCAGCAACAGTTCGCGGTGGATGAGATCGAGGCCGCCCGGGCCGCGCTGAGGGTGGCCGACGCCCAGTACCTGGCAGGGCTCGGCTCCTTCTTCGACCGTCTGTCGGCCGAGAACGCGCTCCTGGAGGCGCGAACCCGGTTCGAGTCAGCGGGCTTCGACCTCTTCGTCGCCCGGGTCCGGCTCGAGGTCGCGCGAGGTCTGTCCGCAGCCGAGGCGGTCGAGGCAGCTTCGCGGCGATCGTCCGCCGGGCGCTGAATGGTGGCTGCAGAGAGGCTGGTCTGGCATCGTGGACACGTCGACCGACGCCGCTACGAGGGCCCTGTTCGACGAGCTCGTCGGCAACCACGCGGCCGACCTCTTCGCGCTGGCCTACCGTCTGGCCGGACGGCGCGAGGTGGCGGAGGACCTCGTGCAGGAGGCGTTCACGGAAGCCTGGCGATCGCTCCCGGCACTCCGGGACCGAACGTGTGCTCGAGCGTGGCTGATGCAGATCCTCAGACATCGCTGGCTGCACTGGCTCCGAGCACGCTCGACCAGACCTGTGGAAAGTGGAGGCCTCGGCCTGGTCGAAGATCGCGCGGCCCCGCAGGCAGTCCCTGCTGCTTCGTCCCTGTCCGATGGCGTTCAGGAGGCTCTGGACAGTCTCGACGAGCGCTTTCGTAGCCCCTTCTTGATGGTGTTCCTGCAGGGGATGTCGTGCCGGGAGGTGGCGCGGGAGCTCGATATTCCGCTGGGCACCGTACTGTCGCGCCTCCACCGGGCCCGCGCAACTCTGAGGCGACTACTCCCGGTCCGGACGGCGGAGCCCACGGGCCCCGCGGCGCTCCGGCTGGTGCGCGGGGACGGTGAGCGGCTGTGACGGAGCGATCCCGAGAGGAGCTCGAGCAGGCGATGGCCGATGCGGCCCTGGCGCCTCCCGGCGACCCGCAGCGGGAACGGGTC
>JACQZM010000101.1 GCA_016213885.1 Candidatus Rifleibacteriota bacterium | reverse complement strand
GGACGGTCCGCCCTCAACCTCCTCTCGTCGAGTCCGAACGAGACCGCCTCGGCCAGCGCTTTCCGGGGCTTCATCCCCCGCTGGATTCTCCACAGGGCCACCATCGTCCCGGTCCGGTTGACGCCCCAGGCGCAGTGCACGTAGACCTTTCCGGTGTCGGGCCTCTCGATCAGCGAGAGGAACTCCCGGATCTGCGCCTGGGTCGGACAGTCCGTGTCCTGGACCGGAAGGTAGACGTAGCGCATGCCCAGGGACTTCACGACGCTCTCCTCCGAGGGCTCCTCGTATCGGAGGTTCACCACGGTGCCGACCCCCAGCTCCTTGAGCCGTCGAAACCCCGCCTCGGTCGGCTGACCGCCCCGCACCAGCTTCTCGTCCACGGTGGCCAGGCTCGGCAGGTCCTTGGCGCCGCCCTCGTGAGCCAGGGTCCAGCGGTTCCAGATCCGATCGAGCCAGCCCCCTCCGAGGTTGATCACCGTGGCCACCCGGTACCGGTAGTCCGGGTGCTCCCAGAGGCGCATGATGAGTTCCGAGACCCGCTTCCCCACCTCGTCCGTGTACTCCGGCCTCCGGGCCGCCAGCACCTGGAGCTCCCCGAACGCCTCCCGGTCGGTCGGGGAGGCCGGGCTTGCCGGAGCCGCTCCCCAGGCGGACGCCACGATCGTGAGAAGAAGGGTCGAACAGAGTCGTCGCATGACTGGACCTCCTGGTCATCGGTGTGGGTCCAGACTACACCAGGAGGGCCGGAGGTCTCCAGCGAGCCGGGAGGGGGCATGGATGTCGACCGTGCTGGCCGCCCGCGCCCCGGGAAGCGCCGATCAGGTTGCCACCGACGAGCGGTCGAACGCCGCTTTGTGGACGTGGACCTGCCAGGGCTCTTGCATTTGGCCGCGACTGAACCTATGATGCGGCCAGATCACGTCAACTTGGACCAGGGGAGAGACCATGGCGATCCACTTCGACGAGGCCGTGCGTCGCATCAAGGCGCAAGAAGAAGTGGCCATGCGGCACGTGCAGGCCCTCTATCAGGAGAACCTCCGGGACGGCGCGTTCGACCGGGGCGATGCCACCTTCGACGCGCTCAAGCCGGCCCGGAAAGACCCGCAGCTCGCCCGGGCGATGATGCTGGTGTTCTACGCCCAGCACACGCTCAAGAACTCCCATGCGTGGACAGCCTACCAGAGACCCTACTTCTTCACTCATCGCCCGCTCCAGGAGCTCTCCAAGCTCGAGATCCCCTACGTTCTGTCGGACGTGGAGACGCTGGCCTGCCTGGCGCTCAGCCGCGACCGGATCGACGACTTCCGGCTCGAGTACAGCCTGGATGTGCTGTTCACGGCGCTGCGGACCGTCCACAAGCAGAGGGTGGAGCTCGACGTGCTCGTCTCCCTGGTGGCGGAGCTGTGCCCGCTGGTCGAGCAGCTGAAATGGAAAGAGAAGGATGCGTTTCTGACCTGGGCGAAGGCGCTGGCCGCCGCCGAGCCGGCGGAGTTCGAGATCCCGAACCTCCTGGAGAACCGGATCTGTCGCAACCTGGCGGCCGCGATCCGAGCCCTGGGCATCGACGAGCCCAAGGCCAGGGAGTTCGTCCTCTCGATGTCGGGGTGCCAGCACTCCCGCCCTGCGCCGCGCTGGAAGCGCACGGTGGAGGAGTTCCTCGCCTCCACCGACCGGGAAGCCGTGGGGCTGGCGCTGGTGACGGCGCTCGAACACCTGTCCGGCGAGGTCCATCGCTGGAACTCCATGGACTGGGCCGGCAAGAACCAGAGCGACGTCCAGATCCTGAACAGCGCCCGCAGCCTGGGACGTGGCCTGTTCTGGGCGATCGGAATGACGAAGGCGGACTCCCTGATCGAGCGTACCCTGGCGGCCTCGACGCCCTTCGCCGCCGATGCCGCCCTCACGCACTTCTCCCCGATGCTCGTCGCCCTGGCCACGGGCCTGACGCTCAACGGCTCGGAGGCGGCTCTGGCCGGTCTGGAGAAGCTCCGGGCATCGATCCCCAACCGCTCGCTGGTGCGGCAGCTCGACCGGCTGTACAACGAGCTGGTGGCTGCCCGGGGAGGCGAGCCACGCCGGTAGAAGCCGGCCGGCGTCACCCGCGGCACGAGGTGGTGCGCTTGACGGCCAGGGAGAAGATCGGTGGCGCCCGGTCGCTGCTCGACCCGGCCTGGCTCGAGCAGACCGTGCTGGGTCTTGGCGTACACGCTCTCATGGACAAGCTCGCCGCGGCGACCGACCCGGGGTCGGGGCTCTCCGATGACGAGCGGTCCGGCGCCGCCGCGCTGTTGCGGGCGCTGGGGTGCCGCGCCCACCTGATCGCCCGGAACCCGATCGAGGCGCTGCCGCAGCTGAGGGATGCGCTGTTCCTCGACGCCGACCGGTGCGCCGTCGCCGATCGACTGGCCGAACAGCTCACGGCCTGGTGCGGCAGGGCCGGGCGGACCGCGTGGCTCCGCAGGCTCCGACGGCCTCCGGACGCTTCGTACCCCCGGCCTCTGATGACCCTGACCGGCCACGCCGGACCGGTCGGGGCCGTGGCGGTCTCGCCGGACGGCTCCCGCATCGCTTCGGCCAGCAGCGACGGGACGGTCAGGGTCTGGCACGCGGCGACCGGCCGGGCGATCTTCACGCTGGCCGGCCACCGGGCCGGGGTGTCGGCCGTCGCCTGGTCGCCGGAGGGAAAGAGGCTCGTGTCGGGGAGCTCCGACGGCGAGGTCAAGATCTGGGACGGGATCGCGGGCCGTGAGATCCGGACCCTTCCCGGGCTTCCGACGGAGGCGATCCTCGTGGCGTGGACGGCGGACGGGACGACCGTCGTCGCCGGGACCTGGAACCGCGCCGTCCGGCTGTGGGAGGCCTCGACCGGTCGGCCAACGGTCGCCCTGGAGGGCCAGCCGTTCCCCGGAGCGGCGAGGACCGAGGCGCTGGCCTGCTCGGCCGACGGGATGCGGATCGTGTCGGGCGGCCAGGACAAGACGGTCAGGGTCTGGCTCGTCGCCACGGGGCAGGAGCTTCTCACGATGACCGGGCACAGCGAGGCCGTGAGGGCCGTGGCGCTCTCCCCGGACGGCTCCCGGATCGTCTCGTCCGGCGGCGGCAGCTCCGGCGCGGGCGAGATGAGAGTGTGGAATGCCACGACCGGCCGGCGGATCCACACTCTCTCGGGGCACGGGCGCGTCGCCGTCGCCGCGGCGTACTCGTCGGACGGGAGCCGGATCGTCACGGGCGGCAGCGACAGGACCGTGAAGCAGTGGGACGCCGCCACCGGTCTGGAGATCGGCACCGTGGCGGTCGACGCCGGCGACGTGGCCTCCCTGGCCTGCGGGCCGCCGGGCACCTGGGTCGCATCGGCGGGGTCCAGCGGCGTGGTCAGGGTGTGGGATGCCCGGGGAGACCCTGCGCCGGACTCGTCGCGTCGACGAGCGCTTCCTGTGACCGCCGTGGGGCCGGTGGCGTGCTCCCCGGATCTGACCCGGATCGCCTCGGGGCCGGGCGACCGGACCGTGAGGGTGTTCGATGCGGCGACCGGTCGCGAGGTCCGCGCCCTGGCAGGACACGCCGGCGAGGTCGGGATCGTCGCCTTCTCGCCGGACGGCCTCAGGATCTGGTCGGTCAGCGACGGCGGAACCGTCAGGGTGTGGGAGGCGAGCACCGGCCAGGAGGTCTTGGCGCTCACCGGGCACGGTGGTTCCGTCCTCGCCGTGACGCACTCTCCGGACGGGACGACCATCGTCACCGGCGCCGAGGATCGGACCGTGAAGGTGTGGGAGGCGAAGGGAGGCCGGCTCGTCCGGACGCTCTCCGGACACAAGCAGCCGATCAGGTCGCTGGCCTTCTCCGCCGACGGCCGGCGGCTCGCCTCCGGCAGCGGGGACTTCCAGCTGGGCGGGGAGGTCAAGGTATGGAACGTCGGGTCCGGTCGCGAGATCGCGCCGCTCGCAGGGCACGCCGACTGGGTCTCGGCCGTGGCGTGGTCGCCGGACGGGACCAGGGTCGCGTCGGCCAGCTGGGACAGGACGGTCAGGCTGTGGGACCCGCAGACCGGGCGAGCGATCCATACGCTGTCCGGTCACGACGACTCGGTCTCCGCCCTCGCCTGCTCCGAGGACGGAGCGCTGATGGTCTCCGGAAGCTGGGACAGGACCGCCATGGTCTGGGACCTCGCCACCGGCGAGGTGCGTCACAGGCTGGAGGGGCACGCCGGCCCGGTCCACGCGGTCGGGTTCTCGCCGGATCGGACGTGGATCGTCTCGGCCAGCGAGGACCGGACGATCATCGTCTGGGACGCCGCGACCGGGAAGCGGGTCCACACCCTCGCCGGGCACGGCTGCGCGGTCAAGTCGGTGCAGGTCTGGCCCGACGGCCGCCGGATCGTGTCGCAGGGTCAGGACCGTGTCGTGAAGATGTGGAACCTCGCGACCGGCCAGGAGAGCCACACCTTCTCCACCGGCACCGACGCGGGGACGGTGGTGGCCTTCTCGCCGGACGGTGCCCGGGCCGTGGCGCCGAACCGTGACCGGACCGTCAGGGTGTGGGACGTGACCACCGGGCGCGATCTGTACACCCTGGCGGGGCACGAGGGCCGGGTCTACCCGACGGCGTTCTCGCCGGACGGATCGCGGATCGTCACGGGCGGCCGCGACCTGACGATGCGGGTGTGGGACGCCGGGACCGGTCGAGAGATCGGCGCCATGGTCGGTCACGCGGGCCCGGTCAACGCCGTCGCCTTCTCGCCGGACGGGACAGAGCTCGCCTCGGGCAGCGACGACACGACGATCAAGCTCTGGTGCGCCGCCACCGGTCGCGAGATCCGCGGGCTCGACGGCCACCGGGACCCGGTCCACAAGCTCCGGTACTCCCCGGACGGGACGCGGATCGCTTCCTGGAGCTCTTACCCGCCGAGCGGCGGGGAGGTCAGGCTGTGGAGCACCCGGGCCGGACGGGAGCGCTGCCTTGCCGCGGCCGGCACGGCCGACACGGCAGACATCGTCTTCTCGGGCGACGGCACCCGGATGGTCTCGTCGAGCCACGAGAACGACCTCAAGGTGTGGGACGTCTCGACGGGCCGGGAGACCCTGACCCTGACAGGGCACACGGATCTGATCACAGCCCAGGCGATCACGGCGGACGGGGCCAGGATCGTCTCGGGCAGCTTCGACAAGACCGTGAGGGTCTGGGAGTCGTCGTCGGGTCGCCAGCTCGCCAGCCTGGCGGGCCACCCGGAGTTCCTCACGGTCATCGTCTGCTCCCCCGACGGCACCCGGATCGCCTCCGCCAGCCACGACGGCCTGCTGGTGGTCTGGGACGGCACGAAGCTCCGCCTGCTGTTCTCCACCATGGTCACCTTCGCCATCGTCGAGATGGCGTTCTCGCGGGACGGCCGCCTCCTCACCGTGGCCGACAGCGGAGGCCCCGCGGGGCGGGCGAGCACCAACGTCTTCGAGCTGGTCGTGCCGTGACGAGGCGGCCACGCGGCCGCCGTGGACGAGGGGCGGCGGCCGGTCGGATGCGGCGCCGCGAGCCCGGTCCGGCCGCCCTGCCGGGCGGCCATCCCGTCAGACCGGCGCCGTGCCGGCGATCCGGGATCTCAGGGCACGCCGGCGGAGTCGCCGGCCACGGTGCTGGTCTGCTCGCCCGAGACCTCGACGGCAGTCTCCTCGAGCTGCACCGACACCGCCTTGACCATCGGCGCGAGCCCCTCGATGACCCCTGGTGAGAAGTAGCCGGTCAGCCGTACGGTCTTGCCCACGTACGGCTTCACGATCGCCGCGGTCTCCTCGGTGACCCAGTAGTCCTCGGCGACCCCGCGGCTCGAGGTCTCCTTGGCGAAGTAGCTCTCGGGGTCCGGGTCCCTGATCACGTCCAGGGCGATGCTGAGGGTCTTCTGAGGGGTCTTCCCGTCGCCGAGGCGGGTGAAGTACTGGGCCACGAACGTGACCTTGCCGGTGGCCCTGGCCTGGACGCTGAACTGCACCTTGGAGTCGCTGCCGGGCCTCACCGGCCCCCGGTCGATCGTCGCTTCCTTGACCTCCACGGCGGAAGCCTGGCCCTCGAGTCGCCAGTCCCACCGCGTCCCGACGCTGCCGTTGCGGGTCAGGGTGAACCGGAGACAGGAGCTTCCGCGCAGCTCGAGGCTCCTGGAGCCGCCGGAGTCCAGGGCTCCCCACTCGATCAGTCCCGGCGGGTTTGGACCGGCCGGGCTTTCTCTCCTGACCACCACCTCCTTCGTCGTCAACTGTGGCTCGACCGGCGTCGGATCCACCGGCGGCAGCGGCGGCAGCGGCGGCGGCGGAGGGCGGTGGCGTCGCTCCCATCCTGCCCGGAGCTCCAGGACGATCTGGTAGCGGAAGAACACTCGCAGGTACGCGAAGTACGAGACGATGTAGGCGTGGGGCGAGATCGCACCGGATTGATAGGCACTGATCAGCTTCTGATAGGCCACCATGGTCTTGGCGTACAGGCGCTGAGCGGGCTCATCGAACGGGTTGGCCGGCGCCGGCGGCTGACCGGCCAGAGCCGGTTTCAGCGTCACTGCGAACAGGGCAAGGCACACTACCGTGACTCCCACACAGGTGCAAAAACGCATCATTGCTCCCTCGATCCTCCTCATCGCCCGTCACAACCTGACTGGCTGTCCCTCGGGGCCGAACTGGCCTGGATGCCCATCCCGAGAGACTTTGAACAGTCCAGGGAACGGGTCGTGGCATGCAGGTACTACGCAAGCGTCAGGCCAAGGCTCGTCCGGACAAAGAGCGGCGGAAGAAGGCAGTCGGCAGGCTCCGGGAACTGACACCATGGCTTCGCGGTCTGGTACAATGGCCTCCGTCTGGAAGGAGCCCCTCCCATGTCCCGGATTCGAAAGCTCTCCCGCCGCCAGGCGATCCGCCTGGGGGCCACGACGGTCGGCGGTCTCGCCCTGTCGGGCTTCCTGACCGACCCGATGCTGGCCATGGCAGGCCCCGCCGACGGCAGCAGGCCCGAGATCGGGTACTTCGAGCGGTTCGGGGTGGATCCGGGGGTGATCCGCGAGGCGCTCCAGGTCGCTCTGGCCAGCGGCGGCGGTCACGCCGATCTCTACTTCCAGCACCGGATCACCAACAGCTACGCCCTGGAGGACGGGGACGTCAACAGGGCCGGTTGCGGGATCGAGCTCGGCATGGGGGTACGAGTGCTCAAAGGCGATCAGACCGGCTACGGGTTCACGGAGAACCTGTCGAAGGAGGGGATCGTCCGGGCCGCCCGGACCGCGGCGGCGATCGCCCGTGACGCGGCGAGGGGTGGCCCCGGCTCGCTGCACCTGTCGGCCGGGGGGCCGTCACGCTACCCCATGGCCAGACCGTGGCTCGACGTGAGCTCCGCGGACCGATTGAAGCTTCTGAACACGCTGAACGAGCGTTTCTTCAAGGAAGACAAGCGGATCCGCAAGGTGACCGTCCAGTTCATGGACCAGACCTGCGCCCTCCTGTTGGCCGACTCCGCCGGCCGGCTGGTGGAAGACCTGCAACCGCTGACGTCGCTCGTCGTGTTCTGCGTGGCAGAGCAGAAGGGACGACGCGAGCAGGTGAGGTACAGGCTGTCGGGTCGAGCCGGCCTCGAGTTCTACACCCCCGCCCGGATCGACCGGGTCGTGAAGGAGGCGGTGGCGCGGACAGTGGTGCTGTTCGATGCGGTGCCGGCGCCGGCCGGCGAGATGCCGGTGGTGCTGGCTGCCGGCTCCTCCGGCATCCTGCTCCACGAGGCGATCGGCCACGGCATGGAGGCGGACTTCAACCGGAAGGGCATCTCCATCTACGCCGACAAGATCGGCAAGCCCGTGGCGAGACCGTTCGTGAGCATCGTCGACGACGCCACGGCTCCGGGCGCCCGCGGCTCCATCAACGTGGACGACGAGGGGACCGTGGCCGGCCGGACCGTGCTGGTCGAGGATGGAATCCTGACCTCGTATCTCCATGATCTGGTCTCCGCGCGTCACTACAAGCTGGATCCGACCGGGAACGGCCGCCGCGAGAGCTACCGGTTCCCGCCGGTGCCCAGGATGCGCTCCACCTACATGGAGCCGGGGCCGCACAAGCGCGACGAGATCATCGCCTCGGTCAAGAGGGGCATCTACTGCAGCACCTTCACGAACGGGCAGGTCCGGATCGGCGCCGGCGATTTCACGTTCTACGTCCAGAACGGCTGCCTCATCGAGAACGGCAAGCTGACGCGGCCGATCAAGGACGTGAACATCATCGGGAACGGCCCCGAGGTGCTGCAGAGGATCGACATGGTGGCCGACGATCTGCTGATCGAGGAGGAGGGCTGGACCTGCGGCAAGGCCGGCCAGAGCGTGCCGGTCTCCCAGGGTCTGCCGACGGTCCGTGTCGGCGCCCTCACGGTGGGCGGGCGAAGCTAGGAGGGTGCTCGAGGCATGTCCAACCCATCCGGATCGGAGCTGATGAAGATCGCCCGGACCTGCGTGGAGCGCTCGCTCGCCAAGGGGGCCCGGGAGGCCGCGGCAGCCAGCCACGAGACCAGCGAGGTCACGGTGAAGTGGCGCGACGGCAAGCCCGAGGAGATCAAGGAGGCGACCACCCGGGGCGTGGTGGTCCACCTCTACGTCGACGACCGGTACTCCAGCGGCACGACCAGCGATCTGAGACCCGAGGCGCTGGCAGAGTTCGTGGACCGAGCGATCGCCATGGCCCGGGCGTTGGTGAAGGACCCGCTCCGCTCCCTGGCCGATCCGTCGCTGTACGCCGGGCAGGCGAAGGTCGATCTGCGACTCGAGGATCCCGGGTACGAGGCGCTCACGCCCGAGGGGCGGACGGGCGATGCCCGTCAGATCGAGGAGGGAGCCCGGTCCGTGGCCGGGGCGAAGGAGATCGTCTCGGTCACCGGCACCGTCGCGGACAGGAGGGGGATCTCGTGCAGGTTCCACTCCAACGGATTCTCGGGGGAGCACCGGGACACGTTCTTCTCGGCCAGCGCGGAGGTCACGGTGCGGGACGCCGGCGGTCGCAGACCCGATGAGTGGGCCTCTGCCGGCGCCCGGCTCCGTTCGGAGCGCCCGGCTGCCGCGGACCAGGGAAGGCTCGCGGCCGAGCGGGCGCTGGCCCGGCGGGGAGCCCGCAAGATCTCGTCGGCGGTGCTTCCCATGGCGGTGGAGAACCGGTGCGCGGCCAGGCTGCTCCAGGCGATGCTCGGCCCGCTGTCGGGCCCGTCGCTGCAGCAGAAGAAGTCGTTCCTCGACGGGAAGCTCGGCGTGAAGATCGCCAGCGGGCTGCTGACCTGGATGGACGACCCGCTCCTCCCCGGAGGCCTGGCGTCGCGCCTGTTCGACGGCGAGGGCCTCGCGACCAGGAAGCGGCCCATCATCGAGGCCGGGGTGCTGAGGTCGTACTTCATCGACACGTACTACGGCAAGAAGCTCAAGCTCGCACCGACCAGCGGCGGCCCGTCGAACGCCACCCTGACCGGGGGCGGCGGGTCCCGGGCCCAGCTCCTGGCGCTCGTGGGCGACGGGATCCTGGTGACCGACTTCCTGGGCGGCAACTCCAACGACACGACCGGGGAGTTCTCGCTGGGCGTCATGGGCTTCCGGGTGAAGAAAGGGCAGCTGGCGGAGCCGGTGACGGAGATGAACATCTCCGGAAACCTGGCCACCTTCTTCGAG
>JACQZM010000574.1:7147-14062 GCA_016213885.1 Candidatus Rifleibacteriota bacterium | reverse complement strand
GACCGATGCGACGCGGGCCGCGACGCCGGGGTTCGTGCTGCCGCCCCGGCGTGGTGGCGGCCCGAGGCTCCGGGAGGTCGAGTGTATGTGGTACGAGGCTCTGAACAGGTGGGCCCGGGCAGGCGATCCGTGCGCCCTGCTGACGATCATCGAGGCCGATGGGTCCACTCCCCGCGGCCTGGGCTCCAAGATGGTGGTCAACCTCGAGGGCAAGAGCGAAGGGTCGATCGGCGGCGGCCCGGTCGAGCAGATCAGCCTCCAGGAGGCCCGGAAGGCGATCCGTGAGAACCGCCCCCTGGTCCTCAGGTTCTCCCTGGCCGGCGACGACTGGCGGGTCACCGAAGAGAAGGTCATCCGGGCGATCTGCGGCGGCACCCTGACGGTCCTGATCGAGCCGGTCCTGCCCCAGGGCGAGATCGTGATGTTCGGCGGGGGTCATATCGCCCACAAGCTCGCGCTCCTCTGCGATGGGGTGGGCATGCCGTACCGGGTCTTCGACAACCGGGCCGAGTATGCTTCGCCCGAGCGGTTCCCCAACGCCCGGGAGCGCGTCCTGGCCGAGTACGCGGAGATTCCATCCAAGATCGAGCTGACCGGGGCGAGCTACTGCGTGATCATGACCCATGGACACGTCCACGACGAGGCCTGCCTCGGAGCCGTGATGCAGAACCGGGTGGTCCCCTACGTGGGGATGATCGGCAGCGCCAACAAGGTCAAGATCCTCGTGGACAACCTCAGATCCGCGGGGGTCCCGATCGACGATCGACTCTACAGCCCCGTGGGGCTCGCCCTCGGCGGCAAGCTTCCGGAGGAGATCGCCCTGTCGATCCTGGCGGAGATCAAGTTGCTGATGGGCAGAGGCTCGCTGGCCCACTGCCGCATCGTCTGGCAAGCCCCGCTGCCGGGAGAGACTCCCGGGCCGGGCTGAAGCGACGGCCGGTCGGAGCCAGGGTGCTCCGACCATGGACCGGACTCCTGCCGTTGACCGCCGGGCTCTGGACGCCGATGTGAGAAGGGGAGCCCGGACGATGCCGGGTCTCCCGTTCCACCCGCTCCCCGCATTTCCGGGACTCGAGCCGGGCCGCGGTCCATCGTGGCTGCGTCCCGGCCGTCTCGTGGAGAGGACCGGCGCGCTGCGTCGGGGGAGGCCACGATGCACCTCGCTTCCATGACCTGTGGGCAGCGCATGGCGGTCCTGTGCGCCCTGGTCACGACGCTCTGCGTTTCCGACTTCGCCTGCTCTCCCGACTCCGGGAGTACGGTGCCGTTCGCGAAGAGCGCGGCCCGGGCCAGTCTGGCCCTGACCGTGCGGGTTCCTCGAGCGGCGATCCCGGGCCGCGCGGGGCACGCGGCGGCGCTGCCGCTGCCGATCACGGTCAGGGAGCTGAAGGTGGAGATCGGCGACCCCGGAGCCCCGGACCTGGTGGCCCCCCCGCCGTTCCCCGTGGAAACGACCACGGGAAAGATCCAGGAGATCGCCATCTCGAACATCCCGCCGGGTCTCAAGAGGCGTGTGGCCTACTGGGCGCTGGGGCTGGCCGGCAGACAGATCGACAGCGGTGTCTACTACCTGGACTTCTTCCCCGGGGCGCTCACGTCGAACGACCTGGACCTGGGAGTCCCGGGCGGGGGAGGCGGAGGGTCCTCGACAGTTCCGGAGCTCGACGTGATGGTCATCGGCGGGTCCGACACGGCCCCCACGGCGATCTGCGACAGAATCCGGGGGCAGTCCGTGGCCGATCTGAGCGCCCATTCGACGCCGCTCCTCGTGGTGCCCGCCGGCGAGTACGGTCTTTGCGAGCTGTCGCCGGGACGAATCCTGCTGACCGGCGGTAAGAGCTCCACCGGCTCGGTCGCCACGGCCCAGCTGTTCGACCGGGCGACCGGGGTCTGGACCGCGACCGGCGCCATGAACCGCCCCCGGGCCGGCCACTCGGCGACCAGGATGGGCGACGGGCGGGTGCTCGTCGCCGGAGGCACCGACCCCCTGGGCACCGTCCACGACACGGCGGAGATCTACGATCCGGGCAGCGGCACGTTCATCCCGTTGACGGCCCTGATGAACAAGCCACGGGCCGGACACTTCGGGGTGCTGCTGGACTCGGGCCGGGTGCTCCTGATCGGCGGTCGCGACTCGGCGACCACGAGCACCTTGGACGCCGAGGTCTACGACCCGGTGGGCGGCACGTTCACGTCGAGCATCAACGCCATGAACACCGCCCATCGCGACGGGTTCGCGGTCAAGCTGGCGGACGGTCGGGTGGCGATGATCTCCGGCGCCGACGACGACTCCACGGTGGAGCCCAAGATCGACACCTACAACCCGGCGACGAACGTCTTCGACGCGGCGTGGAACAACCTGACGATCGGTCGACAGTTCTTCGGCGCCGCGCTTCTCCAGGACGGAAGGGTCCTGGTGGTCGGGGGCGAGACCGGCGCGGGATCGAACCTCCAGACCCCCACCGCGGAGATCTACGACCCGACCACCGGGATGTCGGCTCTGCTGCCGGACACCCTGTTCAAGAAACGGTCGCGGTTCGCCACGGTCGAGTTCCCCGACGGGACCGTCGGCTTCGCTGGCGGTCTCTTCACGGATTCGCCGCGGTCGACTCTCCTCGACACGGAGCTGTTCGAACCGACGAGCGGCAGGTTCTACCCGGGTCAGTCCGTGCTCTCCCACCCGCATCTGAACCCGCCGAGCTCCCAGTCGGCGGTGGTGCTGAACTACGTGGCCGGAGGGCCGGCGCTTCCACCCCTGTTTCCGGCGCCCTCCGCGGTCACCTTCGGCGCGGAGGTCCAGTACGCCGTGAACAACAGCCCCACCGGGATCGCGGTGGCGGACTTCAACCAGGACGGCATCGACGACCTGACGGTCATCGAAGGGATCGGCCCGGTCGACGTCGAGACTTACCTGGGGACCCCCAGCGGCGTCTTCACCGGGCCGACCGGCTCCGGCGGCGGCGGCTCGAACCAGGCGATAGCAGCCGGTCTTCTCACCGGAGACGCGTTCCCGGACCTGATCCAGTCGGTCCTGGCCACGCCCGGCCAGAGACTGAAGACCATGGTCGGGACCAACTCCGCGGTGTTCACGCCGTCGATCACCTCCACCTCGACCAGGCAGGCCGGCGCCATCGCGGTGGCCGACCTGAACAGCGACTCCAAACAGGACCTGGTCGTCGCCAACCCGCTCGACAGCTCGGTCTCCACCTTCCTTGGCGACGGCTCCGGCAGCTTCGTGGAGCAGGGCAACATCGCAGTGGGCTCAGCCCCGTCCGGCGTGGCGCTGGCCGACTTCGATGGCGACGGCAAGGTGGACGCAGCCGTGACCAACAGGCTGAGCGACAGCGTCACGATCCTCGTCGGCGACGGCACCGGCAGCCTGGCCGCCACGGGCAGCCACGTCGTGCAGTCGAACCCGGCCGGCGTCGCCACCGGCGACTTCGACTTCGACGGCAGGGCGGACCTGGCCGTCGTGAACGCCGGGTCGGACTCTGTCTCCATCCTGTTCGGGCAGGGCGGGGGCAACTTCGCGGTGCCGGTCCATCTGCCGGCGTTCACCGGCCCGCGCGGGCTGGCCGTCGGCGACGTCAACGGGGACGGGAAGCTCGACCTGGTGATGGCCTGCACCCAGAACGACAACGTCGCGGTGCACCTGGGAACCGGGACCGGGAAGTTCTTCTTGGCCCACAACTTCGCGGCCAACAAGCCGGTCGAGATCAGACTGGGACGATTCGACTCGGACCTGAAGCCCGACCTCGTCACCATTCCGTCCACCGGCGCCGACCTGAGCGTGATGCTGCAGCAGTGACCGGGCTCTCGCTAGCCCGCGGTGGCCGGATGACCCACGAAGTAGAGGATCCCCAGGACCGTCACGCCCCAGGCGAACACGTTGACGATCGACGGCAGATCGCTCATCAAGGTGGCCGTGGGGTCACCGGGCACGTGGCGGACGTGGATCAGGTAGAGATACCTGAAGATCCCGTAGATCACGAACGGGATCGTCCACTTGAGCGCGTCGGTCCCGAACTTCAGGGTGATCTCCGGCGACAGCGTGTACAGCGCGTAGGCGATCACTGTGCAGCTGGTGACCACGGAGATCATCTGATCCAGAAACCCCACGGTGTACTCGCTCAGGCTCTTGCGATGCTGGTGGGCGTTGTGCCCCAGGTGCAGCAGCTCCTGGCGCCTCTTGGTGAACGCAAGGAAGAGCGCCACGTTGGTGGTGCACAGGAGCAGCCACTGCGACATGGGGACGTCCAGGGCGATCGCCCCGGCGATGGCCCGGATCACGAAGCCGGAGGCGATCAGCATCACGTCGAGGATCACCACGTGCTTCAGACCCGACGAGTAGCCCAGGTTGAGCGCCAGGTACGTCAGCAGCGCAAGCAGGAACGGCAGCCCCAGCCTGAGGGAGACGAACAGGGTCGCCACGAACAGGACCACGGCCGTGCCGACCGCCACGGGCACCGACACGAGCCCCGCGGCGATCGGGCGGCTCTGCTTGATCGGGTGCTTGCGGTCCTCCTCCAGGTCCATCACATCGTTGATGAGGTAGACGCCGGACGCCAGGAGGCAGAACGCCCCGAACGCCGCCACGGAGGTGACCACGTGGGGCCACGATGTGGCCTTGTGGGCGAACACCAGGGCGGCCAGCACGAAGACGTTCTTGACCCACTGCTTGGGCCGCATGGACCGCACCAGTGGCCCCATCAAGCCGGCTCCCCTCCCCTGACGCGGATCCGCCTGGCGTGAGGCCCGACCTCCGGGGCGAAGGCCAGGTCGATCTCGATGGTCGTGCCGGGCAGATGAGGCTTGGCCAGCCTGGGCCACTCGATGAACACGACCGCCGACCGGTCCGCCAGGAGCTCCTCGAAGTCGATGGAATCCAGGTCGCTTTGACCGTTGGCCCGGTAGAGATCCACGTGATAGGCGGTCAGGGAACCGGCCCGGTACACGTTGACCAGGGTGAACGTCGGGCTCCTGACCTGGCCGGGGTCGAGCCCCATCCTCGCCACCAGCTCCCTCACGAGGGTGGTCTTGCCGGCGCCCAGCGGCCCGGTCAGGGCGACGACCCGCCCCGGCCCCAGCTCCCCGGCCAGGTCGCCGGCCAGGCCACCCAGCTCTTCCTGTCGCTCGATCAGCAGATCCACAGTCACCGCTGTCCTACTTGAGGTCGGCCCACGAGCGGCCCGCCTTGAGATCGACCCTGATGTTCACGGCCAGCGTCATGGCCCGCTCCATCTCGATCTTGACGAGGTCGGAGAGCGGCCCCGCCTCTTCCTCGGGCACCTCGAACACCAGCTCGTCGTGGATCTGGAGGAGCATCCGGGCCCGGAACCGGCCGTCGGCCAGGCGCCGGTGCACCGCCAGCATGGCGATCTTGATCAGATCGGCCGCCGAACCCTGGACCGGCGTGTTCACTGCGGTCCGCTCGGCGAAGCTGCGCTCGTTGCCGTTGGTCGACTGGATCTGGGGGAGGTACCGACGGCGCCCGGTCAGGGTCGTGACGAACCCGTTCTCCCGGGCGCGCTTCAGCTGCTGGTCGATGTAGGTCCGGACCTCCGGAAACTGGGCGAAGTACTGATCCATGAAGACCCGGGCCTCGTCCTGGGAGATCCCCACTTCCCGGGAGAGCCCGTAGGCGCTCATCCCGTAGAGGATCCCGAAGTTGATCGCCTTGGCGCGACTCCGGACGTCGGGCGTGACCTGGTCTTCAGCCATGCCGAACATCCGGGCCGCCGTGCGGCGGTGGATGTCGTCGTCCCTGGCGAACGCGGCTTTCAGGAACCCGCTGTCGGCCAGGTGGGCCAGGATCCTCAGTTCGATCTGGGAGTAGTCTGCCGAGAGGAGCAGGTGACCCGGAGGGGCGTGAAACGCCCGCCGGATCCGCATTCCCACCGGCGTTCGCACCGGGATGTTCTGGAGGTTCGGATCCACGGAGGACAGCCGGCCGGTGGCGGTCACGACCTGGTTGAACGTGGTGTGGAGTCTGCCGGTGGTCGGGCTGATCAGGCGCGGCAGCGCGTCCACGTAGGTCCCCTTGAGCTTGGCCAGGTGGCGGTACTCGTTGACGTGTCGCGCCACCTCCACCTTGTGGTCGTGCTCCAGGGAGAGCAGCACGTCGGAATCGGTGGAGTACCCGGTCTTGGTGCGACGGATCACCGGGCATTTCAGCTTCTCGAACAGGATGCGAGACAGCTGGGCCGGCGAGTTCACGTTGAACGTCTCGCCGCAGAGCAGGTGGATCTTCCCCTCGAGGGCGGCCAGCTCAGTCGCCAGCTCCTGGCCCAGGGCGGCCAGAACCTCCGGGTCGACGAGGATCCCGGCCCGCTCCATCCCGTCGAGCACCGGAATGAGCGGCATCTCCACCTGGGCGAACAGCTTCGTGAGCCCCGCCTGGGCGAGCCGATCGTCGAACAGCCGCTCCAGGGAGAGGACCACGTCGAGCTCCCGGGCCAGCCGGGCCGCGGCGTCGGCCACGGGCCGCTGCTCCGGGTCCGATCCGGGTCCGTCGGCCACGGGGATCTGCAGCCCCAGGTGCTCGGCTGCAAGCTCTGCCAGGGAGTGGTTCCTCCGACCCGGGTTCAGGAGGTAGCTGGCCAGCATCGTGTCGTGGCAGAGCGCCAGCACCAAGGGGTGCAGCGCCTTGACCGTGGACTTGAGGTCATGGCCGATCAGCGGCCTTGCCGCCAGCAGGTCGCCAAGACCCGGGACCACGGTCGACAGGGGAAGCTGGTCGGGACAGCACAGGTAGCGGTGTCCCACCGGCAGGTAGAACACCGGTCCCCTCGGCTCGGCCCGGGTCAGCGCCACGCCCAGCAGGGTGGCTCCGCCGGAGCTCGCGGGCTCCGAGAGCACCGCCACTGCCAGTCGCTCCGGGCCGGAGAGCGCCTCCCTCATCCGCCGCAGGTCGGA
>JACQZM010000574.1:0-7139 GCA_016213885.1 Candidatus Rifleibacteriota bacterium | reverse complement strand
GGGTCGTGCCAGGAACTGCCTGAGCTCCAGCTCCGAGAAGAACGCCAGCAGCTCCTTCGGGTCCGGGGCGGCCCGGGTGCACCGGTCCGGATCGGCCTCGACCGGGGCGTCGGTGCGGATCGTCGACAGGGTCTTCGACAGGAAAGCCTTGTCACGGCCCGCCTCGAGCTTGGCCCGCCGCGCCCCCTTCACGGAATCGAGCCTCTCGTACAGCTTCGCAAGCGACCCGTGCTCGGCGATCAGCTTGGCCGCCGTCTTCTCGCCCACTCCGGCCACGCCGGGGATGTTGTCGGAGGGGTCGCCCATCAGCGCCTTGACGTCCACGAGCTGCGCCGGGTCCACGCCCAGCTCCTCCCGGACGGTCTCCGGCCGGTACACCGCCAGCTCGGAGATACCCTTCTTGGTGAGCACGGCGCTCACCCGCTCGCCCACCAGCTGGAGCACGTCGCGGTCTCCGGAGACGACGACGACCTCCAGGCCCCGGTCCGCGAACCGGCTCGCCAGGGTGCCCAGGATGTCGTCCGCCTCGTAGTCGTCCACCTCCAGCATCTTGATGCCCAGGGCGGCCAGCAGGCGGCGAGCGTAGGGAAACTGCGCCACCAGTGGCTCCGGCGTCTCCCGGCGCGTCCCCTTGTAGTCGGCGAACAGGTCGTGCCGGAACGTGTGCTTCCCCTTGTCGAATGCCACGACCAGCCGATCCGGCTCGTAGCGATCGATCAGCTCGAACAGCATCCTGGAGAAGCCGAAGATGCCGCTGGTCTCGAACCCCCGGGAGGTGGTCAGCGGCGCCCGGATGAACGCGAAATGGGCTCTGTACAGGAGGCTGTTGCCGTCGATCAACAGAGCCTTGCCACCGGCCATGGCCTACCTGTCTCCCCTTCCCCGGCTCGAGTGGGTGAAGGGTCGGGCCGGGTCGGGCCGCACAGCCTCCTTGAACCGCCGCGCCAGAGCCTCCGTGGAGGCCACCGGATCGGCGTCGAGATGCGCCTGGATCGAGCGAACGATGGCCGACCCGACGACCACGCCGTCGGCCACGGCGGCCACGGCGGCCGCCTGGTCCGGAGTGGAGATGCCGAACCCTACCACCACGGGCAACCGGCTGTGGGTCTTGAGATCGCGGACCGCCGCCTCCAGCCCCGGGTCCAGGCTCTCCCGCACGCCGGTGGTCCCCCGGCGGGAGACGTAGTAGACGAACCCCGCCGACGCCCGTGCGATGCGCCGCGCCCGACCCACGGGCGTGTTGGGCGCCACCAGGTTCACCAGCGCGAGCGCTGCACCCCTGGCGGCGCTCCGAAGCGGGCCGGACTCCTCGATCGGCAGGTCCGGGACGAGAACGCCGTCGAGCCCCGCCCTGGCGCACAGGGCCAGGAACCGGTCGATCCCCATGCGGTGGATCAGGTTGTAGCAGCACATCAGCACCAGTGGCGCATCGCTCCGGCGCTGCCTGGCCTCCAGGAAGTCGAACAGCCGCGACACCGTGACCCCGGCGGCCAGGGCCGTGTGGTAGGCGCTCTGGATCACTGGCCCGTCGGCCAGGGAGTCGGAGAAAGGGACTCCGAGCTCCACCAGATCGGATCCGGCCCGCTCCAGAGCGTCCAGCAGCATCCCCGACGTCTCGAGGGTGGGGAACCC
This sequence comes from Candidatus Rifleibacteriota bacterium, assembly GCA_016213885.1. Taxonomy (GTDB): domain Bacteria; phylum Muiribacteriota; class UBA6191; order JACPRK01; family JACQZM01; genus JACQZM01. The sequence continues at coordinate 5,507 of JACQZM010000574.1, read as the reverse complement.
CAGCGGGAGGAACGGGATGAACGCCCTGGCCCCTGTCTGGCCCAGCGTTCGAAAGGTGGCGTCGATACGGTTCATGATGGATGGAGGTTGCCGGCCTCGGCCAGGGTGGGGACGTCCTTGTCGCCGCGTCCGGACAGGTTCACGATCACGACCTCGCCCCGGGCCGGCCGGCCCCGGTCGTTGAGCAGGTGAGCCACGGCGTGGGCCGACTCGAGGGCGGGGATGATCCCTTCGAGCCGCGTGAGCAGCCGGAACGCCGCCAGCGCCTCGCCGTCGTCGACGGAGGCGAAGGCGATCCGGCCCTGGTGCTGGTAGAAGACGTGCTCGGGACCCACGGCGGCGTAGTCGAGCCCCGGGGCGATCGAGTGCGTCTGGCCGATCTGGCCGTCCGGCGTCTGCAGCACCAGCGACCGGGTGCCGTGGAGCACCCCCTCTTCCCCGGAGACGAACCGGGCCGCGTGATGCCCCGACGCGAGCCCCTGGCCGGCCGCTTCCACCCCCTCCAGGCGCACGGCCCGGTCGCCGAGAAAGGCGAAGAAGATCCCCATGGCGTTGGAGCCGCCGCCCACGCACGCCACGATCCGGTCCGGCAGTCGGCCCTGGGCCCTCCGGATCTGAACCCTGGCCTCGCGGCCGATCACGGACTGGAAATCCCGCACCACCATCGGGTAGGGGTGCGGTCCCAGCACCGAACCGAGGAGGTAGTGAGTCGAGTCCACGTTGGCGAGCCAGTCCCGGATCGCCTCGTTGATGGCGTCCTTCAGCGTTCTGGAGCCGGTATCGACGCCGACGACCTCGGCGCCGAGCAGCCGCATCTTGGACACGTTCAGCGCCTGGCGGCGCATGTCCTCCGTGCCCATGAAGATCCGGCACTCCAGGCCCAGCATCGCCGAGGCCGTGGCCGTGGCCAGACCGTGCTGGCCCGCGCCGGTCTCGGCGACGATCCGCGTCTTGCCCATCCGCTGTGCCACCAGCGCCTGTCCCAGGGCGTTGTTGATCTTGTGGGCGCCGGTGTGGAGCAGGTCTTCCCTCTTCAGGAACACCCGGCAGCCGCCCAGGTGTCGGGAGAGCCGGGAGGCGAAGAAGAGCGGCGTGGGGCGGCCGCAGTAGTCCTCGAGCAGGCTGGTCAGACGGGCGCGAAACGGCCCGGACCGGGCGATTCTCCGGTACGCTCGCTCGAACGCCTCGAGCGGGGCGATCAGCGTCTCCGGCACGAACCGGCCGCCGTACGCCCCGAAGTAGCCCGCGACGTCGGGCAGCGTTCGGCTCGTTCTTGTGGTGCCGGGAGGTTTCATCGCGACTGCCAGGCCCACCGGGCCGGTGGACGCCCGGGGGGAGGCCTGGAGGCTAGCACAGCCAAAACGACCTGTGCAAGCAGGGTGGCGCAAGACCCGGCGCCTCGCCGGGTCCGAGTCGCGCCCCAGAGCGCGACCTCAATCCGGATCCCCTCCTCTTTCTCTCTCCCGAGCGCGACCTCGATCCGGATCCCCTCCTCTTTCTTCCCCCCCCGAGCGCGACTTCAAATGACCCCCCTCCTCTTCCTCGATGACTCTGCAACCAGACCGAGCCCTGATCACAGGCCCGACTCCGCGACCAGCTCAGCGGCCGAGCCGGTCGCCATCGGTCGGAATGGCTCCCGGGAACCAAACGCGCGCCCATTACGTATTCACTGCCCGGTAGCCCTTTCTGCTATCGTTGTGCCGGCTGGAGGCCCGCGACTTGGCGAGGAAACCTGACACCCACGCACCGGTAGGGGGGTTCTTGGAAGACCTTCTGCCCAGGCTGGCCGGGTACTACGCCCAGTGCCGCAAGGTGCTCGTGAGCGGCCGCACGAACCGCGAGCTCGCCCAGGTCAGGGCGGAGTTCCAGGGGGTATTCCGGAGGGACGAGTACACCGACAACTTCCCCAAGGTGGCTTTCCGCTCCGGGGGACTCGACGCCGTGCTGGCGGTGTGGCCGAAGAAGTCCGACTTCTCGACGTTTCAGATCAACCTGGTGCTCTCCAACCCGGCGACCGGGTCGAGCGTGCTTCCCTACCCGCCTCTCGAGATGTTCTCCCACGCCCTGGCGGACTCGGTCCTGACCTCCAGGGATCTCCACAAGATCGGGCTCGGCGACTCGTTCGTCGACCACCACTTCACCCTGCTGGTCCGGGACGAGTACCCGGTGCGCAAGCTCATGGGCAAGGAGACCAGGGAGACGCTCACCCGGCTGTACTACCTGCCCCCGCAGTACAACCTGTACCTGGGCCTGGAGTACGAACGAGCCCTGGTCAAGAAGCTGGTGCGGGCCGAGGAGCTGACCGCCTCCCTGCTCAAGGAGATGAGCGAGCTCACCCGGGCCCTCGTGGAGGGGCTCATCAAGCGGCTTCTCGTGGAAGAGGCGGACCAGGAGCTGGTCAAGATCCTCACGGTGTCGTTGCCGGAGGAGCAGGCCCGCTGCCAGGTGTGCGGGGAGCGGATCGGCCTGGACAAGATCGAGTGCCGGCGCTGCGAGACGCCGCACCACCGGGACTGCTGGGAGTACAACGGCCGGTGCTCGATGTACGCCTGCGGCGAGACCAGGTACCGGGTTCCGCTGTGAGACCGGTCCACCGGGTCGCCGAGCCGGGCCAGCCTTGGGTCCGCGCGCCGGAGTCGATCACTGACGACTGACCACGCCCGCCTTGAACCCGACCGCGCCCGGAACGACCTCGAAGGTGGCGGGAAGCTGGCACCCCGGCTCGCCGTCGACCCCCATGGGTACCTCCTCGGGGCTCTCGATCGTGATCTTCCGACAGCGGATCCAGTGGGCGTTGGGGCTCTCGGTGATGCGGCCACCGTACAGCGGCCGGGCGTATCCGAACGCCCGGAGCCGGCCTATCCCGTCCAGCGCCACCACGTCGAGCAAGCCGTCCATGGGGGTGGCCCCGGGAGCGATGTGCCTGCCGCCACCGAAGTAGCACCCGTTGGCCACGGCGACCTCCAGGAACCGCCCCTCGAGCCGACCCTGATCCTCGGGCCCAGGGCCCTCCCACTTGAGGACCATCCGGGAGCCGGTGTAGACGATCAGCGCCCAGGCCGTGGCGAGGAAGTAGGTGATCAGCCCCCCGACGGGCAACCGCCAGCGGTTGGCCGCGGCCACGGTGTAGCCTCCGAGGCCGGCGTCGGCCACGTTGAGGTAGTGCCGGGTCCGCCCGCCCAGGGTCAGACGGACCACGTCCACCGCGACCGCCGGGCCGGCGAGCACCTGGATGAGCGCCTCCGGGTCGGCCGGGATGGCGAGGCCCCGGGCGAAGTCCGACCCCCGGCCACTCGGAATGAGCGCGAGCTCCGGTGGCGCGCAGGTCGCGCTCATCACGCCGTTCAACACCTCGTGGAGCGTGCCGTCGCCGCCCACGGCGACCACCAGCCCGACCCCGGCCTCGGCAGCCTTGCGCGCCATCTGGACCGCATCTCTGGGTCCGCCGGTGACGAGCACCTCCAGGGTGGAGAAGCGCTCGGCCAGCGCGGAACGGATCCGCTCCAGCAGCTGGCGAGCGCTGCCTCCCCCGGAGTTGGGGTTCACGATGAACTGGACGCTGGCCACGGTGGGGTACCTGTCTCCTGGATGGTCCGGACCGGGGCGCCTGGGCCGCCGGGCGACGCACTCCGAGGTCGCTCGATCGATCGAGATGGGTCCGGGCCTCCTGATCCTACCACGGGCGGGATTCCGTGCAAAGGGAGGTCGGGGCGTCCGGGAAGTTGCGGAACACGCGGACCTGAGACAATATGATATAGGAAGGATTCCGTCTTTCTCGAGGAGGCTCGACCCCATGTTCACGCGTGCCATCGCCGCCCTGCTGCTGGTCGCCGCCGTCGTCCCCACCTGGGCCGCCACCGTGTTGCCCATGAATCTCGAGGAGATGGTGGCGCACGCGAACCGGATCTTCGTGGGCAAGGCGATCGCGGTCCGGGTGACTCGAGACCCGTACCTCCAGGTCCCGGTGCGTTTCACGACCTTCGACGTGATCAGGCCGATCAAGGGCCAGCTCGGGGCCACGGTCACGATCAAGCAGATGGGCAGCACGATCCCGGGTCAGACCTCTGTGATCCCGGGCACCCTGTCGTTCGACATCGGCCGTGAGGTCGTGCTGTTCCTCACCGGTGAGAGCACCATCGGGTTCTCAAACCCGGTCGGCCTGTTCCAGGGGGCGCTGCCGGTGGTGACCGACCGGGGAGGACAGAAGACGGTGATCGGGCCGTTCACCCCTCAACGCCTGCTGAAAGGCATCAAGAGCCAGGCTGTCCTGTACTCGGTGCTGTCGGCGTCGACGTCGCCCAAGGGAGCGGCCGTGGGCACCACCCGGGTCGGCTACGACCAGTTCATGGGAACGATCGAGCGGATGGTGGGCGGCCGGTGACGGCCGGCACCTCGGGATCCCCCACCTGTTTCGCGGAGTCGGGCCTGTGATCAGGCCTCGGCCTGGCTGCAGAGTCACCAAGGACGTGGAGGGGATTCATCTGAGGGCGCGCTCGGGGGAAGGGAAGAGGAGAGGATCCGGATTGAGGTCGCGCTCGGGGGCGCGACTCGGACCAGGCGAGGCGCCGGGTCTTGCGACTCGGTCATGACCCGAAGATCGACCGGTGGATCTGCCCCTTGAAGCACTCGAAGTGCGAGGGCCCGGACCAGAACCGGAGCCGGCCCCCCAGGAGAGAGATCGTGTCCGGGCAGTGGTATGGCAGCTCGAAGCTGGCGTCCCCCGACACCTTCCGGCCGACCTCCTCGTGGTGCCCGCGGACGTAGGTCATGTAGCCGCCGTGGCCGTGGATGAAGTTGAACCGCACGTGGGTGAACCGGGTCGCCGCCTCGATGTACCCCTGCTTCTGCATGGCGATGGGACGGCAGAGGGCATCGTGGTCAGTGATCGTTCTCAGGTTGTTCCCAACGAACGCCGCCACCGCGGCATCTGGGCCCCGCTTCCCGTTGATGAGCGCGAGGAACGAGTTGAGCGGAAGACTGGCTCCCGACAGCCCTCCCAGGTGACAGTTGAGGTTCCGGTTTCCGGTCTTCTCCATCATGTACTGGAAGATCGCCAGGAGCGAGGCCCCGTTCTTCCCGTCGTAGCCGAACCCGGGCCAGATCCGGTCGGAGCTCCGGGGGAACGCGAACACCATCCCCACGCCCGGTCCGAGTGAGCTCTCGATGCGGCGCCTGTCCTCGGTCGGCCTGGACGGCGTGCCGAGGACCGACCGGAGGTAGTAGCTGGGGCCGTCGCCGTGGAGCAGCACCGCCGCATGGGCCACGTTGCCGCTGTCGCCCACCACCCCGAACTGGATCCCGTCGATCCCGGCGTCCGGATCGACGCCCGGAATCGCGGAGGCCGCGACGATCTCGCCGTCCGGGTGGGGAAACGGGGCGATCGCCCCGGCCGGCGGCATGAAGGAGGTGTCCACCGGGGTGGAAAGGGGTTCCTGGCCGACCTGGGACGTCGGCGTCGTCGGCGAGGCCGGAGTAGGCGGGGAGAGCGGGGAGACCGGGGTCGGCGG
>JACQZM010000521.1 GCA_016213885.1 Candidatus Rifleibacteriota bacterium | reverse complement strand
GACGGTCACCGATCGGCCGGAGCTCCTCGTCGATCCCCTGCCCCACCACAGTCTGGTGTGGCGAGCCCGATGACGGCCGTCTGGTGATTTCGACAGGAGTGGCCAATTGAACCGTCCAGGCGAGAGAAGGGTCAGCGTCGTGATCCCGGTCTACCGCAGCGAGGCCATCGTGGCCGAGCTGGTCCGGCGGATAGAGGAGGCGATGCGGGCTGGACGATTCTCCGGCGAGGTCATTCTCGTCAACGACGCCAGCCCCGACGAGTCCTGGGCGAGGATCGCCGAGGCGTCCCAGCAGCACCCCTGGGTGCGGGGCATCGACCTGACCAACAACGCCGGCCAGCACAATGCGCTGCTGTGCGGGGTCCGGGCCGCGACCTGCGACATCGTCGTGACCATGGACGACGACCTGCAGCATCCACCGGAGGAGATCCCCAAGCTGCTCGACAAGCTGGACGAGGGATACGACCTGGTCTACGGCAATCCCATCGAGGAGAGCCGTTCATGGCTGCGCAACAGCCTGTCGAGACTGCTCAAGTACACCGTCCTGCGCGCCTCCGCGCTGCACCAGGTGACGGTGAGCTCGTTCCGCGCGTTCCGGACCGATCTGCGGACCGCTTTCGCCGACTTCGACAACCCTCACGTCTTTCTCGACCTGCTGCTGACCTGGGGCGCCCGTCGGGTGACGGGAGTCCGGGTGCGTCACGACAAGCGGACGATCGGTCCCTCGAGCTACTCCGTGGGCAAGCTGTTCAGCCATGCTTTCACGATGATCACGTCGTACAGCGTGCTGCCACTCTACGTTGCCAGCTGGGTCGGCTTCCTCTTCACCACCTTCGGGGCGCTGGTTCTGCTCTACGCCCTGGTCGTGTTCACCGTGCTCGGGCGGGTGGTGCCCGGCTTCACGTTCCTGACCTCCATCATCTCCATCTTCTCCGGGGCCCAGCTGTTCGCCGTGGGGATGGTGGGCCTGTACCTCGCCCGGATCTACCAGAGCCACCTCGGGCGGCCCGCGTACCTCGTCCGCGAAATCAGGGAAAGCCGCACCCCGACGGAGTGAATGGCCATGGTCGACGATTCCGAGATCCTGATGCTCCGGTCTGCGCTCACGGTCCGCAGTCCGTTCGGGGATTGCGCGGCAGCCCTGGCCTGGGTGGAGAGCCGGCGCGGCGCCGTACCGGCGGAGATCCAAACAGTGCCCTGGTCGAGCCTCAGGAGCTGGCGCTTCGAGTCGGACACGGGGAACCTCGTCCACGAGAGCGGCCGCTTCTACACCATCGAAGGGATTCACGTCCGGACGAACTGGGGCTTCGTGCCGGAGTGGGATCAACCCATCATCGTCCAGCCAGAGGTCGGGGTTCTGGGGATCATCGGCCGACAGTTCGACGGAGTGCTCCACTTTCTGCTCCAGGCGAAGATCGAACCGGGCAACATCGACGGCGTGCAACTGGCGCCGACCTTCCAGGCGACCCGCAGCAACTACACCCGGGTCCACGGTGGCAAGAGGCCCCGCTACGCCGAGTATTTCCTCGACCCTTGCGATCGCCGGGTGCACCTGGACGTCCTGCAGTCGGAACAGGGTTCCAGGTTCCTGCGCAAGAGGAACCGGAACATCATCATAGAAGCCCGGGACGAGCTCGAGGTGGCGGAGGACTTTCGCTGGCTCACCCTGGGTCAGATCCTCGAGCTGTTGCGGCGGGACAACCTCGTCAACATGGACACGCGGACGATCGTCTCCTGCATCTCGTTCGGCTCGTACTCCCGGGAGGCCATCGGGCTATGCCGGGAGCTGGTGCCGCGGGCCGAGCGACTGGAGAACGGGTCGGGACAGATGCTCCTGTCCGCCTTGGAGGGCGAACGCCACCGGCACACCATCGCCGAGATCATCTCCTGGATCACCGGCTTGAAGACCAGGTACGATCTTTCGGTCGACCGGATGCCCTTGGCCAGAGTCAGGGCCTGGCAGCGAGACGAATGTGCGATTTTCCATGAGGCCCGGAAGTACTTCTCGGTCATCGCCGTGGAGGCGAGCATCGGCAACCGGGAGGTCCGTTCGTGGTGTCAGCCCATGCTCCGGTCGGCCCAGGTGGGCATCATCGCCTTCCTGATCAAGCTCATCGGCGGCGTCTACCACTTCCTCGTCCAGGCGAAGCTCGAAGCCGGCAACCTCGACATCATCGAACTGGCACCCACGGTCCAGTGCGTGAACGACAACTACCGCCACAGCAAGGAGGAGCAGAAGCCCGCCTATCTCGACTACGTGCTGCAGGTCAAACCGGAGCAGATCCTCTACGACGCCCTCCAGTCGGAGGAGGGCGGCCGCTTCTACCGCGAGCAGAACCGCAACATGCTGATCGAGGTGGAGGGCGATTTCGACGAGCGCGTCCCCGAAACCTACCTCTGGATGACCCTGAACCAGATCAAGCTCTTCATCCACTTCAACAACTACTTCAACGTCGAGGCGCGGAGCCTCATCGCCTCCATCCGGTTTCGGTGAGGAGCCAGATGCGAGTTCTGCGCATGGGACTGCTGGGTTGCGCGGCGATCGCCCGGCGGTTCGTCTTGCCGACGTGGAGGAGCCTGCCCGGGTTCGAGGTCCGATGTCTGGCCAGTCGCGACGGCGCCAAATCCCGGGCCTGGGCCGACGAGTTCGGTGGAACAGGGGTCGAGGGCTACACCGCGGCGCTCGAGCGGGACGACGTCGATGCGGTGTACGTCCCCCTGCCCCCGGCGTTGCACAGCGAGTGGATCACGAAGGCCCTGGAGTACGGCAAGCACGTCGTGGCGGAGAAGCCGCTCGCGGTGAATCTGCCGGAAACGCTGGCGTTGACCGCCCTGGCTGCTGGTCGGCGGCTCGTACTGATGGAGCATCTCCAGTTCCGCTTCCACCGCCAGCTTGCCTTCATGAGAAGCGCCATGGCCGATGGCAGGATCGGGACGATGCGACATCTGCGCAGCTCCTTCGGCTTTCCACCCCTGCAAGAAGGGAATTTCCGCTACGTGCGGTCTCTCGGGGGCGGCGCCCTGCTCGACGCCGGCGTGTACCCGCTCTGCGCGGCGCAGCTCCTTCTCGGCCCCGGCGCTCAGGTGCGGGGGGCCGTGATGAGCTTCGACGAAAGGCTGGGCGTCGACCTCCACGGGGCGGCCCTGGTGGCCGGGGAAGGTGGGGTGGCGGCCAGTCTGGTCTGGGGGTTCGAGAACTTCTACCAGTGCTCCATCGACCTGTGGGGCAGCAGCGGGCGCCTCGTCCTCGAGCGGGCGTTCACCGCCCCGCCGGGTCTTGCCCCGCGGCTGGTCCACGAGTGCCAGGGCGAGCGGACCGAGATCGTCCTGCCGCCGGACGATCATTTCGCCAATCTGTGGCGCGAGTTCCACCGCATGGTGGAGGCCGGGGATGGGGCCGGCGAGCTGATCGAGATCGAGACCCGCGCCCGGTTGGTCCACCAGACGCGCCAGCTGGCCGGGCCGTCCCCTTCATCCGGGAGGAGTGTCCCATGAGAGTCGTCGTCTTCGGCGCCAATGGCTACTTGGGGCGGCACTTGGTGCTCGCCGCGAGCCGGCGCGGCGACGATGTGCTGGCGACCGACAACCACCCTCGCTCCCGCGACGCTTGGCCCAACTACCTGCCGCTGGACGTGACCGACGCGGGGAGCTGGGACCAGCTCGACACCGCCGTCGACGCCATTTTCTTCTTCGCGGGGCTGTCCGGACCGCTGGCCAGCTGCGAGCGCCCCCAGGAGTTCGTCGCGGTCAACGAGTCGGGCCTGCTCGGTCTGCTGAACCGGCTCCGCCGGGCCGGGTCCCGGGCCCGGGTCGTCTTCCCCTCGTCACGGCTGGTCTACCGCGGGCAGACGGGCGTCCGGTTGACCGAAGAGTCGCCCAAGGAGTGTCGTTCGGTCTACGCCGCCACGAAGCTGGTTGCCGAGACCTACTTGCAGATCTACCGCCACCTGTACGGGCTGAGCTACACCGTCTGCCGGATCTGCGTTCCCTACGGCAACCTGATCGACCTGGAGTACTCGTTCGGGACCATGGGGTTCTTCCTCCGGCAAGCGGCGGCCGGGAAGGACGTGCCCCTCTACGGCGACGGGAGGCAGCGGCGGACGTTCAGCCACATCGAGGACGTGTGCCGGCAGGTTCTGGCCGCCTCGGCCCACCCGGAGGCCGACGGCCGGGTGTTCAACGTGGGCGGGGGAGACCACCTGTCCCTGCTCGAAGCGGCCCTCCGGGTCGCCTCCCGCTTCCGGGTCGGGGTGACGTCGGTCCCCTGGCCCGACGCCGACGCCCGGATCGAGTCGGGCGACACCATGTTCGACTCGAGCGCCCTCGAGAGTCTGATCGGCTTCGGCTGCGTCCACAACATCGAGGAGTGGTTGAGCGACTTGCCGCTCGGGTCGGCGGCTTGACTCCGCACGAGGCGCTGCCGGGCCCCACCACGCAAGGAGGATCGCCGGTTCGACCATGAAGAAACGCACCCACTGCGACATCTGCGGCGCCAACGATCTCGAGCCGCAGTATACCTACCAGTCCCACGGCGTCCTCGGTTGCCGACAGTGCAACACCCTGTGCCGTGCCGAGGTCTTCGACGCCGAGGAGTGCGCCCGGTTGTACTCCCGCGAGTACTTCTGCGTCCTGCAGAAGGACTTCTTCTTCACCAACATCCCGCTGAGACGGAGGGCTTTCCAGCGGAAGCTGGACTGTCTGGCGCCCCATCGCCCGGACCGGGGCGAACTGCTCGATCTGGGCTGCGCGACCGGGCTGTTCCTTGAATTGGCACAGCAGCAGGGCTGGCGGGTCACGGGGGTCGAGTTCTCGGAGTACGCGGCCGCCGTCGCCATCGATGAGAAGCAGCTGCGGGTCTTGGTAGGCGACCTGCTGGACCAGCACTTTCCCGACCGGCACTTCGACGCCGTCACCATGTGGGACATGATCGACCACAGCGAAAGCCCCAGCACGGTCATCCGGGAGGTCCGGCGAATCCTCCGCCCGGGCGGCCTGGTCGCCATGGACACATTCATGGAAGACGCCCTCCTGTTCTCCCTCGCCCACGCGGCGTACCGTCTGACGGGCGGCCTGATCGCCACTCCGTCCCTGAAGGCACACCCCATCCACCACTCGCATTACTTCTCGAGGACGACCTTCCGGCGCCTGCTGGAATGCAACGGGTTCGAGATCCTGGAGGCTCGGGGCTCCAACCTGGACGCGGCTACCGTGAGCCTTGGGCGGGTCGGAAAGTGGGTCGTGGCCTTGTTCAACCGCCTGTCGTCGCTCTGCGGACGGGAGATGGAGATGATGTTGATCGGTCGCAAGACCGGCGAGTGAGGTGGGCTCGCCGTCCATCGTCTTTCGTGTCTGCGGCGGTGAGACGGCGGCCCCCCTCGAACTCGCTGGCGTCGGTCGGGAAGGACTACGGGCCAGAGCTCCCGAGCGGGTCAGACCTGGCCCCCGGTCCCACCCGCAATCTGAAGAGACGGCACCGGTCCTCCACGAGGATCGGCTCGAAGTCCGCCGGATGCGTACTGGCCCAGTGGTGCTCGATCGGGAAGCCCGACAGGCCGTAGTAGGCAGTCACCAGGTACCGGACGCCGGACGCCCGCAGATTGCCCAACCAGCAAGCATAGTCCGGTTCTCGACGGTAGTCCCCGTTCGGGTACTGATGGTAGAGCCAGTCACGACCAGCATTGATGTTGACGTACAGGACCTTACGATGCAGATACTGCCCCGCGAGGAAGTAGGAGTCCGGGAAGCCCGCGCAGGCCACGGCGCCATCCGCGGCCTCTGTCTCCAGCCACCTGGCGGCCTTGTGGATATACCCCTTGTGGTAAGCCGCCAGGTAGACATCGTAACGAGTCCGTTCCCGGTACTTCACGAGCTTCCAGACGACGGGGCATGCAATCAGGACGACACCCACGACGAGTCGCGCGGTCCCGGCCTTCTCCCAGACCTTGAAGGCAACCCAGGCGAGCGCTATCAGGCCCACGAACTCCAAGAGAGCCAGGTGGCCTCCGGAGGAGTGAGCGGCGATGCAATGCACGATTCCAGCCTGCGCAACCACCTCACCGGTGGGGCGCGCTGCTGCCCAGCGGTCCAGCACCAGTCCGACCGATACCAGACAGGCGGCCACGGCAGGCAGAGCATGGCGAAAGGTGAAGTACCCGTACAGAGCGCCCAGCGGTGTGGCGAGGAACAGGATCGCGAAGACCCACGGGAACAGCAGAAACAGCCCGCCAACCCTGTCCAGCGACAGTTTGCGGCGCACCGGAGGAAGGGACAGCGCAAGCGGACCGGCCAGCAAGCCCACCAGCACGATCACCCCCGTGAGGCCAAGAGCCCGCCAGTAGCTGTCCAGCTGGGTGAGCCACACCTTGGACGACTTGAAGGCAGCCAGAACCGTCGAGGGAGCTGCATCCCAGTATCCCGGCAGAACGACGTGCGACCCCACCGTGACTCGCAGCGGGAAGATGGGGTTGCCGGTCATGAGATAGGTCTTCAGGTACCAGGGGACGCCCAGAAGCCCCAGACCGGCAGCGACGATGAACGCCCCTCGCTCCCGGCGCAGCCGACCGATGCCAGCTGCAAGCAACACCGCGACGAAGAAGATGGCACTCGACTTGGCGCCCAACAGCAGCCCCAGACTCAGGCCAAGGCCGACGCGGGACGAAGCACCGGGCTCGCTGACCAGCAGACCCGCCAGGTAGCGCATCGCGGCCAGCAAGAGGAAGAGCCAGCAGGGCTCTATGTAGCCCGTGTTCAGCAGACGGTCGAAGTTGTACGGCAAGAAGAACAATGACCACGCCAGCAGGTTTGCCACCGACGGCCGGACCGATAGCCGACACAGCAACGCCCTCAGCGCCACGGAGCTCATCGCCACGAACGGCAGGTTGACGAGATTGACCAGAAGGTCGGATCGAAACGGCAGCATCAGCCAGAGGCACGGGATCTCCCCGTTTCCCGGGTAATAGGAGGTGAAGCTCCAGTTGATGAGGTCTTCGACCCCCGGATAGACCGTGGCCCAGAGGCTCGCATTCTCGATCCAGGTGACAACCGTGGGAAGGTGATACGCGAGCGTGTCCAGTTCGAGAGGAGGAGTGCGCAGGCCCACCAGCGCAGAAAGGGCGCTGAGCACCACCGCCACGACCGCAAGCGGGCGGCTCCAGGGCAGCGGCTCGCTGCCGGCGGACTCATCGTCGGGTCGATCCGACGGCGCGGGTACCTGCAAGGCGTTTTCTGGCCGCTCCTGTTCCGCCGGCTGACGCCGCGTCAGACCGACCACGACCACGAAGACAAGGAGCGAGCCGGCGCTGACAGCCCAGCTGGTCAGGCCTGACCAGAGCGAGACGACCATGCAGAGCACCGTCGCTTCGGCCAGGCAGAGCACGGTGATGAGGACCAGAGCATCATCCCAGCCCGCGGCCAGGCAGATGCGTCGCTGCAGTACGAGGCCCGTGGCGAGAACGGCAGCCGAAGAGACCGCGAGGAGCGCGAACGCCACGACAAACGAGCCCGCCGTCACCGGAGCACCTCGTAGATGCGACACGTCTTGTCGGAGTACACGAGGCGAAACACATCGGGACGGCCGCTGGCCCAGGTGTCGGCAGCCGGGAAGTGGCTCTGCGCAGGAACCACGCCGGTGAGAGTCACCAGGTAGTCCAGCTTGTGCTGACGAACCCCGGCCAGCATCCTGAGGTCCGGCCTGTCCGTCGTCCCTGGTACCCGTCTCTCGTGGGGCAGCAGGCCTATCTCTCCGTCTCCCAGGACAGGCAGCACGACGTTCTCGAATCGCTTGCCGACGAAGAAGTGTGCAGTACCTGTACCGGCAAGGCCGATCCTCTTGCCGGTGAGGTTGTCCTCCACCCATCGGCAACCGCCTTGGACCCAGCTGGAGTGGTACGACTTGAGACAGGCCTCGTACCGGAAATCCGGCGAGTAGTGCCTCGCCTCGGCAAGTCGCAACAGCACGACAGCTCCCAGAACCAGGCACCCCACCGACCGCCACCCGAACTGAGCCTCTTCAGCATCGGAAACCAGGAGGCGATGCGTGACGATGACGGCTCCCAGGCAGACGGGGAGGACGAGCCACGGATCGGGGACGAGAAAGGGACGCAGCTGCCTCTGATAGGAGATCGACACCAGGGCAGTCAACAGAAGGGCCGATCTTGCGGCTTCCATGACGAACGGTCTCGCGGCAAGAAAGGCGGCAAAGAAGCCCAGCAGGCATCCATACAGGGGAAACGCGTATCTGATGTTCAGATCCATGGGCGAGAACCCCGTCCATGGGGTAGCGGCGTAGGCCACGAAGAGCACCAACGGAAAGGCGACCAGAACAGCGTCGCCAGCGGCATCTCCGGGGCGTGGCTCCATCGTCGTCTCCCTCCGGATCCGCCACGCGAGCGAGCACCTCTGAATCGCCACCACCACGCAGCCCACGAGGCAGACCAGATACAGAGGCCCCAGGCACCGGGTGGCCACGCCCGCGTATTGCCCCATCACCGGCGCATCGGCGAGGCCTGCAAGCAGCGTGTCCTCGCCGAGCGGAACCTGCGCCCCGGTGTGGTCGGCGGCCACTCGGGACGCACCGAGAGGGTAGAAGGGGTTGGACGTCACCAGCGCGTTGCGAATGTACCAGAATCCCCCGGTGGCGAGGGCGCAGATCGAGATGATGCTCAGAGCCGCCACGGCCCTTCCGATGGACCTCCCGGGCCCGGCGTGACGCGCGAGGAAGAGGATGACCACGACGCCCACGTGGGGGACTGCCAGGTACTTCGTGCCGAGAGCGAGTCCGATGGCGAGGCCGAACAGCACGCACCGACGCCATCCCGACGACTCCGATCGGTCCCCCACCGCAAACAACGTCGCTGCCAGGAAGGCGAACGTCAGGTAGATGTCGTTGTAGGCCGTGTTGAGCTGGGATCGGTAGAGTTCGGGGACGAACAGGAAGGCCAGGCCAGCGCACCGGGCCAGGTCTTCATGGGCGCCCAGTCGTCTCGCGATGGCCATGATCGCGAGACCGGCGAGAATCACGTAAGGCAAGTTCACGAGACTCACGAGGAGTTCATTATGCAGGGGGAGAAGCGCACACGAGACCAGGGTCTCGTGGCCCGACGGGTAGTAGGCCACCGCTGAGGTGTGCGTGACCGACACGTGTCCTGCCAGGCTCCCGGTCTGGACCCACCGCACCGCAAACGGGAGGTGATAGATGACGCTGTCCCACGAGCAAGGTGGCGTCACAAGTCCACGTGCTGACCAGCATCCCAGGCAGGCAGCGGCGACAAGCGCCATGACCCCGATGAAACCACGCCACGGTCTGCCACGCCCCTGATCAGGCGTCGGCACGGTCCGGGCGACGGTGAACCTCGACACGATCAGGCAGACCGCCGTCAGGGCCACCAGCACCGCAGGCAGATCCAGGTGACCCAGAAGACCGACGACGAGCACTGTCGCTGTCACGAGGGACGAGAACACGACGCCCCAGGCAACCAGCCACTCGTCTCTCGCAAGCCCCGTTCCCAGTGCACCCGTCAGCCTGCACGAGCACCAGAGGGCCATCGCGAGCATCATCACGAGGCCAAGCCACCCGATCAGGTACTCCGCCAGGGAGGTCATGTCATCGGCTCACCGGATGCCGAAGAGACACGGAGCCAGCGCGGCAAGCCTGTCCAGGGGCACCGGCGCGCAGGATCATGAAGACCAGACGCAACCGAGGCTCTTTCCAGGGAGTTCCACAGGCTCCCCGCTGAATCCGATGGTGAAGGGAACGACGTCTGGTGGCAGCTCCCGCCACGGACGGAACTCGCCGTCGCCCCGCTCGGACTTCTGCCGGAGGCTCCGGTCGAGCGAGCGAAACAGGGGCCGGCTCTCGACGATGTCCCGGGTGGTCTTCACCAGAAGAAACAGCGGGTTCTTCACCGTCTCCAGTCGCAGGAAGAGCATGAGGGCACCCACGAGCTCGTGATCGTACGGGTGATGGGCCACGAATACGATGGGTCGCGTGGGGTCGGCGGCCGCCACGCGGGAGATGCGGCCGAGGTGAAGCTCGAACGCCGTGGTTCTCTCGGCGTTCTTGGCGGCCGCGACTCTGGTGTGGTCCACACCTCGGCCAAGAGCCAGGACAAGCATGGTTGCGACGCCTGCGGCCCAGACAAGCCTCGATGCCCACCGGTTCTTGGACAGGCACGTCACGAACAGCCTGACCTGTACCAGCACCGCGGCTCCGACCAGAGAAGGCAGCAACACTGCCGGGAAGTCGTACCGCGTTCCGCGGGGTATCGTGCCGTTGTAGAAGAAGAACTGGGACAGGAAGACCAGACCAAGACCGAGCACGACCGCTGTCCACTTGAGCACCGATCGAACCAGCCGGGCCCTCTCCTCCCCTGTCGACGCTCTCCCGAGGCCGAAGATCATGCCGCCCACGGTACCGGCAAGGCAGAGGTACTCCTTTCTCGAGAACATGGCCTCGAGGCCGTCGATGATCAGACGCAATCTGCCCACGAGCCCGACCGACTGCGAGTAGACGTCGACTCCGCTTCGTCCCACGGACATCACCACGATGTACGCGATCCACAGGCCATACCCGGTCACGATCGCCGAAGCTGCCAAGCCGGCCAGGCCCAGGCAGTGCCGACCAGCGAGCCAGATCGCCATCGCCCAGAGAACCGGCAAGAGTATCAGGAAATTCTCCTTGCTCCCCACGGCAACGAGCCCTCCAAGAGTGGTCAGCCCCCATACCCACGAGGGTCCAGCCGAGCAGCCGGGAGCGGAAGAAGAGCCGATGCGCCAGATCCGGAGCATGCCTGCAACGAACACGGCCGTGCCCGCCACGGAGTACGGCTCGGCGGGTCCCAACCGGCACCAGATGTCGGGCCAGCAGCGATTGCTGAGCAAGAGGCTCACCATCGCACCGGCCGCGACGGTGCCCAACCACCCCTGCAGACAGCGCCAGAACAGCACGATCGCAAGGGCGAACATCGCCATCCTGGCCGCGTACCAGAGCCAGGGACGGGGCCCCCAAAGCCAGAGCTCCGTCATGCGAAGCACATGGTAGGCAGGTCTGCACCGTCCGATCGTGAACGACGGCTTCCCGACCTCTGGATGAGAGCGCAAGATCGACAGGACCCGAGCGGCGCTGATGGTCCCCCCGGGACTCGTGAGCTGCGGGATCTCGTGGTCATCGACCAGGCCCCACCATGCTCCGAGGTTCGGCCAGAGCAGCCAGGCGGTGATGAGAACTGCCGCAGATGCCGTGCCGACTGCCGCTAGCAGAGGCCTGTGTCGAGCATACTGCTCGATCGGCGCGCTGTAGACCCCCGTCGCGATCCCGATCGCGACGAGCAAGCCGACTGCGATGGGATCCTGTGGCAGGAGCAACCCACTCACGAGAAGGCAGGGCGCCGCCAGCACGGATGCGAACAGGATTGGCCGCAGCATGGCTCCCTCTTTGCCAAGATCACGCCGGTGAAACCGGGCCCACCGCGCTTCTGGAACTGCCCTCTGCGGATGAGCGGCACTGCCAGCCATCGACAGCCGCGGGCGGACCGCTCGACCGACTGGCCCGAAGTCCGTGGGGCGGGATCCTACCACGGTTGGGCCCCCTGAATCTAGTCATGATCAGGTCTGCGAGCCGTCGGGATGTGACAGCGGAGCTGAGTTTCCGGTGCTGCTCCCTTGCAGTCATCGAGGGCAGGGCAGGGAACGTGTTCACCGGCTTGGAGATGGAGATGGGCTGCTCAAAAGCCTCCGTGCTGGCATGGCCGAGATCCCGCACGGCGGCGACACGGTGCGCCTGCCTGCCCTCGCGGCTTGTTGACCTGGAGCTGGCAACGTGCCAGATCAAGCGATGACATTCGAGCAGTTGGAGCCAACATTGATGCTCCAGTGATCATACCTGATCGATTGGGCCTCCCGGTTCCGCAACGCCATGGCCCTGCAGCTTCACGGCCCGGAGGAGCTGAGGACTGTCCTGGCCTCCCGCACGCGCGGGCTTCGACTCCTCGCGGGCTGGAAGCAGAGCGCCCTGGCGACCCGGTCCGGCGTCTCGCTGCCCACCCTCCGCCGGTTCGAACGGTCGGGCAAGGCCTCTCTGGACACGTT
>JACQZM010000520.1 GCA_016213885.1 Candidatus Rifleibacteriota bacterium | reverse complement strand
GCTCCACGCCCGGAAAGAGATACCCCAGGGCGACCCCCGCCCCCATGGCCAGGAAGATCCAGAGAGTCAGGAACCGGTCCAGGAAAGAAAGGCGGCTCGACACGCCGCCACTCGACTGATCCACGTTCGTCCTCCTCGACGAGCCTGACGGAGGGTGGCTCCCCCAGGCTCGAGTCGTCGGTCGGGAGTCGTCCTACTCCAGGAGCTTGCCGAACTGCTCCGCCGTCACCTTGCCCTGCAGAAGCCCCCGGAGCTCCCCCTTGCCGTCGAGCACGTAGATCGCCGGCAGCGCCATCATCGGCTTCATCTTCCTGTAGACGTCGACCTTGTCGGTCTGGGTGTCGATCTGGAGCTTCTCGATCGCCACGTCCTTTCTGGCGGCGAGCAGCGGCTCCATGACCTTCCAGCTCTCGTCGATCGCCTTCCGCGTGCAGGCGCAGGCGACCTCCTTGCCCACGAAGACGATCCGCAGGCGAGGTGAGACCGGCGTTCGAGTCGGCGCGATCGCCGGAGCCGGTGCCGCGGCCGGCGACGAAGACGGCACGGGCGAGGCCGGAGCCGCCGATGGTGTCGGGTCGGCCGCGGGCGACGCGCCGGGCTGCTCCCCGGCCCCGGTCAGCGCGGGCAGCAGGACGAGACAGAACAGAAACGATCCGAGCACGATCGACGACGTCTTCACGACCGCCTCCTCAGGGTTTCAACGCAAGATAGACGAAGTAGGCACCGACCAGGATGATGACGCCGCCGCCCCCCTTGCGGAGCAGCTCCGTGGCCCTGGTGATCTTCCGCGACTCGAGGATTCCCCGCGCCAGGCCCATGGACGTCCCGGCGATCAGGATCATCACCGAGTGGCCCAGGGCGTAGACGAAGAGCAGCACCGCTCCGTAGCTTGCGGACGCATTGGCCGTGGCCAGGTAGGTGAGCAGCACGATCAGGATCGGTCCGGCGCAGGGCGCCGACACGAACCCGAACAGGAGCCCCATGATCAGCGCTCCCAGGACCCCCTGGGTCTTCGGCTGCACCTTGACCGGCACCGGCACGGTGAATTCCAGGGCTCCGAGCAGGTGCAGCCCCATGACGAGGCACACCACCGCGACGATCCAGCGCCAGGCCCCGGACACCTCTCCGTAGAGGGACCCGGTCAGGGCCGCAACCATGCCCAGGGCGACGAACGTGATGCACAGTCCGACGATGAAGACCAGCGAGTAGAAGAAAGCCCGGAGCGTCCCGAAGTGCTCCTCCTTGCGACCGGCCACGAAGCTCATCATCAGGGGGATCATGGCTATGACGCAGGGGTTCGAGGCCGTGAGCACCCCGCCGACGAACACGGCGACCAGGGCGAGCCACGGGTTGGCGTGAACGTAGGTCTCGATGTTGCCGACCAGCTGTTCCACCATGGCGAGCTCAGACGAGGAGCTTCTTGAGCTCGTCGACCGACGGCACCTGACCGACCACCTTGACCTTGCCGTCCACGACCAGGGCCGGCGTCATCATCACCCCGAACGACATGATCTGCGTCAGATCCGCCACCTTGGTGAGCTCGTAGGGAATGCCGAGAGCCTTGGCCGCCTCTTCCGTGGCACGGGCCAGCTTCTCGCACTTCGAGCACCCGGGTCCGAGCACCTGGAGCTTCTTCATCGTTCCTCCTTGCAGCCGGGACCGCCCCGGGGGTCTGCGCCGGGCCCCGAATCGACGACCATCACCCCGCGAACGCCCCGAAAGCCAGTCCCACCAGTGCCGAGAGCAACACGGTGAGAGTGCAGAACGCCACCGTCTTCTCGAATCCGAGGATCCTGTGGATCACCAGGATGCTGGGCAGCGAGAGAGCAGGACCGGCGAGGAGCAGGGCAAGAGCAGGCCCCTTGCCCATGCCCAGCCGCATGAGCACCTCGACGATGGGGATCTCCGTGAGAGTCGCGAAGTACCAGATCGCCCCGATGAACGAGGCGATGACGTTCGCGAAGAGGCCGTTGCCGCCCACGAGGGTCGCCACGTACTCCTGCGGGATCAGCGCCCCCACGAACCCGGTCAGGAACACCCCCCCGAACAGCAGCGGCACGATCATCCTGCCGAAATCCCAGGTGGCCCGCATCCAGTCGGCCAGCTCCTCCCTGCTGAACCATCGCCAGCACATCAGCGCCACGATCAAGCCCATCAGACCGGCCAGGTACCACTTCACGCCGTGGACGGTCATGGCGAAGCTCGGCACCGGCTCGATCTCGCGGATCTGGCTCGTCTTGATGCGGCGGGGGGAGGGAGCGAGCTTGCCCGAGGGCTCGTAGAGCTTGACCTCCACCATGTCCCGGGTCTTCACCGCCACGTTGGCCCTGAGCGTCGTCCCGTCGGTCAACCGGATCGTGACGGCGTTGGTGTTGAACCAGTCGCTGAAGATCAGGAAGAGGAGCATGGCCACGAAGAAAGCCGTGGTCTGGAACAGCGACCGGGGGCACGGCGGCGGCGGGGGCAACTGCGCCAGGGCGAGCTTGCGCCGGGTCTCCTCCCGGCGGAACATCACGGCCATGGCCAGACCGAGCACGTAGGCGAACGTGATGGACCCCACGGCCCGGGCCACGCCGATGTCGAGGCCCAGCACCCGGGCCGACAGGAAGACCGCCATCACGTTGATCGCCGGCCCCGAGTACAGGAACGCGCAGGCCGGCCCCAGGCCGGCTCCCAGCGTGTAGATGCCGGCGAACATGGGCAGGACGCTGCAGGAGCAGACCGCCAGGATGAACCCGGAGACCGCCCCGACCGTGTACGCCACGATCCTGTTGGCGTCCGGCCCCAGGTAGTTGAGCACCGACGCCTGGGACAGAAAGGTGGAGATGGCTCCGGCGATGAACATGGCCGGCACCACGCACGCCAGGGTGTGCTCCCGGGCGTACCACTGCAGCAACCGGAACGCCTCGAGGATCGCCTTCTCGAAGCGGGTGTCCTCGAGAGGGAGGAAGTAGGCCACCAGGAAGATCCCCGCGAGCCACGCGAACGTCTTCCGCTCCGCGGAGCTGTTCACGCGGGCCACCTCCAGATCATCGGACCGGGCACCTCATTCACGCCACTATGGATCTATGCCAATAAAGGCATATGACGGACCGCCGGAACGACCGGAGGTTCATCTCACGCCCCGCCGCCCTCGCCGCCAGCGGCTCTCGCTCTCGAGCCGGAGGTCGAGCACCCCCTCGATGCACTCGAAGATCTTCAGCACGCAGGGGGCCCTGAGGTGATAGAACACCTTCGCCCCCTCGCGGAGGTCGTCGACGATGCCAGCGCTCTTCAGTATGGAAAGATGCTTGGAGACGGTCGACTGGTCGACCCCCACCAGCTCCGTCAGATCGCAGACGCACCTGTCGCCCTGACTGAGCACCTCGACCAGCATCAGCCGCGCGGGGTGAGCGAGCGCCTTCGCGATCTGGGCCCTGGACTTGTAGTCGCTCGGCGAATGCGCCGGTTCGGACGCGGGCCGCGCTGTTATTGCTTTTACCATACTATGCCAATAATACCATAAGTACCGGCAGGCGTCAACGGCTTCGTCCGCATCGCGCGAGAGGCCGGGTACGAATCCGGAGCCGACCCCTCTCACGCTCGACCTCCACCGCGGCCGTCCCCGGGGATCACCGCCGCGAGCCGGCGGCAGAGCTCGTCGCGGACCCGCCGGAACGCGTCCATGCGCTCCTCTTCGCCCCCCTGGACGGCGGCCGGATCTGCGAGGCCCCAGTGGACCCGCCGTGCGCTGCCGAAGAACACGGGACACTCCTCCTCGGCGCACAGGGTGATCACCGTGTCCACCTCGGAGGCGGGAATCTCGAAGACCGCTTTCGAGCGGTATCCGGAGATGTCGAGGCCGAGCTCCCGCAGCACGGTGATCGCCTCCGGCCGGACGCGCGTGGGACAGGAGCCGGCCGACCAGACCTTGACCTCGACCGGCAGCAGCGCGCGTGCGATCCCCTCGGCCATCTGGCTGCGGGCGGAGTTCGCCACGCAGAGGAACAGGTAGCCGTGCGGCGAGAGGGCCCGCAGCAGCGCCGCCTCGAGCATCCAGATCGGTGGCCCGATCGGGTACTCGGCCCGGACCGGCCGGCCCGGCGACCAGCGGAGCGCATCGGCAGACGCCACATCCTCCCCGTTCACGAGCACCCGGCAGGGAGCGCCGGCCGGGCGGTCGCCAGGCCTCGGCACGGGTGCGGGGGTGATCGTCAGTTCCGCCCCGGGAGCCAGTCGATCGAGCGCCTCGCCGACCGTCTGCGGCAACGGACTGCCCGGCCCGGCATTCTCGACCACGACCACCGTCCTGGGTCTCGTCTCGGCGCCCATCACGAGTCTCCTTCACCTGTCGCCGTCAGCCACCGCGCCCGTTCAGGGGCGTTTCCCCGGGGCATTCCCCGGTGAAACGTCGGTGACGGGCCACCGCCTCCCGAGCCCCGGGGTGCCGGGCGCGATGATCGTCGAATGAGGCAGTTCTCGCTGGCGAGGCGACTGCCACGGGAGTCTCCACGCCCTCAGCTTCCCGATGTCGAGCAACATCCCGCGCGGGCCCTCGTCCGCGAACAGACGCCTGCGGAACCAGAACGCCACGTTCACCAGACCGATCAGCGCCGGCACCTCGACCAGGGGGCCGATCACCGCCGCGAACGCCGCGCCGTGGTTGATCCCGAACGTCGCCACGGCCACCGCGATCGCCAGCTCGAAGTTGTTCGACGCCGCCGTGTACGACAGCGTCGCCGACTGCTTGTAGTTCGCCCCGGCCCACCGGCTCATGGTGAAGCTCACCACGAACATCACGACGAAGTAGATCAACAGCGGGATCGCGATCGCCACCACGTCCATCGGCAACTGCACCACCATCTTGCCCTTGAGCGAGAACATCACGATGATCGTGAACAGCAGGGCGATCAGGGTGATCGGGCCGATCCTCGGGATGAACCGGGTCTGGTACCACTCCTTGCCGCAAAGCGAGATGAGGGAGAACCGCGTCACGATCCCCGCGATGAACGGGATGCCCAGGTAGATGAACACGCTCTGCGCGATCTGGCCGATCGTTATGTCGACCGCCGCCCCCTTCAGACCGAACCACTGCGGCGCCAGTGTGACGAACACGTAGGCGTAGACCGAGAAGAACAGCACCTGGAAGATCGAGTTGAACGCCACGAGCCCCGCGCAATACTCCGTGTCCCCCTCGGCCAGCTCGTTCCAGACGATCACCATGGCGATGCAGCGAGCCAGCCCGATCATGACCAGGCCCACCATGTACTCCGGCCGGTCCCGGAGAAACGCCACGGCCAGGCCGAACATCAGGATCGGCCCCACCACCCAGTTCTGGATCAGCGAGAGGAGCAGCACCTTCTTGTTGTGGAAGACCTCTCCCATCTCCTCGTATTTCACCTTGGCGAGCGGCGGGTACATCATCAGGATCAGACCGATGGCGATCGGGACCGAGGTCGTGCCCACGTTGAACCTGTTGAGAAAAGGCTCCACGCCCGGAAAGAGATACCCCAGGGCGACCCCCGCCCCCATGGCCAGGAAGATCCAGAGAGTCAGGAACCGGTCCAGGAAAGAAAGGCGGCTCGACACGCCGCCACTCGACTGATCCACGTTCGTCCTCCTCGACG
>JACQZM010000519.1 GCA_016213885.1 Candidatus Rifleibacteriota bacterium | reverse complement strand
CCGGATTGAGGTCGCGCGCGGGAGAGAGAGGAAAGAGGCGGGGCTCCGGATTGAGGTCGCGATCGGGGGCGCGACTCGGACCTGGCGAGGCGCCAGGTCTTGCGACTCGGACCTGGCGAGGCGCCAGGTCATGCCCCGGAGCGGACTCGCTGTCCAGGCCGAGGTGTGCTATGGTGCCCCGGGTCGCGCCGGTCGGCCCCGGACCCACGGCGGGTGGCCATCCCTGGTCCGAGGCGGCGCCGGCCGGGTCGTGCAGCCGCTGCGACCGTGTCCCGTCCGTTCCAGGAGGCTGCCCGCCAAGGAGCCCCATGACCCACCCTTCGCCCCGCGCGATCATGGTCGACGACCTGTACGCCCTCAAGAACATCGTCGACGTGCAGCTCTCACCCTGCGGCACGCGCATCGCCTTCACCGTGGTCGCAATCGACAGGGAGGCCGACGACTACCGCTCCACCATCTGGGTCATCGCGGCCGATGGCAGCGGGCTCGAGTCGTTCACCCGCGGCGCCGGCAAGGACGCGGCGCCGCGGTGGTCGCCGGACGGTCGATGGCTGGCGTTCCTCTCGGAGAGGTTCAGCCGGTCGCCGCAGCTCTTCGTCATGCCGGTCCGGGGGGGGGAGGCGCGGCAGCTGACCACGCTGGAGCGCGGTGCCGGCGTCCGGCCGACCCGGAGGCCCGGCGGCGCTGGGAGCGGCGTCCCAGGGTCGTCACCCGGGCCCACTACAAGGACGACGGGCTCGGCTACACCTTCGACTCGGTGAGTCAGCTGTTCACCGTGGACCTGCAGGGCGGAACGCCGGTCCAGATCACCCACGGGACGAGCGCCCATCGGGCGCCGTGCTGGGCTCCCGACGGCAGGCGGATCGCCTGCTCCCGGTGCCGCGACGGTGTCGGCGACTACTACGTCACGGACATCTGGGTGATGGACGCGGACGGCAGCGGGGCGTGGCGGCTCACGGAGGACATCGGCAGGGCCACGTCGCCATGCTGGTCCCCCGACGGGTCAGCCGTGGCGTGCTATGGCACGGCGCGTCAAGACTCGACCCTTGGCGACCCGGTGGTCCATGTCTGGGTGGTGCCGGCTGGCCAGGGCCGGCCGGTCCAGGTGACCAGGGATCTCGATCGCGGCGTGATGCTGCATCCCCGCCACCTCACCACCCCGCCGGCGATCTGGTCGGGCGACGGTACCAGTCTCACGTTCAGCGTCGCCGACGCCGGCAACGTGCATCTGGTGCGGACCTGGTTGTCCGACCCCAGGACAACGCGGATCGTCGGAGGAGACCGCCACGTGGTGGCGTACAGCGCGAGTCCGCCGGCCGATCGGATCGCCTTCGTGTCCAGCGAGCTGTTCGACCCCGCGGACCTGTGGGTCTGCGACTGGGCGGGCACAGGGCAGAGGCGGTTGACCCGGGTCAACGAGTCGGTCACTGCTGGCTGGCTCCTGCCGCGGGTCGAGCGCCGGACTTTCCCCGGCCCCCACGGCGGTGAGCTCGACGGATGGGTGTGGCGGCCCGCCGTCGGCGATGGGAGTCTGCCGATGCTCCTGGACATCCATGGCGGGCCCCACGCCTTCTTCGGCAACGTCTTCGTCCACGGCCACTTCTACCGCTACGTCCTGGCCTGTCGAGGGTGGGCGGTGCTGACCCTCAATTCGACCGGGTCGGGCTCCTACGGCTCCGCGTTTGCCGGGGCGATCCGGGGAAGATGGGGCGAGTACGACCTGCCCGAGCAGCTGGCCGCGGTCGACGCTCTGGTCGCGGAGGGCCTGGCGGACGGCCGGCGCCTGGCCATCACCGGCTACTCGTACGGCGGATTCATGACCGCCTGGACCATAGCGCACACCGACCGGTTCAGGGCTGCCGTTGTCGGCGGGCCCGTGGTCGACCTGGATTCGTTCCACGGCACCTCCGACATCGGGTGGTGCTTCGGGGCCTGGGAGCTCGGCGGCGACGTCGCCTCGAACCGGGAACGGTACGGGCGGCTCTCCCCGATCAACCTCGTGGAGCGGATCGTCACCCCCACCCTGGTGGTCCACGGCGAGGCGGACGATCGGTGCCCCATCGGTCAGGGCGAGGAGCTGTTCGTGGGGCTGATCGCCGCCGGCAAGGCTCCGGCGGAGATGGTGCGGTACCCGGGCAGCGCCCACCTGTTCAACGTGGGGGGGCTGCCGAGCCACAGGGTGGACTACTGCCGCCGCACCATCGACTGGGTCGAGCGCCACACACTGGGCGGCCGGTGACGATCGGGCCGCTCGACCGGATCAGTCCGGCGAGCCGCCGGGGGGGGCCAGGATCACCCGGTAGGCCGGCCGGTACGACCGGTTGTAGACGTCGCTGTGGTGCCGGGCAGGGAACCCCCGGGAGCGCATCTCCCGGGCCAGCGAGTCCAGAGCGTCGGCGAGCCGCTTCCGGCCCCTGGCGATCAGGACCTCCCGGGCCATGGCGAGTCGCGCGCCCATCGCCCCCGACGGCGGTCGGATCGTTCGCGCCGTGGCCATCAGCTCGTCCACCAGCCTGTCGAGCGACGCGCCCCGGGCCCGGTACGGCCCGAGGTTGACCCTCACCAGCGGCGGATCGTACGACAGGCGATCGTGCGGCGACTCCGGGGCGGACGGGGTGGCGAGGCTGGCCATCTCGTCCTCGAGTCGCTTGCGCGCCTGGGCCCGGCTGGTGATCGCGTGGGCCGGCCCGAACACCGACTGGTGGACGAACTTGTAGAGATCTCCGGCCTCCGAGAGGGGGTGCCGGTCCAGCTCGGCCACCAGGAGGTCCGCCCACCTGTGGGCCCCGGCAGGGCCGCCCCGAGGCTCGGCTCCGCGGCCCGGCCCGGCCAGCAGCGCCAGCGCGACGGCGATCAACCACGGGAGGCGCCAACGGAACCGGAGCGATCCGATCACGAGAGGGTCTTGAGTCATGGCGTGGTTCACCTGGGCTCGAGGCTGTTCCTCCGGTTCTTTGGCGCTAGAAGCTCAGCCGCAGGCTGCTGCTCATGTGGTGGCCTTCCATGACCTGATCGATGCTGGTGAGGCGGGTTCGCACCCTGATCCAGCAGAGGGTGAGCATCAGCCGCTTGAACCAGGTCTTGCTGGCCGAACAGTAGAGTGCCCCGTTGCGCTTGTAGAAGCTCGAAGGATGGTCTTCCGGATCGTCCACTCCGACGCCTCCGCTGATCTCGAGGCCCGGCGCCGGCTTCACCGTCAGCTGCCCCCAGCCTCCGCGAACGCTGGCGGAGTCGAGCACGGCAAGGACCCTCGTGACGTCGTTTCTGATCGACTTCACGCCCGAGAGCACCTGCGCCCCGAACAGGTCCAGGTTCTCGCCGGTGTAGTACTCGCCCTGCACGGCGAAGCGCCGGTGGTCGAGCTTCAGCGCCAGAGCCACCCCCTTGACGTCCACCACGTTGCCCACCACCCTGTAGTCGGCGTTGCCGATCCTCTTGGGGGTCATGCCGGTGTAGTCTTCCTTGCCGGTGAGAGCGGCCAGGGAGACGAAGCAGCTGAACGGGCCGGCCTTCCTCTCGAGCCGGAGCTCCGCCTCCATCATCGGCGTGCTGGAGGCGTCGCCCGCGTCGATGTTGGCCGAGATGTTCGTCGTTCTCAGGGTGGAGTCGCCGGTCATGGGCCTGCATGCCGCCAGCCTCACGCCCACGGTCCCCAGGCTCGTCTCCTCGTCCAGGTAGAGCTGGAGCTGCGGCTGCCGCTGCCAGGCGTTGCCGATGCCCCACCCCCACGCGAGCCCCAGCACCGCCGGCGAGAGCGGCGCGAAGATCGACCAGGTGCTGCCGGCCTTCAGGCCCACGGTCCGACCCTTTCCGGGCAGCCTTCGAGCCAGATCGATCACGGCGTGGCGCATCCGGACCTGCGGTCGCGACTCGAGTCGATGCTCGTTCCGAGACGGGTGGCCCGGGCGGTCACACCGATGGCCCGGTAGCCCTTGGACATCACGAAGATCGGCGCGTCCACGCCGAGGAACTCGCTGTCCTCGTAGTACGTGAGCAGGTCGATGAACCCGTACGTGGCGAATTCGACGTCCTTGGCCGGAGGGGGCGACTGCTTCGGGGAGGCGACGGGCGCCGGCGTGACCGCATGGCCTCCGGGTGCGGTCGCGGCGCGAACCGGAACGGACAGGACGAGGAGCAACAGGACCGAGAGGCATCGACCCATGGGGCGCCCCCTGGACCGCGGCGTGAGTAGGCTTCCGGGTGCTATCGGGGTATCGGCGTGAGCCGGGGTTCCGTTGAGCATGTCTGGTGGCCATGCCAACGCCCGTGATATCATCGGCCTCCCCGTCATCGCGACGAGTGCGGACCCGGCCCGTGGCTCCGGTTGGCCGGCGCCATCCCTGTTGCATGAACTCCGAGACCGACCCTTCCCCGTTCGAGCCCGGCGACCGGCCCGGCGGTCCCCTCCCGGGCGGCTCCCCGATCATCGGCCTTCTGACCGGCGGGCCCGGCCTGCGGTCCGTCGCTCTGGTGCTGCTCGCCCTGGCGCTCGTCCCCGGCGCGTGGCCCTACTGGTCCGCGAACCTGGAGATCAAGCCTCACCTCCAGTTCGTGGTGCTGATCCCGATCGCGTTCCTCTGGCTCCTGTCCGATCGGATCGGGCCGGCCCGGGAGCTGGAGCGCGGCAACGGCATCGTGGTGGCCGCCCTGTTCGGGGCGTCGGCGCTGCTGCTGGCCGGCGCCATCGTTGCCGTGTCCTCGCTGCTGTGGGTCGCCTCGGCGGTGCTGGCCGTGCTCGGGGTGCTCTGGGAGCGTGGCGGCACCGGGCTGTTCCGTCGGGTGTGGCCTGTGTGGGCGCTGCTGTGGCTGATGACTCCACCGCCGATGGCGCTGGACCAGGTGCTGGTGTTCCGGCTCCAGCTGGGCGCCAGCGAGTGGGCCAGCCGGTTGCTGGATGGGTGGCTCGGGGTGGTCCACACCCTCGAGGG
>JACQZM010000518.1 GCA_016213885.1 Candidatus Rifleibacteriota bacterium | reverse complement strand
TCGGAGAAGGCTGGGGCGAACGGCGACAGTGGCGTCCCGGTCGCCATCTGCCACAGCACCACGCCGAAGCTGTAGATGTCGCTCAGTACGTCCGCCTCGACGCCATCCAGTACCTCGGGAGCCATGTACCCAGGGGAACCGCACACCTGCGGACCCCCGGCCGCGAACACCGAACGGCCCGGCCTCTCACCTCCAGACGGCGCTGCCTGCGGCGCCTTGCCCGACCATGACTGCTCGATATCAAGGGCAAGACCGAAATCGCCGATCCTGACCCTACCCTCCCGGTCGATGAGGATGTTGGTCGGCTTGATATCGCGGTGGCACGACATCCCGTGAGCGTTCGCATGCTCCATTCCCAGACAGAACTGAATCGCCCACTCGAGCGCTCTGATCACCTGGATCGGCCCCGGCGCCAGGCGAAGCCAGTCCGCGAGGGTCACCCGACCGTCCTCGTCGGGAGCAATGTAGTCCGTCTCGACAAAGAGCCGGCCGGAGTACACTGCCGCCCAGGTCGCGGCGAGGATGAACGGGTGCCAGTCGAGGCTCACCCAGGTGAGAGCCTCTCTCTTGAACGCCTCCCGCCGCCGTGGGTCCCCCAGGAGTCTGTCATGGAACGTCTTCAACGCAACCGTCTCGGCATAGTCCGTGTTGAACGCACGGTAGACCTCGCCGTAGGCGCCTTCACCGACCTTCTCCTCGATGCGCCACCTGGACGCGACCAGGTCGCCCTGCTTGAGAGATGAGTTCGTGTCGTCGCCGACAACAGGAACTGGCGCACGACGGGCCTCGGCGCCGTCATCAGGTACGCCACTCGAAATGCTGGGGATGACATCCGGGATACCCCGACTGCCCGGTGCTCCCGGAACCTTCTTCAGCCAGTCCCACTCATCGGCCACGGCTCGACCTCCGGATCGGGTGGACAGGTCACTCCAACAGGGGACCACGATTCAGCGCTTGCTCGCTCGGCTTCTTCGATCAACCACACCTGACTGCCCCCAGCCCAGAGCGTTGTTGCACGAGCACGCTCAGGGTATGGAGCCGATCGTCATCACGATAGCACTCTTCCGTGGGTAGCGAGATTCCAGCTCTGTTGCCACCCGGTCCCGCTCGTCCTTTGGCCAGCTTCTCTCTAGAGATTCGCTGTACGGCGCTACCTCCAGAAGCGCCCGGAGGAGATCCGATTCGGCGACAGAGGAAGCCCCCGCGCTCCTCCGGGATCGGTCGGCGCACTTGTCGTAGGCATCCGTCCGCACGGGGACAGTGTCGGCCTCCCCGTGGGGCAAGGTCTTGAGTAGAGTTGCGCATCGTTCTCTCAGATCGACACCAGCAGCCTCGAAGATCTCCCGGGTCACCGGACCACCGTTGGCCATCAGGCCGTAAAGCAGGAACGTGAGCCCAACCCTCTTAGCTCCCCTCCATTTCGCCGTCTCCATCGCCAAAGCATGAGCCCTCATCACGTCGGGCTCGAGCGACCAGGCCATCGGCGTGATGGTGCCCCTCGGCGGCCGCAACGCGCCCACGTCCACGGCGCATGCCCACGTCTCGCGCTCCAGGCGCTTCCGGCTGCCGGCCATAGCCTCGGCACATGGGAGCTCACTTACCTCACACCTCAGAGTCATGTCCAGCACCTGAATGTGGCCCTTCCGCAGATGCTCGAGGAGGTCGTTCCGATCGATCACCGGGCGCGCCCCCGGGGCACTGTCGCACCACCAACCGACCATGGCGTGGTTGACGACCTCCTTCTCAGGCCCGCAGAAGACGACGAGGGGTAGCAGACCGGTCTTCTCCAGACAGCTTGCCACGAGGAGAGACCAGTCCAGGCAGGTGCCCTCGCACGTGGGTTCGGGGTCGCCCGGTGAGGGGGCCAGAAACATGCGGTGCGGCTGACGCACGGCCTGGTAACCCCTGCCGCACAGGATCCGGTCCGAGCAGCGGGGCTGACAACGTTCGGAGAAGAGACGGTACAGGCACTCCGCCACGGCCGTCTCGACGTCACCACGGCTCTGGCGGAGCAGGCTCTCGAACGTGACGTGGTCGGTCCGGCCGTGGAGGAACTGCTCGGACTCGAGGACCACACGCTCGATACGAGGGTCGTGAGGCAAGACCATTGCGGCGACGGTCCTCAGGTCTGTCGTCTCCAGCGAGAGGGTCCACGCGCCATGGACACGGATCGGCTGGGTGAAGAAGGGTCTTCCGGCAGGGAGTTCAAGCGTCCACGTCTCGGACTCTCCCAGGAGGGCCAGGGCCGTGTTTTTCAGCAGATCGAGGCACGGTATCCCGGCGCGTTCGCCGGCGCCGAGACGGGGCACGCCAAGCTCGATCACCGCGTGGAGATGAGGGCCAGCCAGTTCCACCCGGACGCGTGACTCCGGAGCCGAATCTGCGCCGCGATTCCAGGCGGTCAGCGGCCCCACTTCCAGGGGGACGCCGCAGTGCAGGAGTGCGTAGTTGGTCGTGTGTCGGCAGGGTGGCCCGTAGATCGCGATGGGACCGTCCTCGACGACGATCCAGTCGTCCGGGGCGTAGATCCAGGCGGTATCGCCCATCACGACCTCTGCACCCGGGGCAAGGCTCGCCTCGCCGTGGCCCGTGATCTCTCGACCGTCGACGAGTGTGCCGTGCTTGCTTCCACGGTCTTCCAGGAACCAGGTCCCAGCTCTCTGGCGAAGCACCGCATGGCTCCGGGAGACTCGATCGTCATCGAACGACAGACCGGGGTGCCACGCCCGGTGGTCGCGTCCGACCCAGATCTCGTTGGTGCCAGTGTGGTCGATTCGCTGGGAG
Source organism: Candidatus Rifleibacteriota bacterium (assembly GCA_016213885.1). Classification (GTDB taxonomy): domain Bacteria; phylum Muiribacteriota; class UBA6191; order JACPRK01; family JACQZM01; genus JACQZM01. The sequence continues at coordinate 370 of JACQZM010000518.1, read as the reverse complement.
CCGCTCTTCATGGGGGCGCCACTCGCCGGCCTGCAAACCCAGATCACCTTCATCGGAGAGCTCCATTCTCGCGGGTCGATCCTCGGACGGGCTGTCCCGTGCGTCTCTCACAGAGTCGCGCCGTCGTCGACCTCCTGCGGGGGCCCGATCTCGATCTTCCCCTCACGCACGTGAACCGACACGGCTGGCCAGTTGCTCCACCGTTCCTGGCCGATGGAACTCAACGGTTTCTCTACCAGATCCTCCAGGGCGCGCCGCAACTGGCGGACTCCATACTGCTCGCTGAACCCGGCCGACACGACCAGCTCGACGACAGCCCGCTCCACATCGAGCGGTCTTCCATGTCTGGCCTCGAACGCCCGGGCGATAT
>JACQZM010000100.1 GCA_016213885.1 Candidatus Rifleibacteriota bacterium | reverse complement strand
CCGAGGGCTCCAAGACGTTTCCGGGTCCGATGAACACGTTCTTGACCCTCGACTCGAGCCGGTACAAGGGCCAGCAGATCTTCCAGATCACGGTGCCCCAGGGGATGGTCTTCGCGATCATGGTGGACTACCAGATCGTGCTGGCATGCCAGAAGTCCGACCTGGTGGCGCTGATCGATCGGGAGGAGGCTCGAGAGCCCGGACTGGACGCTCAGGAGCAGTTCAAGCTGATCGCCCAGAAGCTGCCGGCGGAGCGCGACGTGGTGCTGTTCGCCCGGGCGGGCAAGATCAACCCCAAGGACCTCGTGGTGCCGCCGAAGGTGATGACGGCCTTGAGCCTCACGTCCGCCTTCGCTGCGGGGTGGCTGTTGAAGTCGGATGAAGAGGTGGACGAGGAGAGCATCTTGATCCCCAGGACCCCTGCCGACCTCGTTCCCCTGAAGGGAGCGATCGACGAGGCCACCAAGCTCTTGACAGCGGATCTGAGAGCGCGTACTGGGGAGAGGGTGGCCGTCAAGGCCGAGTTCACCCCTCAGGAGGGGTTGCTCCGCGGCAAGTTGCGGCTCGTCGGGCTCACGGCACTGGTGAACGAACTGGCCGAGCTCATCAAGAAACAGATGGGCCAGTGAGGCGCCGCTGCCAGGCGTCGGCGCCCACCCGCCGGGAGCGCTGAGCGCCCTCTCGACGGTCTCGTCAAGATGGACTTCACGGGCGACAACAACAAGAATGAGGAAGGAACAGGATGAGCAAGATCAACATCCAGGACCAGCTGCTCTACCAGGCCAGGCGTGAGAGGATTCCGATCAAGATCTTCCTGCTGAGAGGGTTGCAGCTGATCGGCCGCATCTCCGCCTACGACATGTACAGCGTGCTCCTGGAGTCCCAGGGCCGCCTGCAGCTGATCTTCAAGCACGCCATCTCGACGATCGAATTCCCCGAGAAGATCAAGATCTCTGCTCAGGAAGGGGAGCACTCCCACCACGCTCGCGGCGGTCCCGGGGAGATCCGCGATCACCGCGACAGGGACCGGGACCGGCCGGACAGACCGGCAGCTGCCCCCCGCGATCGGTCCGCGCCGCAGCCGGAGAGCGCCGCGCCGGCCGACGAGGCCGACGACCAGGGCGGACCCGCCGACGACTGACCCGGCGGCCAGAGGCCCGGCGGCGTCTCGCTCCGACCGGTCTTCGTCAGATCGAGCCCGGTGCGGGGGGCCGTGCCACGAGCGCCGTGACCAGCGCGGCGATCCCCTCCCGGCGGCCGAGGAACCCGAGCCCGTCGGTGCTCTTGGCCTTCACGTTGACCCTGTCCAGGTCGAGGTCCAGCAGTCTCGCCAGGTTCATTCTCATCTCCTCGAAGAACGGCCTGAGCTTCGGCTGCTGGGCCACCACGGTCGCATCCACGTTGACCAGCCGGAACCCGCTCTGCTCCGCCAGCGTCCGGGCCGTCGTCACGAGAACGCCGGAATCGAGGCCGACCCACCGCGTGTCCCCCGGGGGGAAGTGGACCCCCAGGTCTCCGTTGCCCGACCCGCCCAGGATCGCGTCCGCCGTGGCGTGGTACAGCACGTCCCCGTCGGAATCGCCGACCAGACCCCGGGGGTAGGGGATCGTCACCCCGCCGATCACCAGCGGCCGCCCCTCGACCAGCGGGTGGACGTCGAAACCGGAACCGACCCTAAGATCCGGAAAGGTCAACACCGCTCCTCCCAGAGGCGGGCCGCCTCGCGGGCCCACCGATCGCACTCGAGAATCGTGGCGAGACAGGTCGCATCAGCCGGCGCGTGGGCCTCGAGAACCGCCCTGACCAGCCGCGCGATGCCGCCGTACGACAGGGTCCCGTGGAGGAACCGGGTCACCGCCACCTCGTTGGCCGCGCTCAGCACGGCGGGGTAGGTGCGGCCGCTCCGCCCCGCCTCCACGGCCAGCGTCAGGCACGGAAACGCACCGGTGTCCGGCTTCTCGAAGGTGAGCCTGCCGACGGCGGCCAGGTCGAGAGCCGGCGCCAGCCGGACGGCCAGACGCTCCGGATGGGTCAGCGCGCACAGTATCGGCAGGCGCATGTCCGGCATCCCCAGCTGGGCCAGCACCGACCCGTCGCACAGCTCCACCAGGGAGTGGACGACGCTCTCGGGATGCACCACCACCTCGATGGAGTCGTAGCCGATGTCGAACAGCCAGCGCGCCTCGATGACCTCGAGCCCCTTGTTCATCAACGTCGCAGAATCGATGGTGATCTTGGCGCCCATGTCCCATCGCGGGTGTCTCAGAGCCTCCTCCGGCGAGACCGTCTCCAGCTGCGCCGCCGGTCTCCCCCTGAACGGCCCCCCGGATGCGGTCAGGATGATCTTCGCCAGGGCGGCGCGGGGCTCGCCCTTGAGGCACTGGAAGATCGCGGAGTGCTCGCTGTCCACGGGCAGCAGGGCCACCCCCCGGCTCCTTGCCAGCGAGGCGACCAGCTCACCGGCCGCGACCAGGACTTCCTTGTTGGCCAGCGCGATCTGCTTGCCGCACCGGAGCGCCTCCACCACCGGCACCAGACCGGCGGACCCGGAGATTGCAGCCACCACCGTGTCCGCTTCGCCCGCCGTGGCCGCCGCGACGATCCCCTCGGCGCCTCCGGCCACCTCGCACCCCGATCCGGGGCCGACTCGCCGGCGCAGCTCTTCCGCCGCGGCCCGATCGGCCACGGCCACCAGCCGGGGGGCGAACTCCCGGATCTGGTCCAGAAGCAGATCTCCCCTGGCGCCCGTGGCCAGGCTGATGACCCTGAACCGGTCCCGGGCCCGCCGCACCACGTCCAGGGTGCTCGTCCCGATCGAGCCGGTAGATCCGAGGATCGCCAGGTTCCGGGCCATCACGACACCACCACGCCCCGGTCCATGCCCCGGCACAGAATGACCTGATGGTCAGCTGGGAGCGCCGCGGCCACCGCGTGCGCCGCCCCGGCCGCCGCCGCCTCGGTCCGGCACACCCCGAACAGCGCCGCGCCCGATCCGGTCAGCATGGCCCACTCCGCTCCGGCGGCGAGAAGGTGGTCCCGGATCATCCGGAGACGGGGGTGCTCGCCGAAGGCCACCGGCTCGAAGTCGTTCGAGGCCACCCCGCCCAGCCCGGCAGGTCCCCTCTCGTGCAGCGCGGCCCGCACTCGGTCCAGCGAGGCCGGCGCGGGCCGGGCACCTCGGTCGTCCAGCGCCCGGTAGGCCCAGGCCGTGGAGATCTGCTGCGGCGGCTTCACGATCACCAGGTGCGGCTGCGGATGCGAGATCTCGAAGAACTCGAGCACATCGCCGATGCCCCGTCCCAGGGCGAGCCCGCCCCGCAGGCAGAACGCCACGTCGGCCCCGAGCTCCCTGGCCAGCAGGGCCAGGTCCGAAGCGGCGAGCGGCGAGTCGAACAGCAGATCGAGTCCGACCAGAGCCGCCGCCGCATCGGCGCTCCCGCCGCCCAGCCCGGCTCCTGCGGGTATCCGCTTCGCGAGCCGCAGCCGGAGGCCCTCGCCGTGGGCCCCGATGCGGTTCAAGAACGCCTGGCCTGCCCGGTAGGCCAGGTTGAGCTCCACCGGCACGGCCAGAAGGCCGTCCACGTCCAGCTCCAGCCGGGACGAACCGGGCGCCCGTTCGATGACCAGGCGGTCAGAGAGCGAGACCGACGAGAACACCGTCTCGATCTCGTGGTAACCGTCGGGCCGTCGCTCTCCGACGGCGAGGTGCAGGTTGACCTTCGCGTTCGCTTCGAGTTCGAGACCGGTCATGGTACGCTCTGCGACGGTGAAGGGATGGCAAGGTCGCGCCCGTCGCGATGCCCGGCCGCCAGGAGCGCAGAGCCGCCAGAAACGGGAAGGGGCCCCATGCGGAGCCCCTTTCGAGGACGGACCGGCCGGTCCGTCCAGCGGACCTGGCCCCGATCAGCTGGCGATGACCTTCTCGATCATGGCCTGGGCTTTCTCGTAGGTGATCCCCTTGGCGTATTTCAGCTCGCCCAGGATCATCTTCTCCGCCCGCTCCATCAGGAACTTCTCCTTGAGCCCCAGGTCTTTCGCCTTCGATCGCTCGTGGAGAGTCTTGTACACCTTGGCTACTTCCAGGATGTCCCCTGACTGGACCCGCTCCAGGTACTCGCGATGCCGCTTGTGGAAGCTCTCATCCTCGAGGGAATCGAGGTACTTGCCCTTGCGGTCGCGGATGATCTTCAACATCTCGTCGATGGTCTTGTCGTCGACGACATGCCTCAGGCCAAGCTCCTTGGCCTTGTCGACCGGAATCATGACACGATCGAGATCGTTGTAGGGGAAATCGATGTAGAAGTAGCTGACCTCCTTGCCAAGGATGAACTGTTTCTTGATCTCGCGAATGATGCCCACGCCGTGCGCTGGATGAACGACGGGGTCGTCGAGGTTAAACATGGACTCTCCGTTGTTACTTCGAGAACTGGGCTTGTCCGGATCGTTCTGATACGTCATATCTTGAACAACTCCCGGCCGGCATGCTACCACAACATGGACTCGGTGTCAAACCAGGCTCCAGGCCAAGATCCGGCGCCTCGCCGGATCCGGGTCGAGCCTCCCGTGCGCGACCTGGACCCGGATCGCCCGCTCTCTGGTCGGAGGGTCGTTGACCGGGCCCGCGCGAGACAAGCAGAGGATCCCGGCGGGCAGCTTCGGCAGGCGCCCTCCGGTTCGATGAACAGCGCTCTTGATAAAGCAGGCGGTCGAGGTGGATCCTCATGATCACACATCGACAGGAGTTGCACCGCTGAAGAGACTCGCCCTCGCCTTTCGACTGAGCCAGCCCACGGGCCCCCGAATCCGGACGGCGGCCCGGACTTCGTACGTGGGGCTGCTTCACGCCCTGAGAGACCACCCGTCGATCCAGGCGCACCTCCACCTGTCCGGAACCTTGCTCGCCGGCGCCCGGTGGTATGCGCCGGAGGTCCTCGAGCTGGTGAGGCAGGGCATCTCGGCGGGGCAGTTCCAGCTGATGGGATCGACGTTCGCCCAGACCATGCTCGACGCCAGCCCGGCCAATGCGAACGTCCAGCAGCTCCGGGCGCTCCTGGCCGAGTACGTCCGGGCCGCGGGCGACGATTCGCTGCTGCTCTACGCCGACGACGGCGACGCTCTGGGTCTTTGCTCGTTCGACCACGGGTACTCTCCCGCCGCGGATCACGAGCACCTGGTGCAGATCCTGGAGTGGCTCGAACGGCTGCCCTCGTGCGAGACGGTCCATCTCGCCGACCAGTGCGACCCTCCGACCGCGCCGGTGCCGTGTCCGCAGCAGCCGGGACAGGCCGAGTCGGTCAGGAGGGAGGTCGGCGCGATGGAGCCTCCCGAGGGCCAGCCCACCTACCGGGACTGGTTCGACTTCAGCGCCCGCTCTCCGGACCTCGGCCGCTTCCGCGAGCTGTTCGAGCAGGTGGGCACGCTGCTGGCCAAGGCCGAGAGCGCCATCACCCCGGAGGGGCCGATCGCCGCGCGGCGTCTGGCTCTGAGAGCCCAGCGGGCCTACATCACGGCGCAGTACCGGTTCGGCTGCCCTGACGCCGTGCCTCGCGGCTGGAGCCCGTGGAACCTGGTCCGGGCGGCCGCCTCCCTGGCCGACCTGGCCGTGAGGGCGTCCCGGTTCGCTCCCGGCCGCAGGGACCCGGAGCCGGAGGAGCGCGACTGCGACCTGGACGGTGTGCCGGAGATCTTCCTGTACTCGGGCCGCGATCTGCTGGTGCTGACGCCGGTTGGGGCACGGGTGCTGTTCTGGTGCGACCTGGAGTCCGGAGAGATCATCGCCGGCCCGTCTCTCTCGCCGGACGTCCCGGGGCCTCTGAAATCGATGGCGCACCCGTTCCTGGGCGAGGTGCCGGCGCTCCGGATCTGGTCTCCCGACGACGGGACCACGGCCCAGTCCATCGCGGTGGCCCAGGCATGGTTCGGGCCCAGGCTGGGCGCGCCGATGCCCGTGGACGGCGACACCGTCACCGTTCTCCGCAGACTGACGGCCGGCCGGGATCCGGTCATCACCAAGGTGATGATGAGAGCGGCCCTGTTCGCCGACGAGATCGACGGCCAGCTCTTCCTCGGATCGATCGTGCCGGAGCTCAGGCCGGGGCTGGCCCGGTTCGAGACGCCGTTCGGCCCCAAGACGATCACGGTCGCCCAGGGGACCGTCGTGGCCGAGTATCCGGCGGGCTACGGCGACGGCGGGCCGATCACCGTGCACCTGGAGCTGCTCCCGGAGCGCTCGGAATCGCCGGTCGTCTCGGCCCCCCCGCTGAGGATCGAGGCCGGGGACACCGGCCTCGGCGTGGAGATCACCTCGCGTCCGGAGCCGCTCTTCGTGGCGTGGCGCCAGTCCGGGCTCTCGTGGATCGGCGGCGTCTCGTTCACCCCGTCCCGGGCCGCGCCGGTGGCGCCGCTCAGGCTCGAGCTGAACCGCTACCCGTAGGGACCTGCTCCCCCGGGGCGGCCCCGGCCTCCAGATACGCCCGGGCAGCCTCGTCGACGAGACGCTCCGCTTCGGCCGGGTCGGGACACTGCAGCCACCGGATTCCCGGGAAGGCGAGGAACTGCCGGGACTGCCTCCGGGCGAAGCGACGGCTGTCCCGCTTCACGAGGCGCTTCGCCTCTTCCTCCGGATAGAGGCCCTCCAGGTAGCCGACGATCTGAAGGTAGCCGATGGCCTGCTGGACCGGGTACCTTCCGCTACCCAGCCGGTCCTTCAGCGCCGCGATCTCGGCGACCAGCCCGCGCTCCCACATCAGGTCCACCCGCCGGTCGATCCGCCGGTAGAGCGCTGCCCGCGGCACGTCCAGACCGACGGTCACCGCCCCGGGCACGACCGGGTCCCTGGGCAGCGCCAGCCGGTCGGTCATGGAGACGCCGGCCTGCCGGTGGATCTCG
>JACQZM010000099.1 GCA_016213885.1 Candidatus Rifleibacteriota bacterium | reverse complement strand
CAGATAGAGCGACACCTTGGCGAGCCGGCAGAGGATTTCCGGGTCGTCAGGATAGCTCAGAGCGGCCTTCTCGAAGCAGGAGTGAGCCTCCTCCAGGCGACCCTGCGACTCCAGCTGTCGCCCCCTGGCGAGGATGGTGGTCCGCCCGGCAGCCTCGGCGGAGCTCCCGTCGCGGGATCGGTCCGCGCCGACCAGCACGGCGGCGGGCTCCTCCTGGGGCAGGCGACCCGGCACCGACAGCAGGACCGGTCGCGGCGGCGTCCGCGGCTCGAACGTGGCGGCGGGAAGGGCGAGCGAAGCGAGGCTCGGCTCCAGAGGACGCTGCGAGCCGGTGGCGCCCTGGACCTGTCCGGCGGGCCTGGGCGACGGGCGTGCCGCTGTCATCGGCCCCCGCGCCGTGACCAGCACGATGATGGCGAGCGAAACCGGTATCAGGAAGTGGCGGGCGCGTGGTTCTGTCATCATCCTCGTCCGGCTCTCCCCGGGGCGGTGGGAAGAGTTCAAGCGGTGTCCAGTGCTGCGGCTTCTGCGGCGTCCATTCGAAGCGTACCCGCATCGATGGGGACTTCACAACGATCAAAAGAGAGGCTGAACCGGTCAGGTCTCGGCTCGACCGGCCCGGCCGACCCTTGCCTGGAGCGGGGCCGCGCCGCCCGGCGCCGGGCCGATCAAGTCGACGTCGCATCGCTGACAAATTGTCGCAGGGCGCTGAGGCCGCCGGACATTCTGGCGCAGCGGACCGCCGGTCCCCCGGGGTGGGAACCGCCACCGGAGCGGGACAAATTCCGTGGACAACGCAGAACGACCCGCGTACACTGCGGCGTGCCATTTGGCACGAACATTGATACGCTGGCCGCGAGCACGGCGTGCCGTCGTTTGGCGTGCGCCCCGGGTCTTCGACCGGGGTCGGCCATGGTCCACGGACGGCGCGGCGCCCCGGCGGCCTGAACACCCCGGTCCGTTCGACGTCTGCCACCGGTGACACGGCGCCCACCCCTGGGCGCCCTTGGGAGGTCCTCGCCTATGATCGAGGTAACCGGCCTCACGAAGCTGTACGGCGACTATGTCGCCATCTCGGACATCAGCTTCGGTGTGAAGGACGGGGAGATCGTCGGCTTCCTCGGCCCCAACGGGGCGGGCAAGACGACGACGATGAAGATCCTCACGTGCTGCATGCCCGCCACCGAAGGCACTGCCAAGGTGGACGGGTTCGACATCTTCAACGATCCGATGGAGGTCAAGCGTCGCGTCGGCTACCTCCCGGAGACCCCGCCGCTCTACCCCGAGCTGACCGTCCAGGACTATCTCACGTTCGTCGCGGAGATCAAGGAGATCCCGTGGCGACAGCGATCGGGGCGGGTCGCGGAGTGCATGAGGGCCGCTCGAATCGACCACGTGGCGAGCCGGCTCATCGGCCACCTGTCCCGGGGCTATCAGCAGCGGGTCGGCATCGCCCAGGCTCTGGTCCACAACCCCAAGGTGCTGATACTGGACGAGCCGACGGTCGGTCTTGACCCGAATCAGATCCGGGAGGTCCGCGAGCTCATCAAGGAGCTCGGCCGTGACCGGACGATCATCCTGTCCACCCACATCCTCCCGGAGGTGTCGGTGACCTGCGAGCGGATCATCATCGTCAACCAGGGGCGCATCGTGGCCAACGGAACGGAGGAGGAGCTCTCGATGTCGCTGGGCGGTCGGGGCTCCTACCACGTGGCGGTCAAGGCTCCCCGGGCCGACCTGGAGCAGGCTCTGGGCCGGCTGCCCGGGGTGGTCTCGACCCAGTTCTTGAGCGGGGTGGACGGGGTGCACACCTTCGAGGTGAGGTGCTCCGAGGGCAAGGAGGTCCGGGAGGACCTGTTCGCCGTGCTTGCCCAGCGGCGGTGGACCCTGTTCGAGCTGAAACCGCCCGGTGTGAGCCTCGAAGAGGTCTTTGCGAGGCTCACCATCAGCGACGTGGAGGTGGCCTGATCGTATGCAAGAAACGGCTGTGGCCCGCGGTCCCCTGGACTGGATTCTCGATCTGGTGGCGAAGTCGTTCTACGTCTTCAAGAAGGAGATGAAGACGTACTTCGTCTCCCCGATCGCCTACATCATAGCGTTCTGCTACCTCTTCATCTCAGGCTACATGTTCACGGCGCATCTGATGCAGACGAAGCATGCCACCCTGGCCGGGTTCCTGCAGAACAACGGCGTGGTGCTGCTGCTCCTGGTGCCGATCCTCACGATGCGACTGCTCGCCGAAGAGCGACGTCAGAAGACCATCGAGCTTCTGCTGACCAGCCCGCTCACGCCGACCCAGATCGTGCTGGGCAAGTACTTCGCATGCCTGGGGCTGTTGACGGCGATGATGGGGATGACCCTGCTGTACCCCTACGTGCTGGTCCAGCTCGGCGGCAATCCCGACTGGGGTCCGGTCAAGACCGGCTACCTGGGTCTGTGGCTGCTCTCGGCCTGCTTCGTCGCCATCGGGCTGTTCACCTCGAGTCTCACGGACAACCAGCTCGTGGCCGCCGTCGTGTCGTTCGTGATCCTGCTGATTCTCTGGATCGCCAGCTGGTCGAGCGCCTACCTGGAGGCCGGGACCATGACGACGGTGGTGGAGGCGCTCTCGATCCTCATGCCTTTCGCCGACTTCGTTCGCGGCCTCGTCGAGAGCCGCTACTACATCTATTATGTGTCGATCGTCGTCGTCTTCCTCTTCGCATCGGTCCGGATGCTAGAGGCCAGCCGCTGGCGGTAGGGAGGAGGTGTCCACAGCAGTGAGCGAAAACGACAAGCCAACTGGTGTCCCGGAATCGACGCCACCCTCCCCGGTGGCTTCCCCTCAGCAGGCGCCCGGCTCGACGGCCTGGGCCCGACGGCCCCGGGAGGACGAGGCGCTGTACCAGCTCCTCCTCGTTCCGTTCGGCGTGCTGATCATCTATGCCGGCGTGGTGCTCTGGGCTCTGGCTCCCAAGGGCCAGGGCATCTGGTTCTTCACCTGTCTCGGGGTCGGCCTCCTGTTTCTCGCCACGGCGCTGGCCACCAGACGGGAGGGCGTGGGCGGCCTGTTCCACAGGACGTTCAACTGGTCCACGGCCTACGGCGTGAACAACTGGATCCTGATCCTCGCCGTCACCGGTCTCGTGGTGATCGTCAACATCATCTCGTACCGTCACTCCGTGAAGAGCGACTACACGCAGCAGCAGCTGTTCAGCATCTCTCCCCAGACCAAGTCGATCCTGGCCGGTCTGAAAGAGACCGTCGAGGTGACAGCCTTCTACCCGGACGTCCGCGGTCCGAGCCGCGATGCTCAGATCCTCACCATGTACCGGAGAAAAGTGAAGGAGCTTCTCGACGACTACAAGCGCTACTCGAACGGGAAGCTGAACTTCACCATGGCCGACCCGTTCAGGGACCCGGCCACGGCCAAGCGGTTCAGCCTCCAGCAGAACGACTGGGGCGCCGTGTTCTTCGAGTCCAAGGGCCGCAAGGTCAAGGTGAACCGGGAGAAGCAGTTCGCTCCGACCAACATGTGGGGCGGGGGGGCATCGCCGTTCAAGGGCGAAGAGGTCTTCACCGGCGCTCTGCTCGAGCTCTCGTCGGGCAGCCAGGTGGTGGTCTACTTCGTGGAGGGCCACAACGAGCGGCAGCTCGACTCCGGCCAGCCCAGCGGCTACAACGCCGTGAAGGCGCTGATGGAGCGGGAGCGCTACACCGTCAAGAAGCTGCAGCTCATGAGGGACAACATCCCGGCGGACTGCAGCGTGCTGGTCATCGCGGGCCCGACCCGCGGATTCGCCCAGCAGGAGATCGCCAAGCTCAAGGCCTATCTCGACACCCCCAGGAAGGGCGCTCTGATCCTCCTCGACTCGACGCCGCAGCCCGGTCTGAAGGACCTGCTCGTCCAGTACGGCCTCGAGTGGGGCTCCAACATCGTGCTGGAGCCCAACCCGGAGTACGCCGTGATGAACAGCCCGGTGATCTTCATCGCCACGCCGACCAGCCACAGGATCTCCGACGAGCTCCTGAGGGGGAAGCTGGACATCGTGCTCAGCGAGGCCACCTACGTGAACAAGCTGGCCAAGCCCGGGGACAAGTTCGACTTCCAGTCGATCATCGACACCAGCCCGACCGCCTGGGCCGAGTTCGACGTCGACGCGCTGTCCAAGGGCCGGGCCAAGCTCGATCCGGCCACCGACAAGCCCGGTCCTCTCGCCATGGGGTGGGCCGTGGAGATCAAGCAGAAGCCGGACCAGCCCAAGCCCGAGCCGGACAAGAAGGACGAGGACAAGAAGGACGACCCGTCCAAGTCCCGTCTGGTCGTGATCGGCGACTCGGACTTCGCCAGCGACAACATCCTCATGACGTTCCCGGGCGTCGGGAACCGGGACCTGTTCATGAACTCCGTCGCCTGGCTCTCGTTCAACGCGGAGCAGACGGCGACGATCAGAGCCAAGGATGAGACCCAGCCCGCGGTCACCATCTCCGACGAGAACAAGGCGAGGGTCCTCCGCGGCGTCGTGATCGCCTACCCGTTCTTCGTGCTGGTCGTGGGAGTGCTGGTCTGGTTCAGGAGGAGCAACCTGTGATTACCAAGATTCTTCCCACCCTGATCGCCGTCGCGTTGCTCGCCATCGGGATCGTCTACGTGTACAAGTACGAGTCCGACGAGATGCCCGACCGGGACAAGGCCGAATCGGTCATCGTCCAGGACAAAGATTCTCTCACCAAGATCACCCTCAAGGGCGCCAAGGGCCTCGTGGTCTTCGAGAGGCAGACCCAGGGCGACAAGAAGGAGTGGAAGATCACGTCGCCGCTCAAGGTCGAGCCCGACTCGATCAAGATGGACGACCTCGTGGGAAAGCTCGCCAAGCTGGAGTCCAAGCGGCTCGTGACCGAGAAGATCGACAAGCCGCTCGCGGACTACGGTCTGGACAAGCCGACCACCACCGTGGAGTACGAGAGCTCCAAGGGGAACGGATCGATCCTCATCGGACGGCAGTCCGACGTGGAGACCTCCTGGTACGTGAAGCGGGGAGACACCGACAGGCTGTTCCTCTGCGAATCATGGGGCATCGAGGTGTTCCAGAGCGAGTTCAATCAGTTCCGCGACAAGAAGATCATGAAGGTCGACCCGGACAAGGCCACGATCGTGAAGATCGTGGGCGAGAAGGGGGCCCGGACGTTCAAGCGCGAAGACAAGGAGAAATGGACCGTCGAGGTTTCAGGCCAGCGGCCGATGCGCGGCAACACCCAGGCGATCCGCAACATCCTCTACGCGATGAACAATCTCGCCGTGGAGGAGTTCGTCAACGATTCGCCGAAGCCTGAAGACCTCGCGAAGTACGGGTTCGCCAAGTCTGACCACACGGTCACGATCACGTTCGAGAAGGACGAGGGGACCCGGACGCTGCTGGTCGGCAAGAAGAAGGAGGGGGACCTGTCGCGGACGTACGTGAAGCGCGACACCGCCGACAACGTCTTCGCCGTCTCCAACACGTCGCTGATCGACCTGACCAAGCCGATCGAGGAGTTCAAGGACCAGAAGCTGTTCGAGTTCTCGTCGACCAAGCTGAAGAAGCTCACCGTGGCCCTGGGCAGCCGCGTCGCCACGGCGGAGCGGGACGCGAAGGGCAACTGGGCGTTCGCCAAGCCGATCGTGAGGAAAGAGGCGCACACGGCCACGTCGGTGCTGGCCAATGCTCTGGAGGCGCTGAAGGCCAAGTCGTACGCCACGGACGACAAGTCCAGGGCGGCCGAGTTCCGGCTGGATCCTCCGGAGATGACCATCACCTTCGAGGGCGAGGGCGTCCCGGCCTCCATGCTGGTCCTCGGCCAGCCGGTCGCCGACAAGGGGCGCTACATGAGGATCGGCACCGATCCGTTCCTGGCGATCCCCGAGGACGATCCCTACGCGAAGGCCAAGGCGATCGTCGACGCCTACCTGGCCGTGCTGGACCTGCCGGCAGACACGGTGACCGGCATGAAGGTCGCCTGCGGCAAGGAGTCGTGCGAGCTCGCCAAGGACGAGAAGTCCGGGTGGCAGCTCAAGGAGCCCAAGTCCGTGGTGCTGAACGACCCACCAGGCAAGGCCGCCGCCGTGATCGACGCGCTCGGCGCGGCAACCGCCGAGGAGTTCATCCCGTCGGGGCCCGGACCGATCGGGGAGTTCGGGCTGGGCTCGCCGGAGTACAAGGTCGTGCTGACGTTCAAGAGCGGCGCGCCGCTGACCGTCGATGTGGGCCCCGCCCAGGGTCCCCGGCGCGGCGTGCTGACGTCGGCCCACGACAAGATCGCGCGCCTGGCCGGGGGCGACCTGGTGGCGAAACTCGCCGACCTGACCGCGCCGATCCGGAAACCGGCGTCTCCGGTGAAGACGAGCCCCTCGTCGGTAGCCGCGGGGCCTGCGCCGGCGCATGTCGAGAGCCCGGTTCCGGCGCCGTCGCCGACCCCGAGGACAGTTCCGGCCGGTGCCTCGCCGCCGAGCCCGGTGGCTCCGGCGTCCGCCAGGGCGCCCGGGCTCCCGCCCGCGGGGCTGCCCCCCATCGAGCTCGTGCCGCCGCCGAGACCCAGCCCGTCACCGGGGTCCCGGTGACCTGCTGACGCGCCGGGTCGAAGCTGGCTCGTCGCGGCTCTCCACAGGAGCGCCGCGACGCGAAGGCAAGCCCGCCCCGCCGGACCGATCTGCCGGACCGACGGGGCGGGTTCTTTTCCGGGAGGAGCCGGGCGGCAGCCCGATCAGGAGATCTCGTTCATCTGCATGATCTGCCGCACCGCCTCGGCGGCGGCGATCCGGACGTCCTTGTTCTGATCTTTCTGGGCCTGCTTGAGCGCCGCGATGGCGGCGATGTCCCCGATCGAGCCCAGCGCCAGCGCAGATTTCTCCCGGGCCTCGTAGTCCCGGTCCTCCAGCAGGCCGATCAGGGGCACCACGGCCCTCTTCTCGCCCAGGTTCCCGAGGATGACCGCGGCGTTGGCTCTCATGGTCTTGTTCCTGTGGTTCAGCGCCTCGAGGAGCGAGCTGGCCACCTTGGCCGACTTCGAGTCCGAGAGCACCTCGATCGCCTTGCTCTGGACCTCCTCGTTGGTGACGGCCAGCGCCCGGACCAGATCGGGGATCCACTTCTCCACGTTGGCCAGAAGCGTCTTCCTCGACTCGGTCTTCACCCACAGGTCGCGGTCGCCCATGGCGGTCAACAGCGGGATGACCACCTGGGCGTCGCCGGCCTTTCCGAGCGCCCTGACCCCGGCCTGGCGCACCAGGGGGCTCACGTCTCTCAGCATCCCGATGAGCGGGTCGATGGCCCGTGGATCCACATGGTTGCCCAGCGTCTCCACGACCCTCAACCTCACCTCTTCGCTCGCGTCGGACAGGCCCTTGATCAGGGGCGGCACCTTGTCCCCGGCCTTGATGCCGCCGAGTCCGATGGCGGCAGCCACCCGCACGTCCGCCGACCTGTCGCCCATGGCCTTGGCCAGTATCGGCAACGAACGCTCGTCGGGCATCCCGGCGAGGACCTCCACGGCGCGGCGGCGGACCCGCTCCGCCGGATCGTCGACGGAGCGCCCGAGGGCGCTCTGGGCCTGCTGAGACCCGATGCGGCCCAGCGCGTTGACCGCGGAGACCCGGACCCCCTCGTCGGGGTCCCCGAGGAGCTCCGACAGCTTGGCCAGCGAGCGGACGTCTTCCAGCCTCCCCAGCACCTGGACGACCCGGCGCCTCGTCGGTGGCGTGGCCGTGGCGATGACGCCGAGGAGGCGCTCCACCACCACCTTCAGCGGGATCCGCTTCAGGGCGGAGCCCACCCCCGGGTCATCCGGTCGCGGATGGCCGAGACGGTGCCCGGCAGGTTCAGCGTGCCCAGGAGCTCCGCCACGCTCTTGTACACTCCGGCCACCGCCTCCCGGGCCAGCACCAGGAAGTCTGCCCTCGGGAAGTTGCCGAACTTCTGCTCGTCGTCCTCGGTGAACGTCTCCTCCAGGAGCCTCAACAGCAGCCGGATCGCCTGGGTGAACCCGTAACGTCCGAGCTCCTTGGCCATGGTGAACCGGAGCCAGGCGTAGCCCTCCTTCTGCATGTAGTGGACGGCTCCCGACTCGTTGGCCAGCTCGTCGATGTGGACCAGCGCATCGGCGGTGAGCGCCCTCACCTCGCTGGAGGCCGCCTCCAGGAGGGCGAGCAGAGGGTTGATCGCCTTCAGATCGCCGAGGCTGCCCAGCGCCTGCACGACCTTCTGCTGAACCCGGTCGCTGACCTCCGGCATCACCCGGACCAGCGGCTCCACGGCGGGCTTTCCCATGCTCGCCAGAGCCGCGGTCGCTGCGTCGGAGACCGCGGGATCTTGATCCCGGAGCAGATCGATCAGGGTGGCGATGCCGTCCTCGCAGGCGATCTTGCCCAGCGAGTTGGCGACCTCCCGCCTCACGCCCTCGTCGGGGTCGCGGGCGAGCCTGGTGAGGGTCTGCGTTCCGGCCGGATCCTCGATGCTCCCGATCCCTGCCACGGCGAGCCGTCGGATCTGGACGTCGGCGTCGCCGGCCAGCTCCTCGAGCGCCCTGAGCCCCTGGCTGGAGCGGATCGCCCCGAGCGCCTGGGACAGGGCCAGCTTGAGCCCCTCCTTGCCCAGCCTGACCATGCCCACCAGGGTCTCCACGGCCCGCTCGTCACCGAGCAGACCGAGGGCGTCGATGGCCCGCTTCTGGATGTGGAGGCTCTGCGCCGCCTTCAGCTTCTCGAGGATCGGGTCCACGGCGGCCGGATCCCGGATCTCGCCCAGGGCGCTGACGACCTCTCCGGCGAGGTCGTCGTCCCTGGAGGAGAGCATGGTCAAGAGCTTCGACACCGACTGCTTGGCTCCCATGCGCCCCAGCGCACAGACGATGGAGACCGCCAGGTCCGGCGACCCCTCCTCGAGGAGCGACAGCAGCGACCCCGCGGCCGAGGGATCCCGGATCTCGCCCAGGGCGTTGACAGCGGCGAGCCGCACCTCCTGGTCGGGATCCCGGAGAAACTTCAGCAGAGCCTCCACGCCCCGGGCGCTCTTGATCCGGCCCAGCGCCCCGGCTATGCAGTAGCGGAGATCCTTGTCCGCGTAGTTGGCCAGCGCCACCAGCGGGCCGACGGCCTTCTCGGAGCCGATCCGCCCCAGCGCCTCGGCGGCGCAGTACTTCATGTTCTCGTCGGGCTCGTCGAGCAGGCCGGTCAGCGTCGAGAGAGCCGACTCGTCGCCGATCCGCCCCAGCGCCTCGACGCAGAGGTACCGCATGTTCTGGCTCTCTATCGTGAGAGCCTTGAGCAGCTGCGGCGTGGCCCGGGGATCGCCCAGGTTGCCCAGCGCCTCGACCACGCACTCCCGGATCTCGGTGTTCGAGTCGGACAGCAGCCGGATCAGATCGGGAACGGTTCGCTGGTCGAGCATCTGGCACAGCCGTTGCGCCAGCTGGTACCGGCGGTCTTCGTTCCGGATCGTCTCGAGCTCCTTGACGATCAGCTCCGCGGTCAGATCCTCGGTCAGCGTCGGAACGGCTCCGGCCGGCTTGGCGCTCGACGCGGCCGGCGACGGAGCCGCTGCCGGAGCCGCGGCCGGGGCCGGCACGTCGAGCGCCGGAGCGGCCGCGACGACCGGGGGCGGAGGCGGAGGCGGCGGAGGCGGCGGAGGCGCGGCCGCAGGGGCGGCCTGAGCGGGGACCCCGGAGGTGGGGAAACCCTCGCCGAGCGAGAGTTCCGCGAGGACATCCATGCCGGCGGACACCACGGTCGCGACAGGAGCCACGTACACCGGCTGCGACGGCGGCTCGACCGCCATCTCGAGGGTCATGGGGGCCGCGGCGGCCACCGGCGGCCGCGGGGGCTCGGGCTCGGGCTCCGGCTCGGGAGGCGGTTCCGGGGTGGGCTGGCCCGTGATCCCGTCCAGGAAGTCGTCGAGCGACTCGTCCATGCTCGGGCTCGGAGCGCCCATGGCTCCGGGCTTGGGCACCGTGGAGCGTCCGGCCGGAGCCTTCTCCCGCAGGGGCTCCAGCCCGACCTCCATCGGCTCCTTGTCCTCCAGCTCGGCCAGGAAGTCGTCGAGGGACTTCTCCTCCTCCTTGGGTCGCTTGGGAGCGGGCGCGGGCTTGACACTCTTCACGATCGGGGCCTCGGCCGGCGGATGGGGCAGGCCCAGCTCGTCGAGAAGGTCGTCAGCGCCGCTCTTGGCGGCGGGCGCCTGCCCCTTCTTGTCGCCCGAGAGCTCGGAGAGGAAGTCCTCCAGGTCGTCGGCCGCGGCCCTGGACGGCTTGTCCGTCCGGGCCGCCGGGACCGGCGCCTTGCCCTTGGGCGGGCTCGGCAGCTCCTCGAGCTCGACGGCGGCCGGTTTCCTGGCCTGGGCCGGCGCCGCTGCCGGAGCCGGTGGAGCGTTCGCCGGGACCCGGGGGCTGGAGAAGAGGTCGTCCAGCTCGTCCATCGGCGACTCGACCCTGGCCTGGCCGGCCGCGGCGGGCTTCTTCGGCTCCGCGGGGCCGAGCAGATCGTCCAGGCCCAGGTCCCCGGACTCCACTGCCGAAGACGGCCCGCCCGACGGTTTCTTCCCCGACCCGCCGGGCTTCGCCGGTGGGGCGGCGTCGGCCGCTGGCCTGGCGCCCGGCTTGAGCGGGGGCAGATCGATGTCGTCCAGGCCTCCGGGCCTGGCGGCCGGCTTCGCCCCTGGCTTCAACGGGGGAAGATCCACGTCGGCGGCGGCCGGTCGCGCCGCAGCCTGCGGGGCCTTGGCTCCCGGCTTCAGGGGCGGCAGATCCAGGTCGTCCAGGCCGGGCAGACCGCCGGCTCCACCGGCGGCCGCCGGCCTGGCACCCGGCTTGAGCGGAGGAAGGTCCAGGTCGTCCAGGTCGGGGACCGGGGGCGGCCCGGCCTGAACGGCCTTGGCGCCAGGTTTCAGGGGAGGAAGATCGATGTCGTCCAGGCCGCCGGTCGGAGCGGGCAGGGGCGATGCCGGCGCCTTGACGCCGGGCTTCAGCGGAGGCAGATCCAGGTCGTCGGCGGGAGGGGGTCGCGCCCCACCGGCCGGCTTGACGCCCGGCTTCAGCGGAGGCAGATCCAGGTCGTCGTGAGCGGGCACAGGCTTGCTTCCCGGCATGCTGATGTCCAGGCCGGGGAGCGACGCCGCCTTCGGGCTCGACGGTCCGAGAAGCTCATCCAGTCCCAGGTCGCCCGACTCCAGCGGCGAGAACTTGTCCGGTCCCTTGGGGGGTTGCGGTTTGGCGGCCGGTGCGGGTGGGGGCGGGGGAGCCTTGGCTGCAGGCTTGGGCGCCTTCGCCGCTGCTGGGCCCTTCGGAGTGTAGCCGAAGTCCGAGAGCAGGCTGTCCAGCTCCTCGTCGGTCGACTCGTCGGGAGACTTGCCCTCGGGAAGATCGAGGGTCAGGCCCTCCAGGCTCTTCAGAAGATCGTCCTGGCTGGAGGAAACCTCCGAGTGGGCGCCGCTCGTCCTGACCTTGTCGAGCAGCCCGGAGAAGTCTATCTCACCGGAGTCTTTCTCCATCGGTTCCTTCGGGCTCGTGTCAATCCCCTCCCCTGGGGCACGAAGCAACGACACGCACCGGCAGGCTAGCCGGCGCTCGATTTCGATATCGGCATTCCCACCGACTTAGCGTAGCTCGCCGGCTCCGAGGTCTCCAGTGGCCCGGCAGCGTTCGGCGGGGAGGACGGCCCGGGGCTCCGGGGCGAGGCGTCATCGAAAGCCCGTCCGGGCGAGATTCTCGCGGTGTCGATCAGATGCCTGTGACCGACCTCGGTTCCCGGAGGTTCTTCCTATTTTTCGGGTCCGATCGACCGGCCGGTCACCCTGTAGACCCGCTGCCGCACGTAAGGGAACTCGAGCCCCGCCGCGTCGAACGCGCGCTTCACGATGCGCCGGAACTCACGCTCCAGCCGGCCCTGCTCGCTGGGCTTGCAGGTGAAGACGACCCGCATCTGGACGTCGGTGGCCGTCCACTCCGTGACCCCCAGGATGTCCGGCGGGGCCTGCATCACCGCCCTGTTGGCTTCGTGGAACTCCGTGGCCAGCCGCCCCAGCAGCTCCATGGCCTGCTCCACGTCGCTGTCGTAGGCGAGCGAGACCGTGACGGTGGCCCGCAGGAAGCCGCGACTGAAGTTCCCGAGCTGCCGGATGTCGCCATTGGGAATCGTCCTCAACTCGCCGGTGGAGAGCCGGATCTGGGTCGTCCTCACGGTGATCGTCTCGACCTGGCCGGTCTTGCCGTTGATCTCCACCGCATCGCCCACCGCCACCAGGTCTTCGGCGATGATGAAGAAGCCCGTGATGACGTCCTTGACGAGCGACTGGGCTCCGAAGCCGACGGCGACGCCGATGACCCCGGCGCCGGCCAAGAGCGGCGTGGGGTCGAACCCGACCTGGCGCAGCGCCAGGATCGAGGCGACGAAGTAGATCGAGTACCGACAGATGCTGATGAGCAGTGGCTGCAGCGTCCGTGACCGGCGGAACGCCGTGCCGCCGGGGTCGTTCCGGAACATGGCCGCGAAGAACCGCTCGATCGCCCCGGTCGCCCCGGCTGCCAGCCAGTAGGCCATCAGCACGATCAGGGCGGCTCCGCCGGCGCTGCCGGTCAGGGACAAGAACGTCGGCGACGTGACGATGTCGATGACGCTCACCGCCGGCGAATAGATGTCGGCCCAGACGAGGGCGGTCGCGGCGCCCAGCAGGATGCCGGGCGCCGCTTCGCCCCACACCGAGAGGTTGTCTCCCAGCTCCGGCGCCCCGCAGCGCCGGGCCAGCCTGCCCACGGGCCCCCGGCCTCGGTGGAACGTATACAGGGCCAGGACCAGGACGGCCACGCACCACGCGGAGCACCTGAGGAGGTGGTTGGCCAGCTCCGAGTAGCCGGCGGTCAGCAGCACCACCACCACGGCGTTGGCGACCACGATCAGGAGGTAGACCCTGTCGAGGCCGGTGTTGTACGCCGACCACAGCCAGCCGCTGTGGCCGCTGTCGTCGACCCTGAGTCGGGAGACGATGGACCGCTTGCTGGCCACCAGGAAGCCGAGGAGCAGCGTCAACAGCCCCAGGAACCAGGCGGCCCGCACCACCTGGGTCAGCGGCGCCGCCGCGCCCGCCAGCTCCATCAGATGGATCAGCAACGAGAGCCCGATCCCGTACCGCAGCGCCCAGACCATCCACGGACGGACCTGCTGTAGACCGCCGGGCAGCAGGCCAGAGGCATCCACACCCTGCGGAACACGGCGACGCAGGTGGCGACCCAGGGGCGCTGCCGGCTCGCCCACGATCCCAGAGCCGACCGCACGAGCCACGCAGCCAGGAGGGCGGCGGCGACCAGGGCGAGGAGGAGCCGCAGCCGGGCGGCGGCCCAATTCCGGTTCGCCTCGCTGGATCGCCACACCTTCAGGTCGTTCGGGAGCGAGGCCAGCCGGGCGGGCGCGGTGGAGCCCAGCGCCACGAGAGCGTTCACCCCCTCCCTCAGCGACGAGACGGTGACCTTGCCGGACCCGCTCGGCACGTACATCTCCACCGTGACGAGATTCTCCCTGTAGAACTGGAGCAGCTCCTTGTAGGTGCGGCCGGTCTGCGCGTTGAGCTCCAGCTGACGGGTCAGCGCCTCGACCTGGGCCTCGCAGACCGTCAGCTGCTCCTGGAAGACCCGGAGCGTCTCCGAGGAGACCGCCTTGTGCGTCGAAGCGGCGAGGGACGTGCGCTGGCGCTCCAGCCGGTCCCGGACGACCGTGCGCCTCCGCTTCTGCAGCTGGAGCGACTCGACCAGCGCCGTCTCCAGCCTTGCGAGCTCCTCGATCTTCCGCCCGGCAATCCGACGGGCCAGGGTGAGCGCGTCGCGCTCCGCGACCAGCGGGCCGGTCTGGCTGGAGCCGCGGGCGAACGCCGCCACCGCCCGGGCGAGCGCCTGGGTGCGGGTGACCTGGTTCTCCGCAAGCGCGCTCTTGGCATCCGCGGCGGCGGTGGAGGCGTCGGCGACCCGGCCGCGCTCCGCGGCCAGCCCGGACCTGTCCTCGGCCAGCTGGAGCTCCTCGGCGAGCAGCCGTTTCTTGAGCTCGACGATCTCTCGCTCCTCGCCCCGCGCCGCCCCCTTCTGGATCTCCTGGTCTCTCTTCTGGGCCCTTTCCTGGACCTTCTGGGCCTCGGCCCGCTCGACCTCGGCCTCCACCGCCACCTTCCGGGCCTGCTGACGGAGCTTGTCGGCCTCGGCCTTCTCATGGCGCGAGGACTCCGCCGCCTTCGATACGTCTCTGTCCGAGACCGCGACCCGCGGACGCCTGACCTGGAGGATCTTCTTGCCGGTCAGCGTCCTGAGCTGGGCGAGCTCCTGCCGCCGGCCGGCGACCTCCAGCCTCAGATTGAGCCACTCGACCCGCCCTCGGGCCGCCAGCTCCCGCACTTCCCGGAGCTCGCGGCGGATCTCCTCGGCGGCCCGGGCCCTGGCGCGGAGCTCCTCCTCCAGCCCGGGCAGCCGCTCCCTCACCTTCTGGGTGACGGCGGCCGTCACCTCCGGAAGCTCCACGGCCCGGTCCGCGAGCCTCCCGACGTCGGCACCCGCCTGCTCCGTGCGCCGGATCGCCGCCGTCAACCGCTGCTTCAGCGCCGAGATCTCCGCGCCCTGCGCCTCCTGCTCGATCTCGGACAGCCGCACCTCCTCCGACAGTCTCTGGATCTCCTCGTCGCTCTTCACCGTCGCGACGAGCTCGTCGAGGGAGCGAGAGGCCCGGCTCCGCTGCGCGTCCAGAGCGTTCTGGAGCGGACCGGCCTCCTTCACCACCCTCGGGAAGTCGGTGGTGACCCGCGAGGCCTCGGACGTGATCCTGCCGAGCAAGTCGGCCTGGGTCTCCTGGAGATCGGCCATCACGCCGAAACGCTCGAGAAGCTTCGTCTTCTCCTCGCCGTCGTCGAGCCGCTCGACCTTCTTCCGGACCAGGGCGACCGCCGTGGTCTCCTGGCTGAGCCGGACGGAAAGCTGGCGTCCCCGGGCCACCAGGGAGCCGTCGCACAGCTTCGCGAGACTGGACGGGGACACGGAGGCCGAGGGCTGCCCCGACGGCGAAGGAGAGCGTCCCGGGCCGAGGGACGCCGGGGCGGCGACGCCCGGCGAGGCGGCCGCGGCGGGGGACCGAGAGGGGGACGGCGAAGGGGATGCGGGTCGGGCCACCGCGGGCGTCCGGCGGGGTCGCTTGGCGCCGGCGGCCCCCTGCGCGGCCCTGATCCCGGCGAGTCCGAGGATCGCGAGGCCGGCCAGGAGTAGCACCATCCTCTTTCTTCTGTCTCCCGAGCGCGACCTCAAATCAATCCCCTCGACGTCCTTGGTGACTCTGCAGCCAGGCCGAGGCCTGATCACAGGCCCGACTCCGCGAAAAAGGCGGGGGATCCTGGGTGCCCCATCCGGAGGGCGGTCCCCACCGCGTCGGGCCCGGAGGCCCGAGAACCAGGGGCTGTCCGCCTGTGCCGCCAGGCGGACCCGGAGCCCGTTGCGACTCTCGCAACGGGCCCTAGCTCGCTTCCTCGAAGCTGATCGTCTGGATGGAGCCCAGCACCTCGTCGGCCCGGTCCACCAGGTCCCTGGCGAGCCGCTCCAGGTCCTGGGCCTCCCGGCCGCTCTTGTCGGCGTACTCGACCAGCGAGCGGAGGAGGCTGTCGAACTCCTGATCCGGGTGGCCGAGATGGTCGAGGCGGCTCCCCACCTCGGTGACGTGAGAGACCTGAACCTCGCCGGACCGCACCAGCTGCGGAGCCACGTCGCTGACCTTCTGGCTCAGCTCGCCGATCAGGTTGAGGTCTTTGCCCAGCAGATCGAGGGCGCCGGCGGTGGAGCCCAGCACCTTGTCCACCTCCGAGACCTCTTCCTGGATCCGGTGGATGATGCCGTCCACCTCCCCCAGCACGCCCTGTCCGCTGGTGACCTGCTGGAGCGTGGCCTGGAGCTGGAGCACGATCTCCTTGGTCGTGTCGGCCGACAGGTCCGCCAGCTTGCGGACCTCTTCCGCGACCAGGGCGAAGCTCTTTCCCTTCTCTCCTCCCGAGGCGGCCTGGATCGCTGCGTTCAGGGCCAGCAGGTTGGTCTGCTCCGCGATCCCCGAGATCTTGTCGACCCGCTCCATCACCGCCTCGATGGAGTTCTGGACGCCCCTCAGCGTGTCGGTCGCCTTCTCCGTGGCCCTGGTGCCATCCTCGACCTCGCCCTTGGAGATCTGGGTTATCTTGTAGATCCGGCGGCTCAGCGCGATCATGTTGCCCTGGGTGGTCTGCAGAGACTGCAGCCTCACCGCAGACCCGGAGATGCGCTCCATGAGGAGCCGCGCGCCGCCCAGGCTGGCCTTGCACTCCCGCTCGAGATCCCCCACGAACCGCACCACGTCGGTCAACGTCCGATGGAGTCGCGTGACCACCTCTTCGGCGGAGCTGCCGAACGCCTTCTGCCGCCTGGTGTGCTCGCCCAGGTGGGAGGCCGTGTGCCGGAGCGTCTCCGCCACGGCCAGAGAGAACTCGCCCATGGATCTGACGCGACTCGCCAGCGGGGCCACGAGCTGGGCGACCACGGCGAGGCAATCGGCGAGGTCGGTGAACTCCTGCACCATCGACGAGGGTATCTTGGCGAGCCTGAGGTTGCGCTCCCGCATGCGGGCGGCCGCCCTGACTATACCGGCCAGCGGGACGCTCAGCAGGCTGGTCAGCAAGAAGAGGGTGGCGGCCGCCAGCGCGAAGCTGAACACGATCGCCCGGAAGTAGTCCAGGCCGGTGGTCCGGACGAGCGTAGGGTCCCCCGGGTGGTACAGCGCCTTGAGCGCGTATCGCCTGCCGTCGCCCGCGGTGAACGTCACGCGACACCAGTGGTCGTACTTGTTGAACAGGACCAGCCGACCCGACGTCGTCAGGGGATCGCTGGCAACGCCGGTGGTCGACGGCGTCTCGATGATGGAGTCGGCGGGCATCTGACCGGCCGAGGCCGTCACCCCGTCGGAGACCCGCGTCACGGCGGCGTAGTCGAACCCGGAGGACGACAGGCCCCACTGCTGGTCCGCTGGATCCTCCCAGCCGCCCTGGGGGAGCTCTTCCGTGCAGAGCGGCTCGTTGTTCACCAGGGCGGAGAGCGGCGTTACCGCCCAGTCGAGCTTCGAGCGCTCGACGCTCTTGTCGCGGGCCCTGGCGACGCTCTCGGCCTGGGTCAAGTAGGCCACGGTGGCCAGCAGCCTCACCTGGGCGACCTGCTCGTCGACGACCCTCTGGATCTGGCGCCCCACGGCGATCTGGTGAGCGGCGCTGCCAGACCCGGAGCTGTCGGAGGTGGCGGTGCCGGATCTGAGGACCTTGGGCCTCAGGCTCTCCACCCACCTCGTGAGCTCGCCGACGCCGGGCCAGGACCCGACGAAGCCGGTGCAGTAGTAGAGCGCCACCATGATCGAGGCGGCGGCGATGGTGAACGAGGCGATGAAGAGTATGACAGAGAAGCGCATGGCCGTGGGCGGGTCGTGGCGCAATGATACCAGCGGGCCGGTCAGCCCGCAAGCGCGGTGCTGCCTCGGACTCGCAGGAGGGGACCGGGCCGGAGTGGCGAAGCCGGCGCCGACCGCTCACCGCATCAGTGCGGATGGAGTATCCGGTAGTCCCACTCGACCGCCTGCCGCCGGGCCTCTTCCCAGTCGGCCGGAGTCGGCTTGCCCGTCACGGCTACGAGGGACGCCCTCGCCGCGTCCATGTAGGTCTGTCGGACCGTCTCTCTGGATTCGCGGGACAGCTGCAGGAAGATCTCCGCCAGCTCCAGCCGGACCCGCCGCTGGATCGCGACCCATTCCTGGTACTTGAGGTCGTTGAACAGCCGGTACCAGGTCTTCCTCATGAAGAAGAAGAACCAGCGGTCGTAGAACGTCGCGAGGTCCCACCAGTCGGCCAGCGGCGTCTCGTAGCTCCGGCAGACGATCCGGAACAGCACGGTGAGGTACATCCTCCTGGCCCACAGCCAGTAGCGGATCACGTCGAACGAGGCGTCCATCCCCAGGAGCTTGATCGCCGTCGCGGTCTTCACCAGGCCAGCGATACGCCTGTACCGCGGAAACCGGGCGAGGAACCGGGCCTCCCGCTCGCGGTATCGGGGGTGGTACTCGCCCGACTCGATGAGCAGTGCCTCCACGGCCGTCAGGATCACCTTCGAGGCGTGGTAGGCGGCAGTCGACGGCCCTCCTCGATGGGGATCTTCGTGGGGTCGATCGGCCTGATGGCGTCCAGGACGCTGGCGTCGCCGTGGAAGACGTGGCTGGCCGTCTTGAGGTCGAGGGCGAGCAGCGAGGGCCCGAACGCGGAGAGCTGGCCCCGACGGTACGGAAAGAGATCGACCTGGGGGATTCCCAGGGTCTTCGCCAGCTCGAGCCTCGCCCAGCCGACCTTCTCGCGCGGGAGATCGTCCTTGCCCACGATCACGATGTCGTAGTCGTGGACCGGCCAGACCTCGCCGTCCCTGATGACGACGGTCCCCTCTCCTCGACCGAAACTGCCGACCAGCACCAGCGCCTCGATCTGTCCGGGGAAGTCCGCGAGGAGCCTCGTAGCGATCTGTTCCAGGTCCGACTCAACCCGGAGGTCGTGCTCCTTCCTCGCCTTGGCGGTGTACGAGAAGCTCACGCGTCTTCTACCTCCGGGGTCCAGGGAACGGGGTGCGGGGACGCCTCCGGGAGCGCCCCCGCGGCGATCGGTTGCTGATGATAACACAGCCCGGGGCTACCGACCATTTCAGTCCAGCTTCTTGTGGCACGCGGACAGGATGTAGCGGATGTCGCCGTCGGCCGGGGCCAGCCGGTGGGCCGCCTCGAGCAGGCAGAGCGCTTCCCGGTACTGCCTGTCGAAGTACCGGTACGTGCCCAGCAGGAAGAGCTGCCCCGGGTTCTCCGGCTCCCTCGCGCAGGCCTGCCGGAGCGCATCGAGGTCCTTCCGGTAGTCGTCGCCGCAGGCGGAGTACTTCTTGAAGCAGATCTCGAGCCGCTGGAAGTTCTGGGAGAGGTGGATCGCCCGTCTGAGCTGGTCCACGGCGCCCCCGTAGTCGCCAAGCCCGAACAGGGCGTGGACGAGCAGCCGGCGGCAGTACGGCTGGTACGGCTCGATCGCCACGGCGTGGGTCAGATCCTCGAAGGCGGCCCGTTTGAGGCCGTTCTGCAGATGGTCCAGCCCCTGGTTCAAGAACAGGTCGTACCGGTTCTTCATGTCGAAGTAGTCGTCGTCGGCGACGGAGGGGAGCTTGTGGGGGTGGTTGTCGGCCGCGGCGTGTGGCCAGCCGAGGTTCACACCCTGCTCCCCGATCGTGTAGGAGAAGTTGGCCGCCTGGGCGGTCGCTGCCAGGGCGAGCAGGGCGACTGCGAAGACGATCGCTTTCATGGGCTGTCTTCCTCCATCCGGGGTCGGTCGCGGCACGGCTCCCGCCGTCTGCGGGGAGCCGGCGGGAGTTGCAGCGTGGTGCATCACGGAGAACCTCTGCCGCACCTGGTTAAGACAGAGGCGCCGTCGCCGGCAAGCGACCGGGTGAACGGCGTCGATTCCCCGGACGCCGCCAGGGCCGGGGCGCCGCGGATGATGAAAAAACCGCCGGATCCGATGCGATGGATCCGGCGGTCTCCCGGGCGGCTCTGCCCGTCAGGGCGGCGGTCCCGGCTGACGAGCCCCGCGGGCTCGCCGGCTTCGCCGGGACTCGGCCGGGGGGCGTTCGAGCCAGGAGGGCCGTTGCCACGCAACGGCCCCCCTGGACCCCCCCGGGCCGTCCCTCTCGGGCCGTCCCGCTACCACTTGAGCTTGTAATTGGCCTGGATGAGGGCATCCTTCTGGTCCGTGGTGTTGGACGCCATGGACCCGGCCACCAGCGGCGTCGCCGCGGTGTACTTCGCCGCGGGCGTCAGGTACTCGAGCTGGAACAGCGAGTGGTCGGAGATGATCCTGTTGTACCCCACGGTCAGGGCGGTGACGTCGACCTTGCCGATGCTCTTCACGTCGTCGGTGGCCTGCTCGTACCGGAGGGTGAAGTTGTTGTCCGGGTCGAACCGGTAGTTGAACAGCCCGTAGGCCCCCAGGGAGGCCACGGCATCACCGGCGGCGTTGGTGATCTGGCCGGTGGTGGCCGTGTTCTTCGTGGTTCCCTGATACACCTGGACCACGATGTCGAAGTACTTCCAGTAGTAGTCCAGCGACCCGGCGATCCAGCTGAAGTCCGTGGAGGTGATCCGCTTGGTGGTCGACGGGGTGATGTTCCCTCCGCTGGCGAGGTAGTTCAGGTCCCACCCGAACCCCTCGTCAGGCTGGTCGCCCACCCGGGCGAAGTAGCCGAACCCGGCGACCTCGGTTCCCACGGTGGCCGTGTTCAGCCCGATCGGCGTGTCGTTGTACGGCACGTTGACCGGGAAGCCGGTGATCCCCTTCATGCATGCGTAGTCGAGGGTCGGCATCAGCATGCCGTTGACGAAGTTCGGATTGCCGGCGCCGGCCACCGCAAACGACGGGCCGTCGAGCCCGGAGAAGACCGACAGACGCCAGTCCCACCGGATCACGTCGTCCTGGTTGCGGAACTCCACCCCGATCGGGCGATACGACTCGAGCCTCCAGGACACGGCGCTGGGCGTGATCGTGTAGTCCAGGGTCCGATGGGTCCCGTTGTGCTCACGGCTCACCGGAAGGGCGAACGCGCCGAGGCGGGCTCCGACCCCGTAGAAGAAGTCGTCCACGTCGATGTACGCCTCGTTGACCTGCATCTGGCCGTTGCCACCGGGCAGGTCGCTGGTGAACGGCGCGCCCGGGG
The DNA here is from genome assembly GCA_016213885.1 of Candidatus Rifleibacteriota bacterium. Classification (GTDB taxonomy): domain Bacteria; phylum Muiribacteriota; class UBA6191; order JACPRK01; family JACQZM01; genus JACQZM01. The sequence continues at coordinate 7,296 of JACQZM010000099.1, read as the reverse complement.
TGTTCTGGTTGTCGGCGATGTCGCCGTCCAGGTCGATCTGGAGATGCATGCCGATCCCCTCGTCGATGGCCCGGTCGACCGAGAGCGACAGGTACGGAATCGTGAAGAAGGTGCGGGCGGTGAAGGTCTGGGCCCCCACGGCGCCGACCACATCCCCGCCGTACCGCGTCAGCGGCGTGTGGGTGGCGCCCACGTTGCCGACCGCCCCGGCCGGGCCGTTGGCGTCGGTCATGACCAGCCTCAGAGCGGTCACGCCGTGGAGCCCCGCGGAGACCGGACCCCTGCCGTGCCGGCCCCCGTAGTGCCCGCCGGTCTTGATCGCCTCCACGTCGTGCTTCAGCTCCGCGAAGTTGTCCTCGAGGGTGGACACCTTCACGTTCAGCAGAGCGAGCTCGTCGGCGAACTCGATCGTCAGGGCCTCCAGGTTCTGGAGGTCCTGCTCGCTCAAGTTCTTCATGGCGTCCCCTCCCCGGCCGAGCTTCTCGAGCATCCGGGCGACGATCAACGCCATCTGGTACCGGTTGATCGTCTTGTTCCCGTGGAACTTTCCGTCGTACCCCTGGAGAACGCCCGCCTCGGTCGCCTTGCGGACAGACTCATAGGCCCAGTGCCCGCGGGGCACGTCCGTGAAGATTCCGTCCGCAGAAGGCTTGGCGTTGGCCACTCCAAAGAGCAGAAGCAGAAGGGATAGACATCCCATCAGACCCGTGCTCTTCATCGAAAGACCTCCCTTGCTGTAACCGGGTGGGACAGCTGAGTTCCTGCTATGCGTGCTGCGTCTCATGCGGCATCTTTCCTGGTCGAATCGGGCGGCGGCTAGGGTTCGTGGCGGGTCTTCCCCGTCACCTCCTTCTCGAAAGCACGTGCAATACCTGGTGCCTCCAGATTCTCATCGGCGTCTTCCGGCGCCGGAATAACGAGACATTAGACGCGCTTCCATGGCTCTGTTTGTGCGGTGTCGCGCCGCAGAACCTGGAACCGTGAGACATGTCGGAACAGAGGCCCGCGGGGCGAACCAGCATCGATTCGCGATCGATCGGCGGTGCCGCCGGGGGGTCCGACAGGGCGAGGAAGCCGCGGCGCGGTCAGGCCGTGGCCCCGTCGGAGGGGTGGCTGCCCAGGAGGGTGCCAACGTGGGCGCCGGAGAGCCCCCAGAGCGAGACGAACACCAGCGCGAACAGGAAGTCCTCGGCCCGGATCAACGGCGCGCAGCCCCGGCCCAGGGCCGGGAACATGATCGCCGTGTACACCAAGAGCACCAGGATCATGTTCGGCACCGACTCGCGCCCCAGCAGGAACCCCATTCCGAGGCCGGTCAGGAGCAGGGCGCCGGAGACGAGAAGCGCCACCAGGTCTCTCAGCCCCCCCGCGACCATCCGGGTGAACGTCATGTGCAAGGTGTGGTCGTAGGCCACGTAGAGGCCCAGCACCGCCACCGACAGGACCACGGCGCCAAGGACTCCGTACACCACGGCGCGGCCCCGGATCCAGCTTCCGGCGCCCCCTCCGGCGGAGCCGGAGCCCGGGCCGAGCCAGCGGACCAGCGTGGCGTACAGAGCGGTCCAGGCGAGGAGCTGCAGCAGCTCCACCACGAACGAGACGCCGGCCAGGGCCGGTCTCGAGAACACTATCCAGGTGGAGAGGACAGCCAACGGCAGCGCCAGGATCCACGGGGTGAGAGCGCTGGCCAGCCGGCGCACGCACGCCTCCACGATCACGTCCCTGGCCCGTTGCCGCACCGGGGCCGGGACCATCTCGTCCAGACACAGGTCCAGCGGAGCGGCGTCGACCCGGGCGACCCTCGAGATCGAGGCGGCGACGGCGGAGCAGCCGGGACACGATCGGAGGTGCTCCTCGACCCGGGTCGCCGACTCGTCGGAACGCTCCTCGTAGGCGGTGTCCACCAGCCAGCCCTGGACCCGGGCGCACGACGGTCGATCATCCGCTGGGGTCATCTGGGGCCACTCCCTCCCGGCAAGAAGCCTCGCCGCGCCAGCTTCTGCGCGACCAGGCGAGTCGCCTTGTGCATCCGTGACTTGACCGTGCCCTCGGAGATCCGGAGGGCGGTCCCGACCTGGGCGTACGTGAGCCCGTAGTGGTGCTTGAGTATGAACACGGTCCTGTAGCGGGGCTTCAGTTCGACGAGGATGGTGAGCAGCGCCCGCTCGAACTCCCGGTCCTCCGCCTGGCAGTGGGGGCTCAGAGCCCGCGCCGTCGACGTCGGCGGGGCGCTGTCGTCCAGCGGGGCGACCGGGACGGTCCGCCGGTCTTTCCGGACGAGATCCCTCACGAGATTGCTGGCGATGCCGTACACCCACGCCGACAGCTTGCCGCCCCCGGCGAACGAGTCGGCGTACCGGAACACCCTGAAGAACGTCTCCTGGACCAGGTTCTCCGCCTGGAAGAGATCCCGGATCCGACGGCTGAAGAAGCGCCGGAGCGGCGAGGCGTACCGGTCGACGACCAGCTCGAACGTCAGTCCGTCGAACAGGTTCGGTCCGGGCAGGGGCTCCCGGCGGAGATCCCGGGGTCCGGGCTCCGCCGCGGCCCGGTCCGGGCCCTCGCCGGCGTCCTCCGAAGCACCGGCCGGAGCAGGCCCGGCCGCTCCCATCGAGGCGCCCACCCCGAACCCGGCGCCGTCCGGAAAGCGCGACCCGGTGGAACAGGACAGACCGGCACTGCCTTCCTGGCTCATCTCATCAATGGGTACGCCCGGTCGGAGCGGACCGTTCACTTTTTCTCGGGCGCTCCGGCCGTGGGCGACGGCTTCTTCGCCGGCGACGCCGACGGCGCAGGCTTCGGCGAGGGCCTGGGCGAGGCCCTGGGCGATGACCCGGGCGAAGGCCTGGGTGAAGGCCTGGGCGAAGGCCTGGACGAAGGCCTGGGCGAAGGCCTGGGCGACGACTTCGGGGAGGTCGATGGCGAGGGCCTCGGCACAGCCGCCGTGGGCGTGGGGCTGCCGGACGGCTTCACCGAGGCCGGGGTCTTCGGCACGGCCGCCGCCGGCGAGGGCGAGGCCGAGGCGGCGGGAGACGGCCGTGAAGACGCGCCCGGGGACGGCTTCGGCGGCGCTGCCGACCCGGCCGGCGACGGGGAGGGCGCCGGCGTGGCGCTCGGGCCCGGCGACGGCGCGGGGGGGCTGGTGGGTCCGAACGTCGGCCGGACCTTCGGGGGCTCCCCCTTGGCGAGCGACAGCCCGATGACTGAAATCCGCTCGTCCTCCTGCTTCAGGTAGAAGAGCCTGTCCGCGGAGCCGGTGAGCCGGGGATGGCGGTTCGCCCCGTCGAACGTGAGCTGCGTCAGCGCCGCGTCGCCCGACTCGCCGAGGTAGACGTCGCCGCAATCGAGCAGCCACTTCCTCGTCTCGTCGGGCACCGCCAGCAGCACGGCGTACCGATCTCCGGCCGCGCCCACGGAGAAGTCCAGGATCCTCTCCCTGCCCTTCCTCGCCATCACGACGACCGGCGGATCCGTCAGCCGGGCGGCGTCCAGCGCGACCAGCTGAGTCTGGTCGTTGCGGGCCACCAGAACGTACAGCCGGTCGGCTCCCCCGGCCCACTGGAAGCCGCGGGCCTCCCCCGCCACGAGAGTCCGCTCATCCCTGTCCGCGGCGAGGTTCACCAGGTGGACCGCGGTGCCATCCTTCTCGGGCGCAAGATACGCCAGCCTGGCCGCGTCCCGCCCGAACCGCGGTCTCGTGCCCTTTCCGGTGGTGGTGATGTAGCGGCCGCCGACGCCCTGCAGCAGCCCCCTGAGGCTGGCCCGCATGGACGACGTGAGATCGATCAGCGCCACGTCCGACCCCTTCACCTTCCCGTCGCTGTCCAGGGCGTCGATCTGCACGGCCGCCGATCTGCCGTCGGGGCTGCGAACCGGGTTGCTCACCACCATCTGCTCGGTCAGCGCGGCCACTCTGCCGCTCTCGGAGGCCCAGAGATCGCCGGCGCCAGCAGAGCCGCCGATCCAGGCGACCCCGCGCCCCCAGACCGTTCCGGACCTGCTGGCCCCATCGCTGGTGACCGGGGTCTCGGTGCCCGATCGCGTGTCGTAGACCGTCAGATCGTAGAGGGAGTTCTTGGCGATCGGGGACGGCGGCGTGTTGGATCCGCCGGCCGCATACGTCGGGTACACCAGCGCCACGGTCTCCCGGGAGACGACGATCCTATCGCCATCCGGCGACACGGAGATGCCCAGAATTCCCGACGGCGGCAGCAACCGCTTGCCTGGATCGCCCTTCCAGGGCCGGTGCGACTGGGCCGGCGACGGCCCGGGCGACGCCGGGCCCGCGACGGAGGCCGTCGGCCCGGGCGTGGGTGCCGGGGTCGGCGACGGCCCGACCGGCGGCGCGACGCCAGCCGAGGCGGTGGCGACCGGGGTCGGTTCGGGGGTGGGCTACGGCGTCTCGGTGGGCGCGGTCGGCGACGGCTTCGGACGCCTGCCCAGGTCCACCAGGACCGGCACGGTGAAGTACAGCATGGCCCCCAGGAGAGCCGTCGCGGCGGTCACGGCCGCCACGGTCCTCTTGAGACGCTTGCGGCCCAGGACCGCCCGCTGCTGGGCGTCGGCCATGCGCCTCACCTTCGGGAGCCTCCGCCGCGCCTCCAGCCGGGCGGCCTTGCTCTTCGACTGCGCGGCCCGGTTGAGCGCCACCTGGGCCGCCTGGGCGTCCCCCTTCTCCAGCTCGTCGAGCCGGGACTTCAGATCTTGCTCCGAGAGGGCGTCGAACTCCGTGTCGATGACCTTCGCTCCGGGGCCTATCGGCGACGCCTCGTCGTCGACGTCCACGGAGGGGTCCGTGGCCAGCGGAGCGGTCGAGTGGCCCGCCAGCGACGCCCGACCCGCCGGCGCGGCGCCTCCGCCGGAGGCCTCCGGAGCCCGGGCCTGCGGCCTGGGCAAAGGACCGCTCTTGATCGGGCCGGCAGGCGGCGGCTCCGCTGGCGACGCAGACGGCGCCTGGGTCGTCCCGGCCTTCGCCTCGGCGGCCTGGACCTGCTGGACGCGCTCGCGGACCGACTGGATCCTCGCCGCCAGCTCGTCGCCCACCCGCGCCTCGAGGCTGTCGAGACACGAAAGCACCTTGTCGCGGATCTTCGGATACTCGTCGAACAGGCTGGCCAGGTGGGCGAGCACCCGGTCTCCCAGGAGGTACCCCTTCTCGCAGACGATCTCCCAGGCCGAATCCCTGATGGTGGCATCCCCGTCCATGAGGAGCGGCAGGATCACCTCCACCGCCCGCGGCGTGCCCATGCGCGAGAGGACGAAGAGCGCGGAGGCCCGATCCCCCGGGTTGACGCTGGCGGCCATCTCGCCGAGGATCTTCACCGGATCGAAGTCGCGGTAGCCTCTGAGCGCCTTCACGACGTTGGCCCGGACCCGGTTGTCAGGGTCTTCCAGGGCGCCGACCAGCAGCTTGAACACCTGCTCGTCGGCGATGGCCGACAGCCCCTCCACGGCGTTCGCCCGCACCCGGCTGTCCTGGTGCTTCAGAAAGGGAGCCAGCCGGGGCACGACGTGGATGTCGCCCAGGAGGCCCACTCCCTTGACAAGCTTGGACAGCACGAACTCGTCGCGCTCGGCCTCCAGCTGTCCGAGCAGCAGCGGCAGGGTCTCCCTGGCCTGCCTCTCGATCGCCAGGGTGATCGCCTTGATCCGCACCTCCCGGTCTTCGGGGTAGGTGAGGTACGAGTGGAACCGCTCCAGGTTCACCCCCGACGGCTCGGGCGTTGCCGAGTCGGACACGTCGCGGGTGGGAGCCGGACGGGTGAGCTGGTCCAGCGCCCTGCGGGCGTAGAACACCACCACCGGCGAGGGGTCGGAGCAAGCCCTGCGTAGAGCCTCGACGACCGTGGGGTCGCCCCGGGGGCCCAGCTGGATCAGCGCCTTGATCGAATCGACCTTGACGGACTCCGCGACGCCCGGGCCCAGGTTGGCGAGGAGCTTCTCGTGGCTCACAGGCGGATTATATCCCAGCAGGGCGTCGCGCCGCTTGAAACCTCCTCAGGCGATACCCATCTCGGTCTTGACCTCAGCCTCCAGAGCCACGACCACTTCGGGGGTCAGGCTGAAGCGCTTTCGAAGCACCTCCAGGTAGTTGGCCTCCTGGATCGACTTCTTCTTGTCGGCATAGATCATGGCGATCCCCTGCTTCAGAATGAACCGGCAGTCCTCCTCGGTGAGCCGCCCGATGTCCTCGTGGGTGATCGGGTTGTTCACCTCCAGGTTGTGGAGGTCGGCGAGGAACCGCTCCTGCTCCTCCTTGGGGTAGCCGAACATCAGCAGGGAGTCTTTGAGGAGGTCTTCCTCCTCCTTGGGGACCTGGCGGTCGATCTTGGCCATGTTGATCATGACCTGCAGGTAGCAGCGCTGGAAGTGAGCCACCTCGCCGGAGACCGACGAGACCTCGGTCTCGGGGACCCTCCGGTTCTGGTAGTAGCGCTTGGCGAAGTCCCCCAGAGACCGGGTCCCCAGGTAGTTCACGCCCCCCGACAGCGCGATGCCGACCACCGGCACCACGGCCACGAGCTTCTTCTTGAAGTAGCGTTCGGCCAGCTTCTTGGCGAGCACCACGAACGCCTTGCGGGTGACGTGCTTGGACCCGATCTTCATCACGTCGATCCCGACCTCCCTGGCGGCCGATCCGCGTTCGCCCTCCGGCGCGCGGTAGGCGGCCAGAATGCCCACGGCCTCCTTCTTGCGCTCCTCTCGCGGCAGATCGGGCCCGTAGAGGTAGGCCAGCTTGAGCAGCATGGCCAGCTCGGCCCTGAGCGTCAGGGCGAAATCGCCGGCGATCGAGGGGATCAGCGCCGGCCATGCCGTGGGGAGCAGGTCCGGCAGAGCCGCCGAGCCGCCGATCATCGCCGTGGCCTTGGACGACTGGGAGATGATCTCCTCGGCGAGCTTGTCCCGGGAGAGCTGGAGGTCTTTGTCCAGAAGCACCTTCACCTCACCCTCGATGCCGTCCAGGGTGGAGAAGATGGTATCGAAGGTCTTCTCGACAGACTTCTCCAGGTAGTCGCCCATGTCTTTCCATGGAAGGTTCTCGAGCACGATCGCCACTCCTCCTTCGGGAGCCCCGGGTGCCGTCCCGGGCACGCCGGGCCACTGGCAGCCGACGCCGATGGCCGGCGTGTCAGGTGCAACTATATCATCCCGGGGCGACAGCTACCAGGAAACGCCAGGATCCCCAGCGCTGACGCATGCCCCCCAGGCCCGGCCGGGCCGGGGCCAGTTGTCGGCGCGGAGGCCCCCCACCTGGGTCCCTTCGGGCGTCGAAAGCTGGGCATGAGGGAGGAAATC
>JACQZM010000548.1 GCA_016213885.1 Candidatus Rifleibacteriota bacterium | reverse complement strand
CTGTCCCCGGTGACGTACTGGTGCGCCAGGTACTCCGGCAGCGCCTCTCGATCCAGGGTGGCCCGGACTCCCGGCACGACCAGGAGCGACTTGATCTCGGAGGCGAAGAACAGCTCGCCGGCGGACGTCCAGTAGTAGAGCGGCTTCTCGCCCAGCCGATCGCGGGCCAGGCTGAGCGTGCCGGTCGTGTCGTCCCAGAGCGCCAGACCGAACATCCCGGACAGACCGTCGAGAAACCGGTCTCCCAGCTCCTCGTGCAGGTGGACCAGCACCTCCGTGTCCGAGAGCGTGGCGAGCCGGTGTCCCCGGTCCAGCAGCCGCTGCCGGAGCTCCCGGTAGTTGTAGATCTCGCCGTTGAACACGACCCACCGAGTCCCACGCTCGTCGGACAGCGGTTGCCGCCCTCCCGCGAGATCGATGATCGACAGGCGTCTCATCCCGAGGTGAACGGACCGTGCGTGGTGGAACCCCTCGTCATCGGGTCCCCGGTGCGCGATGGCCCGGGCCATCCTCTCCAGGAGGTCCGGGACCAGCGGGCCGGTGTATCCGACGATGCCACACATGGAGACGGCTACGACCGGTCCTCGAGTCGACGGGGCTCCGGCAAGGCGGACACGGAAGCGACACCGGGCCCCACGGGAATCACCGTCGAACCCGGCCCGTGGTGGGATCGATGGCGGTGCGCCCTCCTCGCGGCATCCACCTCGAGGATCCGGAAGACCACAGCGGCGAAGAACCAGAACAGATACGAGAACGGCGCCGCGTACAGGGTGGGGCCCACGAACGAGGCGACCATGATCGGCAGCAGCGTGATGCATGTGGCCCTGGCGAGCGGGCCGAGCTCGGGGTCGCGGACGACCCGGGCCGCCCGCATCGCGTACCGCAACAGCAGCCAGAAGATGCGCGCCACCAGGATCAACCCGATCACACCCGCCTCGAACGTGATGCAGACGAAGTAGGATTCAGGGGGAAACGAGTAGGCCATGTCCTCCGGCTCGCTGAACGTGTTGCCCACCGGGCCGGCCCGGCCGATGCCCCGTCCTGCCGGGAAGTTCTCCACCGCCCACCAGATCGCTCCGACCTGCATGCCCCGGTCTTTCTGGATGGTGCCCGACTCCATCAAGGTCATGTACCGCTGCTTGATGAAGCTGTCGCCGCTGTCGCCCACGAACATCAACACCGCCGCGAGCCCGGCCACGGGGAGGGCGGCCCTCAACGTCCGCCCCTCCAGGAAGAGAAGCAGGGCGATGCCCATGAGGGTGGCGGCCATGGTCGATCGGACCAGCGTCACCACCAGCGCCATGAACTGGACCACGAACGCCGCCACCAGGAGCAGCCGGACCCAGGTCCGGCGCCCCCGGCCCACCAGCATCGACGCTGCCAGCAAGATCCCCACGGCGTAGAACGACGAGGCGGCGCCGGCGTCCCCGGCGAACGACATCGGCTTCAGGACGGGCGTGTAGTCCTCGGTCCAGACCGCCTCCCGTCTGATCGTGTCCTGGAACGCCGCGCCGAGTCCGGCCACGTACTCGTGACCCATGTTCCACTGGAAGAGACCGTAGCCGGCCATCAGGGTGGAGAGGATGATCAGCAGCGTGTAGAGCAGGGTGATCTGACGGCTGGTCCGGATCAGGTCCCTGGAGATGAAGAACAGGAGCATCGGCACGCCGTGAACGGCCATGCCCACGAAGCCGTTGAGCACCCCGACCCGCAGGGAGGACCAGTACGGGTTGAACATCTGGGCCGCGTAGAACCCGAAGAACACGATGATCGGGCGATCCAGCGGCGTGGGCCGGGGCCTCTCCCTTCCGCTCCTCGAGGCGAGCCACCAGACGCAGACGAACCCGAGAAGCACGAACCGGGCCACGTGGATCACCGGGTGCCGGTTGAACAGGTTGTTCAGGTAGCCCGCGAACGTGTTGAACGCGAACATGAAGATGATCGGGCCGCTTCCCGACGGCATCTTCTGGGATAGCACCGCCGAGACGACGAGACAGCCCAGGATGACGAGCAGGGCGGTGACTTGAGCGTCCATGGTCAGGTGTCCAGGCCGTCCGGGCCGGACGACGGAGCGCCGGCCCTGTCCGGGGGACCGGACGGTCCGGTCTCGCGGAGGCCGTGCACCCGCGTGCCTCCCGCGGCGATCAGTTCACGATAGATCGCCTCGTACGTCGCGGCAATCTTTTCCATGGCGAAGTCGCCGGCTCGGGTCCTCCCCCGGCGCGATAGCTCGACACGGGCGTCCTCGGCGCCCAAGAGCTCCACGATCGTCTCACCCACCCGATCGTCCGGGGCGATGCGGCCGCACAGCCCACCCTGCAGGATCTCCAGCGCCCCCGCGTTGGGAGTGGCTACCACGGCGGCGCCCGCGGCGAGCGCCTCCACGTAGGGGATGCCGAACCCTTCGTAGGAGCTGGGCAGGCAGAAGACCCAGGCCTGTCCGTACAGGCGGGCCAGCGCTTCCAGGCCGGGCCGTCCGTGCCAGACCACGCCGTCGCCGGAGACCTCCTGGTCCGTGACGAGCCACAGCTGGGCCTCCGGCACCGCGGGCCTGACCACGGCCCTGAAGGCGTCCAGCAGGATCCGGCCTCGCTTCCTGCCATCCAGGGTGCCCACGAAGAGGATGCTGGGCCCTGGCGAGCGCTCCCCGGGCGCAAAGAGCGTCAGATCGACGCCGCAGGGGACGACCTGTCTCAAGAGCGGCAGCGACCGGACCGTGGCCCTGGAGATGCCGACGGAGCGCCGGGCCGCGAACCAGCCCGCGATCTCCAGAGGATACGTGGCCAGCTGCGCCAGGCGCCAGCGCCACGAGGTGGCGTGGATCAGCTCGTCCAGGGCCGAGCCGTAGAACGTCCTGACGCTCGGCACCCCGGGAAAGCAGAACTGGTTGTCTCCGTGGAAGTGGACCAGGTCGAACTCCTCGTAGCGCTGTCGCGCGAACCGGACACCGGCCATCACGAGCCGGCTCACGGGAGAGCGCCGGATGCCGTCGCCCCCGTCCAGCGTGCGGACCCGGTACAACGCGTCGGGCGGCGCCGCGCTGAACGTGACCATGGTGAGATCGTGACCGCGCCTCACCAGGGCGTTGGCCAGTCGGTGGACCTGGTGGGCCACGCCGCCGTTGGTGTCGCCGGGGAGATCCGCGTGGACGTGGGCGAGCTTCACGGCCGGTGCACCTCCGCCATGGCCTCCCACTGACGGGGCCAGCCCAGGTGCCGCCGGTAGAGCTCCTGGCCTGCCCGTCCCAGGGTCAGGCGCAGCGGGCTCGACGCCGCTACCTCCAGGACCGCCATGGCGAACGCTTCCTCATCCCCGGCGGGGGCGAGCCGCATGGACGACTGGTCGAAGAGAGCAGGGTCCGTGTGGTGACCCGAGGTCGTGACCACCGGCACGCCATGGGCCAGCGCCGCGGCGGTGCTCGACCGGCGGCTGGAGATCCCGTCGATCATGGGTGCGAGAAAGACGTCCAGCGTTCCGAGGAGAGCGCTCACCCGGGCGCCCGGGCAGTAGCCGGCGTGGATTGGCCATCGGCGAGCTTCCGGCGGCATGGCCGGCGAGGCCTCGAGGCGGGTCTTCCCGATCACGAGCAGCCGGGAGCGAATCCCGCTCTCTTCCAGCAGCTCCCTCACGCGCCATAGCCCCTGGACCGGCTTGGAATCATGATCGAATCCCAGGACACCCAGCAACACCTCGTCACGCCCGACGCCGAGCTCGGCACGCAGCCTCTCTCGCTCGTTCGGATCGAGCTCGCCATCGGGCACCAGCGACGGGATCGGCAGCATCCGGACCTTGGACCCGCACCACGGGAGGCACCGGGAGATCTCGTGCACCCGCTCGAAGCTCGAGACGACCACCCGCCGCGCCAGGGCCAGGATCCAGGTCGCCACGGCCCGCTGCATGAGTCCTCGCAGCAGCCTGTGGGGCACCAGCTCCAGCGGGACCCACAGCTCGTGGAACACCACGTCGAAGGCGAGCCCCCGCAGCCTCAGAGCCGCGGTCAGGAGCGGAACCGTGATGTCCAGGCCACGGGAGCTCCACTGGAAAGGGAAATACTGGATCAAGACGAGCTGCGGGGCCAGCCTGGCGAGGTGGTCGAGCACGGCCCGGACCGCCCGGGGGCCGGACCGCTGCGAGACCAGCCCGATCACGCGAGCCTGCTCGAACGTCGGGGCGTTGCCGCCCACGGCGGTCAGCACCAGGTCCACCTCGGCCCACCGTGACAGCCCGACGAGCACGAGCCGAAGGTAGTCCTCCAGGCATGACTCCTCTGGCGGTGCCCAGGGGCTGAGCACGCACAGCCGGGGCCGGCCGGGCCCGGGCGTGGTCGGCCGCTCGACGGGAGCTTCCTGGTCGAGAGAAGCCTGTTCAAGCTCCTTGACCTGGAAGCGCCGCGATGACTCCATCGGTGAGCACGACCTGACGGTCAGGTCATCGGGTCGGGGTCGGGTCGCGCAATGGGCAACACCGGCCGGCACGTGGCACAGGCCTTGGCGACGAACGTCCCGGCGTTCGCCTTCTGTCGCGCATCGAGGAAGATCGGGCCGTTCCAGATCGCATCCCAGCCCTTCTCCAGCACAGAGCCGTAGCTGAAGTCCGAGGCCAGGGGAGAGAAGCAGCAGAGCATCACGTTGCCCTGGTAGTCGAGCCTGATGTTGTTCCAGAAACTGTCGCAGTAGCCGTTGAAACGCCGCAGGCCGGGGAGAAAGTCATCGACATGATCCGTCTGGCAGAGGATGTTCTCCAGGATCTGGACGTTCAAGCGGTCCGCCAGCCGTTGCGCCGAGTCGAGGATGGCGACCACCTCGTGCCTGGGACGCAGCTGCTGGTTGCTGTAGCCCCAGGGGCTGAACTCGCCCCGGATGGCGGTTATCCGGTCCACACCGACGTCGTGAGCCAGCTGCACCATCGCCGGGACCTCGTCCAGGTTCTTGTCCAGGATGATGAAGTTGAACCCCACGGTCGGGTGGTGCATTCCCCGGCGTCTCCGTTCCTCCAGCAGCAGGCGGACGCCCTCGACTATCCTGTCGAACTGGGGAGCTCGCCGGATCGCCAGGTAGGTCTGGGGGCTGGCGGCGTCCAGCGACACGTCCAGCCGGGCCACCCTGACGGACAGGAGCTCTTCGACCATCCGGGGGGTGAAGAAGGTTCCGTTGGTGGTGATGACCACGCGGACCCAGGGCCGGCTGGCATTGATCCAGCGGACGATGGGAAGGAACTCCTTGTTGAGGAACACCTCGCCGAATCCGTTCAGTGCCACCGTGACCACGCAGGGGAACTGCTCCAGGACGCGCTGGAACGTCACCAGCGACATGCCCCCCTCCTCGCCGATCTTGCCCGTGGCGCGAAGACACTGCACGCAGGCGAGGTTGCAGCGGTTGGACAGCTCGATCTCGACGTGCGACGGCTGGTAGGAGACCTCCACCCTGTGCTGGCGGGCCTGGCGCCGGGCCAGCCAGTAGTTGTATACGATACCCGGCCGCGTGAGCAGGTGCCAGCCACCCTGGTGGAAGAAGTACCGGCAGGCGACACGGAGCCGCTGGATCCACGCCATCAGTTGAGCCAAGGGCAAGTTCCCGTTCGCCGTCAGTCCCCGGGGAGCCATCGACGGAGCGCGGAGGTCTGCGAGTGGAGGCAAGCCCGAGCATACCCGGGGCCGACCTCGACAGACGCATCGGGGAGACGTGGGCTCTCCGTACAAACACGTACAAACAGCGTACAATGGGCCCGGGGGAGCCGATCCGGCAGGGGTTCGACGGGTGCGTGAAAGGTAACAGACAGGAGTGCGGGGGGTCAAGCGCCAAGATCCGACGCCTCGCCGGATCATGGCCCAAGGAGAGCCTTGACGGACAGACGCGCCGAAGAGCAAGCGTTCCACGACCACCATTACCGCGGGCTGGCCAGGGAGCAAGACGCCGCCGCTCCTCCTCCCGGGGAGCTCGACCCCTTCCTGCAGCACACCGTCTCGTGCCTGGGGGACCTGGAGGGCCGGACCGTCCTGGAGTGCGGGACCGGCGACGGATCCCTGAGCGTCTGGCTCGCCCTCCACGGGGCCAGGGTGGTCAGCTTCGACATATCCCTGGAAGCGCTCCGCCTGGCCAGGTGCCGGGCCGCCGAGATCGGCGTCTCGAACCGGATCCTGTTCGTCCAGGCGACGTTCGAGGAGATGGCCGTGGCCTCGGCGGCTGTCGATCGGGTCATCCGCTGCGGGATCCCACGACTGGGGACGTTGACGGAGCAGCCGCTGGAGGCCGACCAGCTCGAGAGGCTGGGCTCCGGGTCGAAGGCGACCCTGCTCTGGTCGGAGTTCCTGTTCTTCAGGCTGTTCGACCGCCAGGTCCTTCGCTATCGATTCCCCTGGATCAGCCGGTGCTGCCACCGGATCGACCGGTGGATATTCGAGAACGTCCCGGCGTGGAGGCGCTACTCCTACCGCGGGACGCTCTTCCTGGAAACGCTCCGGAGATGAGCGGCGAACCGGTCCCGATCAGGCCAGGGCGGTCGGCTGGTTGTCCAGCAGCGACTGCAGGTGACTCTTGATGTCCCCCGACTGGGGCGCCCACCGCTGCTCGGCGTAGTTGGCCAGGGCCTCCGCCGCCACCTCGTCCCAGTTCCCGCGCCCGGCCGACGTCCGGGCGTAGGCTGTCGGCGCCAGGTCCGACGGGTTCGAGCTCACGAGGCTCTTGAGCCTCTGGCCCCACCCGGTCCGGTTCTGCTCGATGATGTGGTGGGCGAGTTCGTGGGCCATCGTGTGAGGCGACTCCTCGTACAGGTTGATGAGGCCGCCGGTCTGCCACGTGCCACCGATGTTGCCGCGGGAGGTGCCGGTGAAGTTGATGGCTGCCCCGCGGACCGCTCCCGGCGGGTAGATGGCCAGCGCCGCCTTCAGGTTGGCCATGCCCCGCGCGGTCGGCGTCCCGTAGAGCTTGACGCCGTACTTCGCCTCCAGATCGGCGACGCCGAGGTTCTGGTTCGCCTGGGCCGCGGCCGGGCCGACCTGGGTGTCGGACCCGGCGGCGCCCGGGGCCGTCGCGGTCTGGCCGCTCGAGCCTGGGGCCTGCGGCGCCGACGGGGCGGCCGGCTGGGCCGTCGAGCCCGCACCGGTCAGGTCGGGGACGTTCTCCGACGACGGCGCCCCGGGGCCGACGACGGCGCCAGGGCCCTTGGGAACGTTCATGCTCAGGACGAACGGGACCTGCCGTCCGTCCGGAGTCTGGATCGTACCGTTGACACCGCAGCCGGCGAGCAGGCCGGCAGCGAGGATCAGGGCGAGAAGCTGGAGCCGCAGGAGCGGGGATTCCCTGAGAGAGCCTCGGGCTGAAGACGGAGCCCTGGGACCCGTCATTGGATCTCCTTTCCGGGTCTTTTCACCGGCAGCACTCTCGACATGCGGGACCCTTGATCTTCTTCGTGTTCGTGGGTCCAGGCCAAGCCAGACTCTGGTCGGGCCCAGCATCCGGAGTCTATGCGCGAGCCCGCGGCGCTGTTTAGGTTTTGTCATCGTCCCGGTGTTGCCGCTATGCTTGATCACGAGGAGGAGAGACTCATGCCCAGCCCTGACCCTCGAACGTTCGCGGTGATGACCTGTCTGATCGGGGCGATTCTCGGGTGCGGCACCGGCAAGCCGGGGAAGCCGTCCGGGCCGTTTCCCGGCGGCGAGGGTCTCGAGCTCACGATGGTCGCCGTGGGTGGCGTCACCGAGAGACGGATCCTCATCGTCCCCTCCGGCGAAGGTGCGGACGTGGAAGTCAT
>JACQZM010000547.1 GCA_016213885.1 Candidatus Rifleibacteriota bacterium | reverse complement strand
ATGGTGACTCTGCAGCCAGGCCGAGGCCTGATCACAGGCTCGACTCCGCGAGACAGGCGGGGTGGGGGATCCTGGCGGGCCGACGCACTTGAGCCCCCTTCGTCCGTGGGCTACAATCGATGTCTGTGGCAGGCGTGACTCACCGGATCGGGTGCGGCGCCGGAGCTCTCCGGGGCGTTCTCGTCACCCTCGCTCTGCTGTTCGCCTGCCCCGCCCCCGGCGTCGCCCAGGAGGCCGACCCGGCCCCGAGGAAGGCGGGACAGCGAGGCCTGGACTACCTCTTGACCAGCGCCAACGAGTGGCAGAAGCGCCACCGGTGCTATGGCTGCCACGTCCAGGGCGTGGCCATCATGGGAGCGGCGCTCTCCAAGCACAACGACTACAAGGTCGACCTGGCCAAGGTGGAGCCGCTCACCTCGAACATGGTGAGCGCCGTGCAGGGGTATCCGCCGGGCATGGACGGTCACCTGTTCGCCGGGGTCTACTACGCCGGGATCGCCCTGGCGTTCTACAACCGGTACATCTCCGACGCCCACAAGGGGCTGTTCCGGTCGCTCGCGAAGACGATCATCGACCGCCAGCAGCCCGACGGCCACTGGGCCGAGGGTCGGATCGAGCCGCCGGTCGACCAGGGGGCGATCAAGTCCACGGCGTCGTGCCTGGTGACCCTCCTCGAGGCCAGGCACGTGGAGTCCGGCGCCCCCGTCGACCCGGCCGTGTCCAGGGCGATCGAGTGGCTCAAGAAGGAGCCGCCAGCCACCACGCAGGACCACTCGTACAAGATCATCGGCCTCTCCTGGCGGCAGGAGGGCAAGGCGCCGGAGGGTGTCGACGCCGCCGCGAAGTCGCTGCTGACGCTGCAGAACGCCGACGGAGGGTGGCCAGAGGAGCGGGGGATGGGCTCCAACGCCTACGCCACCGGCATGGCTCTCTACGCGCTGAAGGAGGCGTCCGTGCCGGTGACCGACCCGGGCATGGTCCGGGGCACGCTGTTCCTCCTGAGGACGCAGCGGTCCGAAGGGGAGTGGGAGCTCATGAACAGCCGCGCCAGGCGCCCTTCCAGCTTCCCGTCCACGATGTACGCCGTGGTCGGGCTGGGCGGGGTGTTCGATCCCGACTCCGAGAGGGAGTTCCTCTCGCTGTTCCGTGGCGGCGGGAAGAAGGGCCGGATCTCCGTGGCCTCCGTGGTGGTCTACCTGGCCTTTCCGATCATCGTGCTCCTGGCGCTGAGAAAGGTCCGGGGGTAGGTCCACGGTGAGCCAGACCGACGACAACGCGCTCCAGGCCGATGCCGGGACGGCCCGTCATTCCAGGGCTCAGCTGGCCTACGGCGCTCTTCTCGGCGCCGCCGGAGGAGCGGTCGGCTGGGCGCTGGGCGAACCGGTCGTCGGCCTGACGCCCGCCGGTCAGGCGGCCCGGCTGGCGGTCACCCTGGTCTGTTCGGCGGTCTACTCCGCCGTCATCGGCGGAGCGATCGGCACCGCCGACGGGCTCAAGGAGCGATCGAGGGAGACCGCCCTGTCCGGGTGCAAGGTCGGGGCCGCGTTCGGCCTGCTGGGGGGCCTCGGGGGCGGCTGGGTGGGGGAGCGGATCTACGAGGCGCTGGCGGGTCTCGGGTTCGCCCTGGTGGGCCGCTCCCTGGGCTGGCTCGTGGTGGGGCTGTTCATCGGCGCCTCCGTGGGCGCCGCGGCGAGATCGTTCAGGCGTGGACTGTTCGGCGCCATCGGCGGCATGCTGGGCGGGTACATCGGCGGGGGGACGTTCGAGCTGGCCGATCTGGTCGTGTCGAGCGAGCGCACCGCCCGGCTCCTGGCGCTGGTGCTGACCGGCGGGTTCATCGGCTGCCTGATCACCCTCGTCGAGGAGATGGTCAAAGAGGCCTGGCTGATCGTCCTCAACGGGAAGCTCGAGGGGGTACGGTTCATCCTCACCAAGGCCTCGGTGGCGATCGGCAGAACGTCCAGGGCGGATGTCCGGCTGATGGGCTACGATGACGTGTCGAGGGACCACGCCCGGATCGTCCTCGAGGGGAGTACGTTCTGGCTCGTGGTGGGCGAGGACTCCTCCGGGGCGCTGGTGAACGGCCGGAAGGCGACCCGGGTGGCTCTCGCCGACGGCGACCGGATCCAGATCGGCAAGGCCAGGCTCGCTTTCCAGTGCCGCACCCGGTCCACCGCCGCTGGCGGGGACCGGTCGGAGGCACCGGCGGCGGGCGCGGTCGGGCCGGTCCCGGAGAGTCGGCCCGGCTCCTCGCCGCAAGCCTCGCCCGCATCCGGGTCGCCGACCTTGGCGAAACCACCTCCGCCCGCTGGCGCGGGGCCGTATCTGGAGACTCCGTCCGGACCGTTCGTCCTCCGCTCCGCGGTCGTCCGGATCGGCTCGGACCGGTCGAACGACCTGGTGCTCTCGCAGGGCGACGTTCGCCCGTTCCACGCCGAGATCAGGTGGGCCAAGGGCCGGTGGGTCGTCTTCGACGTGTCCGGAGGCGCCGGCCTCCTGGTGAACGAGCGGCCCACACCGGAGAACCTCGTCAAGGAGGGATTCCGGATCCAGGTCGGCTCGGTGAAGCTGGTCTTCAGGGCCGTCGGGACCTGAGCGGCTGGCGGCTTGCAGCCTGGGTCGAGGGTCGAGCCCCCGCGCCGGCGCAGGGGCGATGCGGCCCGAGTGCATCCGCGGTCCTCGTCGGGGCCCGCCGTGATAGACTGCGGCCTCGTGGCATCATCGACGATCGCGCGACCCCGGCCGACCCCGGGCGCGGGGATGCTCCTTTCGCTGCTGCTGCTCGCCTCGACCGGGCCGGCAGCGGCGGAGTTCTCCGTGGGGTGCTGCGCGCTGAAGATCACGCCGACCTTGCAGGCGGGCAGGCCGGTGTGGCTCGCCGGGTTCGGCCAGCATCGCAGCGCCGAGGGCATCCGGGACGACCTGTGGGTCCGGGCGATGGTGATCTCCGACGGAGGCCCGGGACTGGCGATCGTGTCGCTCGACCTGATCGGCCTGTTCAACGAGTCGGTGACCCGCATCCGGGAGCGGCTCGGCGTGGGCACGGCCCGGCCGGTGGTGGACGATCTGCTGGTCGCCTGCACCCACACCCACTCGGCGCCGGACACGATCGGCATCTGGGGGCCGAACAACCACACCACCGGCGTGGACCGGGTCTGGGTGGACCAGGTGCTGCGGCGGACCGTCGAGGCCGTGGAGACCGCGTCCCGGAGGCGGGTGCCGGCCCGACTCTTCGCCGGATGCGGCAAGACGGGTGGGCTGACCGGCGACAGCCGGAAGCCGCTGGTGCTCGACGAGTCGCTCGGGGTGCTCCAGGCCAGGACGCCCCGCGGCCGGGCCGTCGCGACGGTGGTCAACTGGGCCAACCACCCCGAGGCTCTCGGAAAGGCCAACCGCAGGGTCTCCTCCGACTTCTGCCACCGGCTCATCGCCGAGATCGAATCCCGGACCGGAGCTCCGGCGATCTTTCTGAACGGGGCGATCGGCGGTCTGGTGACGCCGCTCGGAGTGCCGCTCCGTGACCCGGTCACCGGCAGACCGGTGGCGCCGGAGTCCGGGGCGCACGCGGACCGGATCGGTACCCTGGCGGCCCTGGAGGCGCTGAACGTCGCGGCCGGGGCCCGCGAGCTCAGGCGCCAGCGACTGGAGCTGAACCGATCGACGCTGCACGTTCCGATGGAGAACCCGGTCTATCGGGCCGCCCTGGCGATCGGGGTGATCGAGCGACAGGTCTTCTCCGGGGACGCCCCGCTGACCGGGCTGCTCGGAAGCCTGGCCGGCGGCTCCGTCAGAACCGAGATCGGCATCCACCGGATCGGCGAGCTCGTGATCGGCGCGGTGCCCGGCGAGCTCTACCCGGAGCTCGCCGTGGGAACCTACCAGGAGCCGCAGGACCCGGCGGCGGACTTTCCGGGGGCCCGTCGAGAGCCGGCGCTGAGGCCGCTCCTCGAGAGCCTCGCCGGGTCGCCGGACGGTCCCCGGTGCGCCTTCGTCGTGGGCCTGGCCAACGACGAGATCGGGTACATCATCCCGCGGTCGCAGTGGGACGACCGGGCACCCTACTGCTACGGCCGGAGCCGCTCCCAGTACGGCGAGGGCAACTCGCTGGGGCCGCGGACGGCGCCGATCCTGATGGAGGCGTTCCAGCAGCTGGCGAAGACCGTGAGACCCGCACCCGGCAGGTGACCGCCGGCAGCGCACCCGGCTGTCTGCCGGCCAGAGCGCACGGCGGGGCTTGACCGGCCGACCCCGGTGCCCGGAGAATGAGCTCTCCCACGAATCGAGGTGAACCGTGAGCCCTGAAGAGCTGGAAGGCCAGCTGGCGCGCCTGCTGTCCGAACTCGACGGCCACTTGAACCCGCTGGTGTCGCTCCGCAAGAGCCTGGGGCGTCATTCCCGGCCAGGCGGTCTGGCCGGTCGGAGATCGCTCGAGGAGGCGGCGCGGCTCCTGGAGGGCGCGGCGCTGCCGGGGCCGATCGCCGACGCCGCGGCCAGGCTCGCGGCCGATCTGGTGGCCTCGCTGGACGAGCGGGCCCGCACGATCCGGGGCGAGTTCCTCGAACGGTTCCTGGCTCTCTTCGTCGAGCGAGGCGTGACGCCGCGGCTGCTGGCCGAGGCGGGGCCCGAGTACAGGGTGTCCCCGTTCACGGTGACGATCGACTTCTCCGCAGAGTCGGCGCAGCTGCTGTTCGCCCGGCTCCCCTTCGGCAAGCCGCTGGCGCTGGACGCGACCCGGGTGGTCGACGCCTGGCGATCCGGCAAGGAGGCGCTGGAGAGCCGAGCGCTCGACCCGGACCGTTTCTCCGGTGCGCTCGTATCGGCGTACAGGGCGCTCCTCGCCAGGCGGGGCAGGTCCCCGGGCGACCGGGTGGAGCTCTCCGAGGTCTACCCCGAGGTGGCGTTCGCCCTGCAGCCGCAGAAGCTCCTCGACGAGGCGGACCGACGTCACTTCGTCAGCTACGGCCGGGTGGAGTTCGTCCGCGATCTCTTGAGGCTCAGGAAGGAGCGCGGCCTGAAGGTGGGCGAGCACCGGGTCGATCTGGGCGTGGCCGTCGCGGGCGCGGCGACGCAGAGACGCCGGGCGTTCTGGCTCGAAGACGAGTCGGGCACCGGCATGTTCTACTCGTCGTTCAGGCTGGTGCCGCAGGCGACGCTGGAGGGCTGAGGTCGATGGAATCGGAGCAGCTCGATACCCGGACCGCCCTGGCGATCATCCATCGCATGGGCGAGTCGGGTCTTCCGCCCGAGCAGGGCATCGAGGACGTGAACGTCGGGACCGGGTCGTATCTGGACGTGCTCGACGAGGAGTATCTGGCGACCCACCTCCCCCTGGCCGGCGGTTCCACGTTCAAGCTGGTCCAGGGCACCTACGGGGCCGGCAAGACCCACTTCCTGTACTGCCTGCGGGCCCGGGCCAGGCGTCGGGGGTTCCTCACGGCCCTGGTGACGCTCACGTCGGCCCGGGGCGAGTGCCCCTTCGACAGCCCGATCCACATCTACCAGTCGTGCGCCTCGAAGCTCTCCCTGGGGGGGGTCGCCCAGGAGAGCCCGATCACCGGGCTCGTGGACATCGTCAGACACTGGGTCGAGGAGCAGCTGACCAGGCAAGAGAAGGAGCCCTTCCTGGCGTGGGTCAAGGGCTCCCTGGGCCGATCGGCCATCGGCTACCAGCCGTACCGCACGGCCCTGTGCCGGCTGATCCGCGGCCTCGTGGCCGACGAGGACGGGCTGGAGCCGCTGGAGGCCTGGCTCCTGGGCCAGCCGGTCCCGTCCTCGGACGTGCGGCCGTTCGGCGTGTACGAAGTCCCGAGGGCGCAGAACGCCTTCCTGCTCTTGCGGTCCATGGTGCAGTCGGTCCGGGAGATGGGGCTCACCGGCACGGCGTTGCTGTTCGACGAGGGTGAGAAGCAGCTGTCGTTCGCCAGGGCCGACGCCCGGTCGACCCAGCAGGTTCTGAACAACCTCAGGGAGACGATCGACCTGTGCGGGCAGGCGGAGCTGCCGTCGGCCATCGTGGTCTACGCGGTCACCCCGGACTTCGCCAACAACGTGGTTCCGCGGTACCCGGCGCTGCAGCAGCGGCTGCTGTTCCCGGTGCAGCCCATGTCGGTCCACAGCCCGCTGTCGCCGCTGATCGACCTGGAGGTGCTGGACCTCACGCCTCAAGATCTGCTCGGGGCGCTGGGGGAGAAGCTCATGGGCGTCTACCGCACCGCCTACGGCTGGGCCGGAAACCGGGAGTCGCTCCAGGCGAACCTGAAGACGCTGGTCGACGAGACGCTGGCGCACCAGCTGGAGGTGGGCCACCGGAGGATCTTCGTGAAAGCCTGGATCCGCTTGCTCGACGAGGATCGACGGACCGGCGGACGGGTCCTCGACGCCCGGGAGGTGCTGACCGTCATGCAGCGGGCCCAGCAGGCGCTCGCGCCGGACGACGAAGACGAGTTCGAGGACGATTGAACCGATGTCCGGAAACTCAGGCAAGCCCTCTTCGGGGCTGACACCGGGCGACAGGGTGGGTCATCGGGCCCACGGCGACGGGATCGTCCGGCGGGTGGAGCCCGGGGGTCGCCACGCGTGGGTCGCGTTCGGCCAGGGAGGCGCCCCGGCGATCCGGCTGCCCTCGTCGGAGCTCGGTCGCCTCGAGGCGCTGCCGGCGCCGCCCCCGGAGCCCGTGTCCACGAGACCGAGCTCTGGCGGAGCCGGCCAGCGCGCCTCACTCGTCAGCCCGGCGGCCGCCCTCATGGAATCCCGGAGAGAAACCTCGACGGGGTCTCTCCTGGAAGCCCTCCGGCTGGGGGTCATCCCGGGCTCCAGGGTGGGCGAGTACACCGTGGGGCGCGACGGCCTCTTCGACCAGTTGAGACGCGATCTCGACGGGCTGGAGGCCGCCGGCCAGTTCATGGTCATCCTGGGCGACTACGGGTCGGGCAAGTCGCACGCCCTGGAGTGGCTCCGGGAGGAGGCTCTCTCCAGGGGGTTCCTGACCGCCACGGCGGAGCTGGACGACAGGGAGGTGACGTGGGCCAACCCCAAGCGGGTCTACCGGGCGCTGGTCGAAGGGCTCGTGTACCCCGATCTGGGCCGGTCCGCCCACGGCCTCGCCCCGCTCATCGATCGGCTGGTCCGGACCGGTCGCGCTCCCCTCCCCTCCTCCGACGACCGGTACCACCGGTACCTGGACCCGGCGGTGGACACCCTGGTCAGGGCGCGGCAAGACGGCGACGAGGACCTGCAGCAGCGGATCCTGGACTGGATCGGCGGAGAGCCCTCCGAGGACAGCGAGAGCTGGAACCGGGCTCTGGCCCGTCTCCGGGGCCCCCACCTCCTGGCGCTGGCGGACTTCAGGACGTTCTCGCACATCTACGCCTACCTGCTGGGCGGCGTGGCGTGCCGGGCCCAGGAGGTCGGCTACCGTGGGCTGGTGCTGCTCCTGGACGAGGCGGAGTTCTTCCAGGCCCTCTCGCGGGAGGACCGGGAGCACGCGAGCCACCTGATCGCCTGCCTCGCCCTGGCCGCGCGGGGCGAGAGGCGGGTCTGCTTCGATCCGGCCACCCTGCCCAAGGGAGGGCAGCCGGTCCACCGACAGGTCCCGTTCGTGTACCGGCAAGACCAGCCGCTCTACGTGGTCGTGGCGCTCACGCCGGTCGACGAGATGCGAGACCTCCTGGGGCGGCTGCTGCCGCTGGACCAGGTGGTGCTCGAGCTGAGCCGGCTGACGCCCCGGGACTACCAGACGCTGTTCGAGCGTATCGTCGGGCTTTACCCGGTTCCGGCCCAGCAACGGGGGCTGCTGGGCGAGCTGGCCGCGCCCATGGGCAAGGCGCTGTTCGCGGGCGTCAGGTGCGACAAGCTGACGAATCCCCGGGCCGTGCTCAGGTTGATCGTGGAGTTCCTGGATGTGCTCAGGTTCATACCGCGGCGCGCCCCCCGGTTCGCCACGGACCTGATCGGGGGCCTCTTCGGCGAGGAGGGCCCGTGAGGCCCCACCAGGTCGAGCAGCTCCGGCGATCGCTGGCCCACGTGTGGCAGACGTTCTTCGCCCGGTTCGGCGGCCATCCGCTGGGGATCCAGCAGAAGGCGATGCCACCGGTGCTGCAAGGCGTGGACTGCCTGATCTCGGCGCCCACCGCCACCGGCAAGACCGAGGCGGCCGCGGCGCCGCTGGCGGAACGCATCCTGACGGAGCGGTGGGAGGGGCTCTCGGTGGTGTACGTGAGCCCCACCAGGGCGCTGGTGAACGACCTGTACCGGAGGCTGCTCGCGCCGCTCTCGGCCCTGGACATCTCGCTCGACCGGCGCACCTCCGATCATCCCCGGCCGATCGGACGGAAGCCGCCCCAGATGCTGATCACCACCCCGGAATCGCTGGACTCGCTGCTGTGTCGCCACCCCAGGACGCTCCGGTCGGTCCGGGCGCTGGTCCTCGACGAGGTCCATCTGCTGGAGGGCTCGGCCAGGGGCGATCAGGCCGCGGTGCTGGTCTCCCGGATCAGAAAGCTCGTCGACGCCGCGCAGGCCGGGCAGAGGGTCCAGGTGGTGGCTCTGTCGGCCACGGTCGGCATCGGCGAGGCGATCGTGGACCGGTTCCTCGTTGGAGGAACCGTGGTGGCCGAGGCGGGCCATCGCCCCCTGGAGATGAGGGTGGAAGAAGGGTGGGACGCCACGCAGATCGCCCCCCGCCTCGGCAACGCCGTCCGGGAGCTGGGCGCGCGGAAGCTCCTGGTCTTCGTCAACCGGCGGCGGGACGCGGAACAGCTGGCGGGCGAGCTCGCCAGGGAGCTCCCCTTCGGAGGCCAGGTCCACGCCCACCACGGGAGCCTGAGCCGGGCGCTCCGGGAGTCCGTGGAGAGACGGTTCCTGGAGTCGCGGTACGGGTGCGTCGTGGCCACGACCACGCTGGAGCTGGGCATCGACATCGGCGACGTGGACCTGGTGGTGCTTCCCCAGCCGCCGCAGAGCGTGACGTCGTTTCTCCAGCGGATCGGTCGGGGCAACCGGCGGACCGGGCTCTGCCACGTGGTGGCGTTCCACCGCTCCGAGGCGGAGCTGCTGTGGCTCCGGTTCCTGGAACGGTCGGCCCGGGAGGGTCGCCTCTACCCCGACCCGGTGCCGTTCCGCCCGTCCGTGCTGCTGCAGCAGATGGTATCGCTGCTCTTCCAGAACGGCTCCCGGTGGGTCTCGGCCGTGGCGCTGGCCGCCCGGTTGCCCCGGTTCCTCGCCCGGGCGTTCCCGGCGGAGCGGCTGGCCGCGCTGGCCAGGGCGCTGGTGGATGAGGGTTTGCTGGTGGAGGAGCGTCCAGGGCGGCTGGCGCCGACCGGCTCGCTGGAGCGCCAGTTCGAGCGGGGCCGGATCCACTCCAACATCGACCCGGAGCCGCCAGGGGCGGTGGTGGTCGACGAGCTCACCAAGGAGGAGCTGGGCACGGTGGCCCAGCCCGGGCCGGGTGACGCGCCGACCCGGATGAGCGTCGGCGGCCGGGGTATGGAGGTGGTGCGGACCGAGGCGGACCGCATCTACGTCCGTGGAGGGTCGCAGGGTCAGGCGCCCCGGTATCCGACGAGGCCCGCGGCGCGCGTCGGGATGGCGCTGGCCCAGGCGTTCCGAGCCGATCTCGGGGTCGCCGGTGTCGGCCCGATCCTCGCCGCTGCCGGGAACGGGCTGGCGATCGTCCACTTCGCCGGGACGCTGGCCTCCCACCTGTTCGGCGCCTGGATCGAACGGGAGGGTCTGGGCACGGTCACGGCGATCCGGGGGCTCGCCGTCCGGTTCGAACCGGCCGGCTCCGGGCTCAGCGAGCTGCCGTCTTGCTCCCGGCTGGCCGATCTGGTGGCCTCGACCGCCGCGGTGCTGGTCCGGGCGCTGTCGCCGGGGCCGTTCGGCAAGTACCTGCCCCGTCACGAGGTGGAGCGGCTCGCCCGGGAGTCCGTGGACCTGCCGGGCCTGGCGCGGGTCAGCTAGGCCGGGCTCGTCAGCGCCGGCGATGGGGGTCTGCCGGACGGCCTGCCCTACCTCTGAGCGTCGTCATTCGAGGCTGATGCTGTCGCCAGGTCTGAGCACCGACGGAACGCCCTTGGCCTCGTAGGTGGCGCGACCTGACCGGATCGTCAGAGCCCGGCCCTTGACGTCTCTTCCGATGATCAGGACCGCGCCCTGGCTCGACACCCTGGCGGCGCCGATGCGCAGCTCCAGGTCCGCGTCTTTCCGGAACTCGAACACCACGTCGCCCCTGGGCTCGGAGAACCGGTAGAGCGTCACTTCGGGCTTCTCCCCCTTGTCGAGCCCGTCGAGCTTTTCCCGGCCCTGAGGCCGACGGACGCAGCAGCATCACCAGGAGCAGCACCACCACCGGGGAGAAGATCAGCGCCTTTCCGTACGGGGACGCCCAGAGGGTGGCGAGCCCGGCGCCCTGGGCGAGCCCGTCCGCGATGAGGTACGTGACCCGGGAGAGCGCCTCCTTGACCCCCTCGGTCGCCCCATTCTCGCCGCCCAGCTTCTCGAGGAAGGTCTTGAGCTGGTTGACCCCCACTCCGGGGTTCGTCGAGTCCGGGCCGGCGCTTTGAGCGGGGCCGGGCGGCCTGGCCGCGAGCCGGACGCCGCTGGGCGGTCGCTCCGGCCTGGAGACCGAGGAAACCGAGGAAACCGAGGGGACCGAGGGCAGGGACGAGGCCTTGGGACGGGCTGTCGTCGTGGGCTTCCGGGGCTGGCGGCGCACGTCGAAGTCGACGTCGGGCCTCGGGTTGGCCTTCTTCAACGACAGGGAGTTCCCCAGGTCGACCTCGCTTCCGACGAACGCTTCGTACCCGGGACTCCCGATCAGGCCGGAGAGCTTGGCCGCCAGATCGGGAAACCGGTCGCCCTCGGCGACGGAGACCAGCAGCAGCCCGATCTCCATGGTGCACTCGAGCGCCGGGGCGACCTGCTTCTCGTCCCCGCTGGCGAGCAGCTGCCCCAGCCGCTCCGGGGCCGACAGGTCGCCGAAGTGCCAGAGAGCCAGAAGCGCCCGCGCCGAAAGACGCGGCTCCCCCCCGGTGGCGATCGCCCCGAGCCGATCCACGACCGACGGCTCCGCGGCTGTACCCATGAGGTTCCAGCCCTCGACGACGCCGGCCAGAACCCGAGGCTCCTTCTCGTCGAGGCCGGCGGCCAGCACCGTCCTGGCGTGAGGGTACTGCGACTTGCCGCAGACCAGGCCGAGCGCCCTGTACAGCAGGGCCCGTTCGAACGGTCGCCTCGCCTGGGCCAGCGCCATGGAGATCTGCTCGCAGGTCTGCGCGGCCTCCTCCCCGTCGTAGCGCGTCATCACCCGGGCGGCGGTGAGCGCGAGCCGGGGTTCCTGGGAGGAGAGCAGGGCGATCAGCACCGGCAGCGAATCCCTGGCCGGGTACTTGGAGAGGCTCTTGGCCGCCTGCTGGCGAACCGAGAGCGCCGGGTCCTGGTTCGCCAGGGCGCCGAGGAACTCCAGCGCCCGCTTCGACTGGAGGTAGCCCAGGCAGTAGGCGGCCTCCAGCCGGGACAGGTTGTCCGTGGACATCAAGAGGCCGTTCAACGCCGGCGACACCAGCGCCTCTTCGGGCGAGAGCGCCGCCAGCACGGCGTTCACCTTCGCCTTCAGGTGCGGGCTGGTGAGGAGCGGCGTGGCCACCTCGGAGAGACTCTTCGGATCGGCCCTGAGGCGCACCAGGCTCTCCAGCGCCACGGCCCGGACCGCGTCGGACCCGGATCTGAGCGCCTCGACGCAGAACCCGATGGAATCCCGGGAGAAGATACCGCCCGCGGACTTCACGGCCTGGATCCTGACGAAATCGTGGTGGGCGCTCCGGTAGACCTGGGCGATGCGAGGCAGCAGATCGACCTTGCCGAGGGTCTCCAGGCTGTTCAGGGCGACGACGACGACCCAGCCCTCGCCGCCTCGACACAGCCGGACGAAGGCGTCGGACACGTCGGAGCTGGAAAAGCCCGCGAGCGCCCGGGCCAGGTTCATGCGCCCCACCACGTCGGTCCGCTCGATGGAGTCCATCAGCAGGGAGAACGACGCCGGCCCCGGGACCGCCCCGAGCAGCAGAAACAGCTCGGGGTTCGCCTGGGCGCTCTCCCGGACCGCCGAGACGATGCGGCTCTCGGCCTCGACGCCCCGCAGGTCCGCCAGGGCGAGACCGACCTCCAGCGGTAGCTCCGGCGGCCGGAAGGCGGACGAGAGCCACTCCTCGGAGCGCCTCAGCCCGAAGTTGCCCAGAGCCAGGACAGCTCTGGTGCGGGTCCAGCCCTTGATCGTGTCGAGGGACGCGATGAGGCTCTCGGCCAGCGGCTTCGTGGCCAGGAGGGCCGCCTGCCCCACCTCCCGGATCCGGGCCGACCTGTCCAGCCCTCTCTCCAGCACGGCCTTGACGTCGGTCTTGTCCTTGCCGAACGTCGACCAGACGCCCACGGACTGCTCCGAGAGCGCGTACCTCTTCTGGACGTAGCCCGTGAGGAAGTGGGCCAGGGAGAAGAGCGCCTGGCCCCGGACCACCGGATCGGGATCGCCGGTCTCGCTCTGGAGAAACTCCAGCAGCTCCTCCGAGTCGAACGCCAGCGCCAGGCCCTCCATCTGAGAGAGCAGGAACTTCCTGGCCAGGTTGCTCTGGCCGCCGTAGATGCAGATGAGCTCATCCTGGCGTCTCATGGGCTGTTCTCTGGCATGATATCACAACCGTTCCGTCGGATCGGAGGAGACGCCGCGCGACCCGCGCCGAGATGCTGCCGCGGCGGTGCGGTCCATGGCAACTCCATGCCGGATCATGGCGCCGCGGTTCGTGGCGCCAGAAGCCCGGCTCTGCGCGCCAGGCGCGGCTTCGACGGGATCCCGGGAAGATCACGACAAGATCTGGCGCCATCAGGTGTTTTTTGTATGATCACCTCATGATCCGCTCCAAATCCAGCTTCGCGGGAAGAATCTTGTTGCCCCGAACCAACCATGTTGATATAATCGCGCGGCATCGTTTTGGGGGGCGGGGGATCGGAGCAGGTGCTGCCCTTCCCCACGAGGCTGGGTGCCATCCGGTTGCGGATGGGGGTGCATGCGTGCGGAAGCTCCGAGTGCATGACACGGTCGGGAACGAGCCCAGGCGATCGGGGGTAGCGTCCTAGTGGCCTACTCCTTCCCCGACGAGCTCAAAGACGAGATCCGCGAGCGGGTCGACATCCTGCAGGTCATCTCGGAGTCCGTCCGCCTCCGGAAGTCCGGTTCCAGCTTCATCGGACTCTGCCCCTTCCACAAGGAGAAGACCCCCTCCTTCAGCGTCGTCCCTGCCAAGCGGATCTACTACTGCTTCGGTTGCCACGAGGGCGGCGACATCTTCAAGTTCCTGATGAAGAAAGAGAACCTCTCCTTTCCCGTGGTCATCGAGAAGCTGGCCATCGCGGCTGGCATCGATCTGTCGCGCTACGAGAGGTCTTCCGCGACGACCGGCGTCGGGTTCGCCCGCCTGTACGAGGCGAACAGCGCGGCGCAGGCCTTCTTCATCTCTGCTCTCGAGAAGGACGCCAGGGCGCTGGAGTACCTGAAAGGCCGCGGGCTGACGCCGGCGATCTCCCACCAGTTCAGCCTGGGCTACGCGCCGGATGCCTGGACCGCTCTCTACGACCACCTGAAGCACGGCGGCTTCAACGACTCGGAGCTGATCACGGCCGGTCTCGTCCGGAAGGGTGAGCGGCCGGGGTGCTACGACTACTTCCGCAACCGGGTCATCTTCCCGATCCACGACGAGCAGGGCCGGGTCGTGGCGTTCGGAGGACGGGTCCTCTCCGACGAGAAGCCCAAATACCTCAACTCGCCGGAGACGCCGATCTATTCCAAGGGTCGGCTGCTGTTCAACATGCACCGGGTGCTCCGGGCGCCGGAGCTTCCGGCTGTCGTGCTCGTCGAGGGGTACATGGACGTGGTCGGGCTGGCGCAGGGCGGGGTCGCCAACGTGGTGGCGACGCTGGGGACCGCCTTGACGGAGCCCCACATCCGGAAGCTCTCCCGGGTCACCAAGACGCTGTTTCTGGCGTACGATCCCGACGAGGCAGGGGTACGCGCCACGATGAGAAGCCTGGAGCTCCTGGAGTCGTCCGGCCTGGTCGTCAGGGTGCTGAGGCTGCCCGACGGACTCGACCCGGACGAACTGGTGCTCGGCCGGGGCAAGCAGGCCTGGGACAAGGTGCTCGACCAGGCCGTCGAGGTGGAAGACTTCCTGTTCGACCATGTCGTGGTGCCGTTCGATCTGAGCAAGCTGGCCCAGCGCCGGGAGGCGTTCCGCGAGCTCAAGAAGACCTACCCGTTCCTGCCCTCGCCGGAGAGCCGGGAGCGGTTCATCCGCCGGGTCTCCGACAGGCTCGAGCTGGGCGATGACGTGGTCCGGTCGACGTTCACGACGCCCCGTGGCAGGGTGCTGTCCGACGACGTCCTGACGAGCAAGCCCAAGGAGGCCATGGAGCGGCCGTCCCAGAGCAAGGAGCGGTTCCTGCTCGCGTGCTTCCTGGCCGATCCGTCGCTGTACGAGCGCTACGCGGGCAAGATCGTGACCGACACGCTCGAAGACCCCAAGGTTCGCCGGGTGATGGAGCTTCTGCCCACGCTGGCCCCCGGCCCGGCCTCTCTCCAGGACCGTCTCCTCGACTGCACCGAGTCGGAAGAAGAGATGAAGAGCTTCGTGGCCGGGCTTTCCGTGAGCTTCATCTTGCCCGAGGAGAGCCTCGATCGGGCGGTCCGCGAGTGTCTGGGGCTGCTCCACAGAGATCAGCTGGTCCGCCAGCGGAACCAGCTGATGGCGAAGATCAGGGGCAGTCACGAGCCGGCG
>JACQZM010000098.1 GCA_016213885.1 Candidatus Rifleibacteriota bacterium | reverse complement strand
CGTCTACGCGCTGGAGGCGATCGCCTGCATCGGCCGGAGAGCCGGCCAGGGAGAGGGCCGGACCGCGGCGGTCCGGGCGCTGCTGAAGGCGGTGAGCTCGCCGGACGAGACGATCCGGAAAACGGCGCTGCGGGGTCTGGCGATGCTGGCGCCGCGGTCCGATGCGATCGAACCGCTCTTCAGGAGGCTCACCGGGCCTCGCAGCGAGCTGGCCCTGGTGCTGGCCCGCACCGGCTGCCCCTCGGCGGCGAGGGCGATCGGAGAGCTGGTCGGTTCGGCCAAGCCCACGGAGCTGTGGATGGCCGCCGTGGCGGCTGCGTGCCTCGCCCCGGGCGAACGGGCCGCTCTGCTTGCGAGAGTGCGTTCTCGAGCGGAGGCGATCCAGCGGCCCGAGGTGGGGGCGCTGCTGGCTTCGGGGCTCGACTGGCTCGAGAGGGGAGGGGTCGACGGCCGCGAGGTCTGGGCCGCGCCCACAGGGGCCTGGCTGCCTACCGGGCTGGTGCTCTCCCGGGGCGACCGCTTCCGGCTCGTCGCCCGGGGCCTCACGGCCTGCCGGACCGGCGGCTCTGGCCTCGCGTCATCGGAGATCGAGGGAGCCGGCGAGCGCGCCGCGGACGTGGCCGGGCCCGATGGGCTCCCTGTCCACGTGAACACGGAGCTTCGCGCCCAGGCGCTGCTGGCCAGGGTGGGACGTCACGAGATCCCGGCAGCCGGGGAGGACGGGACGGTCCACGTGGCCCAGGACAGCGGCCCGCTCCTGGTCAGGATCGGTGCCACGGAGTTCGGCGGCCGGGAGGATCTGATGCTCTTCATCCTGCAGGACCGGATCGGCAGCCTGCGGCATGCCGGTCTGGTCCTGGTCAAGGCGGAGCTGGTCCAGTGAGGGCGCCGCCGATGACGCGGGAGACGACTCATGGATGACGCGCTCCAGCTCTTTCATCCGCAGGTGCGGCTCTGGTTCCGCGAGCGCCACGGAACGCCGACGGACGTCCAGCGTCTGGCCTGGCCGGCGATCGCCGGGGGGCGTCACGTGCTCGCCACGGCGCCGACCGGCAGCGGGAAGACGCTGGCCGCGTTCCTCTGGGCGCTCGACCGGCTCGCCCGGGGAGCCTGGGCCCCGGGGGCGGTCAGGGTGCTGTACGTCTCGCCGCTCAGGGCGCTGGCGCACGACATCCGCCGCAATCTGACCGGGCCGCTCCAGGAGATCGCCCGGCGGTTCGCCGCGGCCGGCGAGAGCCTGCCCCCGATCCGTGCCGCCCTGAGGACCGGCGACACGCCTCCGTGCCAGCGGCGGCGGCTCGTGACGCGGCCCCCGGAGATTCTCATCACCACGCCCGAGAGCCTCAACCTGCTCCTCTCGTCGCCGGGAGGGACCAGGATCATGACCGGGGTCGCGACGGTGATCCTCGACGAGGTGCATGCCCTGGTCGGCAACAAGCGGGGCACCCATCTCATCACGGCCGTGGAGCGTCTGACGCGACTCTCCGGCGAGTTCCAGCGGATCGCCCTGTCCGCCACGGTCCGCCCGCTCGAGACGGTGGCGGAGTGGGTCGGAGGGCAGGTCCTCGAGGAGCAGCCCGGCTCGGGGCCGGAGCGCCCGGGGTTCCGGCGCCGGCAGGTCGACCTCGTGGACCCCGCGGCATCGAAGGCGATCAGCGTCAGCGTCCGGATGCCCACGGGCGACGGCGCCTGTTCCGGGGCCGATCGCGATGCTGTCCTGGCAGATCCCCCGACGGTGTGGGAGCGTCTGACGCAGCTCCTGGTCGCCCGGATCCGTGGGAACCGATCCACCCTGATCTTCGGAAACAGCCGGCGGATCGTGGAGCGGGTGGCCCGCCTGGTCAACGAGGCCGCGGGCGAGCAGCTCGTGTTCGCCCATCACGGGTCTCTCTCCAGGGAGGTCCGGGAGAGCGTCGAGGAGCGGCTGAAGGCGGGACAGCTCGCCGGCATCGTCGCCACCAGTTCGCTGGAGCTCGGGATCGACGTGGGCACGGTGGACGAGGTCGTCCTGGTGGGCACGCCACCGTCGATCTCGTCGGCGATCCAGCGGGTGGGCCGGTCGGGTCACGGCGTGGGAGAGGTGAGCCGCGGGATCTTCCACCCGTACCACCCCAGGGATCTGCTCCAGGCTGCCGTGGTGTCGCGGGGCCTCATGGCCAGGGACGTGGAGCCGCTGGAGCCGCCGCGGGCACCGCTGGACGTGCTGGCCCAGGTCATCCTCTCCATGGTGGCGGTGGAGCGCTGGTCGCTGGACGAGCTGTTCGACTTCGTCCGCAGGTCCCACCCCTATCGCGACCTGACGCGGCGGCTGTTCGACCTGGTGGTCCAGATGCTGGCGGGCCGGTACGCCGGCTCCCGGGTCGCGGCGCTGGCCTCCCGGGTGGCGATCGACCAGCTCTCCGGAACGATCGAGGCTCGACCCGGGGCTGCTCAGCATCTGTGGACCTCCGGTGGCACGATCCCGGACCGGGGCACCTTCAAGCTGCGCGTCGAGGGAGCCGCCGGCAAGGCCGCGCTCATCGGGGAGCTCGACGAGGAGTTCGTCTGGGAGCGATCCGAGGGCGACTCGTTCACCCTGGGCGTGCAGTCGTGGCGGATCCGCCGGATCACGGCCAGCGACGTCTTCGTGGTGCCGGCCCGGGGCCGACCGGGGATGACGCCGTTCTGGAGGGGGGAAGAACGGGACCAGTCAGGGTGGCTCTGGGAGAGGGTGGGCGCGCTGCTGGAGGAGGCCCAGCGACGCCGGGACGACGCCTCGCTCGTCGAGGAGCTCGAGCACGTCTCGGGGCTGGACCGCGCCTCCGCCGGAGCGCTGCTGGCGTTCCTCTCGCGTCAGCGCGAGGCCAGCCACGCCCCGCTTCCCCACCGTCACCACGTGCTGATGGAGCGGACCACGGAGTCGTTGACCATCGTCCACACCACCTGGGGTGGCCGGGTGAACAGGCCGTTCGCCATGGCGCTGGTGGCGGCGCTCAGGGAGCGTCACGGCGTCGAGGCGCACGCCTTCCACGACGATGTCTGCGTGGTCCTCGAGATGCCCGAGGGAGCGCCGGCGCTCGACCTCGTCGGTCTGGTCCG